>URNI01000008.1 GCA_900549135.1 uncultured Collinsella sp.
ACATCCGCGCCCTGTACGATGCCGGCATTTGGCCCGTCACCCTGGCGACCGACGTGCTCAAGCCTGGTGGCTACGAGCGCTTTAGCCAGATGGCCGGCGAGTTTACCGACCTGGATGGCAAGCCGTTCGCGGGCGTCTCGCTCGAGGCTGTGACTGCGATCCAGACCGACTCACTCACCAACCCGCTCTACAAGAAGCCGCTGCGCCCGCTGCCCGACCGTAAGGTCGCCGGCAAGAGCCCGCTTTCCGACTGCTTTACCACGCCGTGCCGCACGAGCTGCCCCATCCAGCAGGATATTCCCGCCTACCTGGCTGCCGTTGACGAGGGCCGCTACGAGGACGCACTCAACATCATCATCGAGCGCAACGCCCTGCCGTTCATTACCGGCACCATCTGCCCGCATCCCTGCGGCCGTGCCTGCGAGCGTGCGTTCTACGAGCCCGAGGGCGCCCAGATTCGCGCCAGCAAGCTCAAGGCCGCCCGCGAGGCCATGACTGCCGTGCTGCCCAAGCTGCGCGCCCAGGCCATCGCCAACGACGGCGAGCACAACGTTGCCGTTATCGGCGGCGGCCCGGCCGGCCTGGCGACGGCGTTCTTCCTGACGCGTGCCGGCGTGCCCGTCACCATCTTCGAGGCCCGCGACTCTCTCGGCGGCGTGGTCCGTCACGTGATTCCCGAGTTCCGTATCGCGAGCGACGATATCTCCCACGATGCCGAGCTCTGCCTAGCCTTTGGCGCCAAGGTGCAGCTCAACGCTCGCGTTGATTCCATTGACGAGCTCAAGGACCAGGGCTTTACCGACGTGGTCGTGGCCACCGGTGCCTGGATGCCCGGCTCTGCGGGCCTGGGCGAGGGTGCCGAGCTCGATGTGCTGGAGTTCCTCGAGGCCGCCAAGAAGGGCGAGAAACTCGAGCTGGGCGAGGACGTCGTGGTCATTGGCGCCGGCAACACCGCCATGGACGCGGCCCGCGTGGCCAAGCGTCTGGCTGGCGTGAAGAACGTGCGCCTGGTGTATCGCCGCACCAAGAAGCAGATGCCCGCCGACGAGGAAGAGCTCGATCTTGCTCTTGCCGACGGCGTTGAGCTCTGCGAGCTGCTGGCGCCCAAGGCACTCAACGGCGCCGTGCTGACCTGCGACGTTATGGAGCTTGGCGAGCCGGATGCAAGCGGCCGTCGCAGCCCTGTCGCCACGGGCGAGACCGTCGAGCTTTCCGCCACCACGGTGATCTGCGCCGTGGGCGAGGGCATCGATGCCGGCCTGTACGATGCCGCGGGCGTCGAGCACGACCGTCGCGGCCGTCTTGCCGCCACCTCCACCGGCGTCGAGGGCGTTTGGGCTGCCGGTGACTGCCGTCGCGGTCCTGCTACCGTGGTCGAGGCTATTGCCGACGCCGCCGAGGTCGCCCATGCCATCGCCGGTGTGGACTTTAACAAGTACGCCGACCAGAATGCTCAGGCCGGTCGCGAGGATACCTGCTACGAGCGCAAGGGGTCGCTGTGCCGCGACAAGCGCAACTGCACCAAGACTCGCTGCCTGGGCTGCGGCTCGGTGTGCGAGGTCTGCTGCGACGTGTGCCCCAACCGCGCCAACGTGGCAATTAAGGTGCCGGGCCTGGCCAAGCATCAGGTCGTCCATGTCGACGGCATGTGCAACGAGTGCGGCAACTGCGCCGTGTTCTGCCCTTACCAGGAGGGTCGTCCCTACAAGGACAAGCTCACCCTGTTCTGGAGCGAGGAGGACATGGAGAACTCCGAGAACGAGGGCTTCCTGGCCGTGGACGAGGACCACTTTAAGGTTCGCGTCGCCGGCACGGTCCGCACCGTCTCGGTCGATGCCGTCAACACCGGTCTTCCCGAGGCCGTCCGCCTGACCATCAGGGCTGTGCGCGACAACTATTCGTACCTTCTTAAGAAATAGGCGAGTCTCTTATGGCCAAATCCATTCAACATAACGTGGCCTACGTTGCCTGCGGAAGCGGTTGCGCCTCCGCAGGCGGCGACGCCCACTGCAGCGAAGGCTGCATTGGCTGTGGCGCCTGCGTCACGGCCTGCCCCCACGGCGCCATTGCGCTGGTCGATGGCATCGCCCGCGTGGACCGCTCCAAGTGCACGGGCTGTGGCCTGTGCGGCATGGCGTGCCCGCAGCGCGTGATTGCCTTCGTCCCCGGCTACCAGAACATTCTGGTGCGCTGCAACAACACCGATAAGGGTGCCATTGCGCGCAAGGTCTGCGACACGAGCTGTATCGGTTGCGGTATGTGCGCCAAAAAGTGCCCTGCCGGCGCTATCCGCATCGAGGACAACTGCGCCCATATCGACGGCGTGGACTGCCTGTCGTGCGGCATGTGCGCCGTCGTCTGCCCGCATGGCGCCATCCACGACCGCACCGGCATCGCCGCCGGCGTGTAGAAGGGAATCACCATGGCACAGGAATTCACTTTTACCGTTAACGGCGTCGAGCGCACGACGACCCAAAACAAACCGCTGCTGCGCTACCTGCGCGACGACCTGCACATTCACTCCGCCAAGGATGGCTGCTCCGAGGGCGCCTGCGGCACCTGCACCATCCATGTGGACGGTGCGGCCGTCAAGGCGTGCGTGCTGACCACCGCCCTTGCCGCCGGCCGCGACATCGTGACTGTCGAGGGCCTGCCCGAGAACGTGCGCGAGGCGTTTGTGTACGCCTTTGGCGCCGTGGGCGCCGTGCAGTGCGGCTTTTGTATCCCCGGTATGGTCATGGCGGGTGCAGCGCTCATCGCCGAGGATCCCGAGCCTACCGAGGAGCAGATCAAGTACGCCATCCGCGGCAATGTTTGCCGCTGCACCGGCTACAAAAAGATTATCGAGGGCATTGCGCTGGCCGCTGCGGTGCTCCGCGGCGAAAAGCAGATCGACGATGATCTGGAGCGCGGCGACGACTACGGCGTGGGCAAGCGCGCCTTCCGTATCGACGTGCGCAAGAAGGTGCTCGGCGAGGGCAAGTATCCCGACGACATCGACGAGCTCGATCAGCCGGGTCTGACCTATGCCAGCGCCGTGCGCTCCAAGTACCCGCGCGCCCGTGTGCTCTCCATCGATACCTCCAAGGCCGAGGCCCTGCCCGGCGTGGTGGGCATCCTGCGCGCCGAGGACGTGCCGGTCAACCAGGTCGGCCACCTTATCCAGGACTGGGACGTCATGATTGCTCAGGGCGATATCACCCGCTGCGTGGGTGACGCCATCGTGCTGGTGGTTGCCGAGGACGAGGCGACGCTCGAGAAGGCCAAGAAGCTCGTAAAGATCGATTACGAGCCTCTGGAGCCCGTGCGCAACATCGCCGAGGCCAGGGCTGCCGACGCCCCGCGCCTGCACGACAGCTTCTTTGCCTTTGGCAACACGGTGGAGCTCAAGGACAACGTATGCCAGAGCCGTCACGTGACGCGTGGCGACGCCGCCAAGGCGCTGGCGGAGAGCGCATTCACCGTGACGCAGCGCTTTACCACGCCCTTTACCGAGCACGCCTTTTTGGAGCCCGAGTGCGCCGTTGCCTTCCCGTACAAGAATGGCGTCAAGGTGCAGTCGACCGACCAGGGCGCCTACGACACGCGCAAAGAGTGTGCTCACATGTTTGGCTGGGATAGCGAGCCCGAGCGCGTGGTCGTCGAGACCATGCTCGTGGGCGGCGGCTTTGGCGGCAAGGAGGACGTGTCCATCCAGCACCTGGCCGCGCTCGCTGCCTATAAGTTCCAGCGTCCTGTGAAGTGCAAGCTCACGCGCGCCGAGTCGCTCGCGTTCCATCCCAAGCGCCACGCCATGGACGGCACCTTTACGCTGGGCTGCGACGCCGAGGGCAACTTTACCGGCCTGGATTGCGAGATCAATTTTGACACCGGCGCCTATGCGTCGCTGTGCGGCCCGGTGCTCGAGCGCGCCTGCACGCATGCCGTCGGCCCCTACAAGTACCAGAATACCGACATTCGCGGCTTTGGCTACTACACCAACAACCCGCCCGCCGGTGCGTACCGCGGCTTTGGCGTTTGCCAGTCCGAGTTTGCGCTCGAGAGCCTGATCGACCTGCTGGCAGAGAAGGTCGGCCTGGATCCGTGGGAGATTCGCTACCGCAACGCCATCGAGCCGGGCGAGGTTCTGCCCAACGGCCAGATTGCCGATTGCTCCACGGCGCTTAAAGAGACGCTGCTCGAAGTCAAGGATGCCTACTACGCGCATCCCGGACACGCCGGTATCGCCTGCGCCATGAAGAATGCCGGCGTGGGCGTGGGACTGCCCGATGCCGGCCGCTGCAAGATTCGCGTCGAGAACGGCGTGGCCGTGGTCTATGCCGCCACGTCCGACATCGGCCAGGGCTGCAACACCGTCTTTTTGCAAGACGTTGCCGAGGCATGCGGCCTGCCGCTTCGCTGCATCGCCAACGGTGAGTGCTCTACCGAGAACGCTCCCGACTCCGGCACCACGTCTGGTTCGCGTCAGACGGTCGTGACCGGCGAGGCCGTGCGCGGCGCCGCCTTCCTGCTGCGCGATGCCATGCTTGACATCGAGGCCGGCAAGTCTGCGCCCGCCGCTCCCGTGAATGCGCATGGCGACGGCGTCAAGATCGAGTACGACGACGGTCGCGCCTATCAGCTGCACACGCAGGAGCTCGTCGCCGGCCAGGGTATGCATCCTCAGGATTCCGCGGCTGCCATCAAGGCGCTCGAGGGATGCGAGTTTGGCTACGTGTACCTGGAGCCGACCGACAAGCTGGGCGCCGACGTTCCCAACCCCAAGAGCCACATCTGCTACGGGTTTGCCACGCATGTGGTCATTCTGGATGATGACGGCCGCGTGAGCGAGGTCTATGCCGCACACGATTCCGGCAAGGTGGTCAACCCCATCTCCATCCAGGGTCAGATCGAAGGCGGCGTGCTCATGGGTATGGGCTATGCGCTTACCGAGGACTGGCCGCTCAAGGACTGCGTGCCCCAGGCAAGGTACGGCACGCTCGGACTGTTCCGTGCACCCGAGATTCCGGATATCCATGCCATCTACGTGGAGAAGGACGAGCTGCTGCCCGTGGCATACGGCGGCAAGGGCATCGGCGAGATCGCAACGATCCCCACGGCGCCCGCCGTGCAGAACGCCTACCGCGCATTTGACGGCAAGCTGCGTCCGGATCTGCCCATGGTGGATACGCCCTACAGCCGCGTCCGTCACCGCGGGTAGGGTAGAGCGCAGACGGCCATTGCTTACGGGCTGTTCGCGCTCAGCATCAACTACATACGCTGTGCCTTTGGCCCTGGCTCCATCGCGAGCCGGGGCCTTTTGTTTGGAGCGGAGACAGCATCCCAGAATCTAGCCTCGGAGTGGGATGAACTTTCCCAACGGGGCCGCATGCGGAAACTGCATCCCGGATTCGACGCTCAGAGTGGGATTCGTTTTCCGGTAGAGGCATCAAATGGAAAGTGTGTCCCGGAATATGGCTCCAGCCTGGGATGCAGTTTCCGGTTGAAGCCTCAAGCGGAAACTGCGTCCCGGAATTCGGTCTCGGAACGGGTCGTGCTTTCCGGATCGGCTCTCAACCGGAAGCTGCGTCCCAGTATTTCGCTTCAGAGTGGGATGCCGTTTCCGGCTGAACCCTCAGGCGGAAAGTTCATCCCAGAATTGACGCTCAGAGTGGGACACGGTTTCCGGATAGAACCTCAGCGGAAACTGCGTCCCAGTTTGAGCGTCTATTCCGGGATGCAGTTTCCGCTGAAGGACTCAACCGGAAAGCCTGTCCCACTCTGAGACGGGATTCCGGGACACGCTTTCCGCTAGGCCCGCCATCCGGAAAGTGCATCCCGTTTTGAGCGTCCAGACTGGGACGCGCTTTCCGTTGGCGTGGCCGTTGGGAAAACGCGGCCCAGATAGGGGGGATGCGATCCGGCGATGCGCGGCCTAGCAGCTCCTACAGCTCCACTTCGTTGAGCCACGTCGGCAGCGCGGTCTGCCGGATGCCTGCCGTCTGCAGCTTTTTGGCGAGCATTCCTGCCGAGCGGACCTCGTTTATGGTAAAGCGCAGCAGAGGATGACCGTAGAGCGATAGGTGCGCCTCGCGCTGTCGTTCGGCAACGAGCGCTTCGGCGGTGGTGCGTCCGGCCAACATGGTCTGGTCGGTATATTTGATGAGCCCGTCGAGCTCGCCCAGCGTGAGTTCCCGCGCCTGGCGCTCCCAGGCAAAGTCCGTTCGTATGGGCTTGGCCGAATCGAAGGGGTCCGTCAATTCGTATTGAAGCCAGTCGGGCGCAAAACCGGTCTCGATCATGGCGGCTCGGGCGACCGATTCCCCGCCGCTCTCGGCGCGGGCGTCGGCATATCGAAGCGTTGTGAGGGCGGTGCGAATCGCGCGACCATTGCGGGCGGTCGTTCGTTGCTCGACGGCCTCCATCAGCTGTTCCCGCGCAAGGCCGAACTTTGAGATCGCCGAATCGGCAATGGGCATGCCGTCGGCAAAACCAGTTTGCAGCAGGCAATCTGTGGCCGTTTGGATGGGCGGCGTTACCGATATGCCGGCTCTGTGTATTGCTCCGGCCGGCTCAATCTGGTGCCGCTGAATATGTGCGCCCGGACGAGCCGACGGCTTTGTCGAGCTGCAGACATGCACGACATTCAGGTGTCGCCACGAGACTTCGAGCCCCAGCAGGCAGGCAGCCGAAAATGAGCAGAACGTCCAATTGGGGTGGATGATCGCAAGGGCGCGGATAATCTCGCAATGGCGTTGCACTCGGTTTAGTTCATCCCACCGCGTTTTTCGCGCGAACATGCCCGGCATGGGGGAGACGACCATGTCGCCGGTGCGCCGAAGGATCGCTTTTCGGATCGCCGCGCTCGGGGGAATCAGACAGCGCCCCTCTTGTTCGGCTTGGGTGAGCAGTTGGTCGATGAGTTGGTCATTGCAATGGGTCATGAACTACCGCCTCCTTTTGGGTAGCAAAAACGTATCAGCCGGAACTTGCCGCTCAGCTGACCAAAAGCTGACCAAAATCTAACCATGCAGGTAGATGGCCTGGTTTTGACGTCATTTTTTGAAGCTGAATCGGTGGGCGGTAATCGGCACCCGTGAACGGTAGCTAGATATGAAGCCTTGGTAAGTTTCGGGACGTGTACTTTTCCAAAAAAGAGCAATTTATCTGCTGTTTTGTGTTTCTTGATCGCATATTTGAAGGCATGTGATAAAGGCGGCGGATCGTCGTCTTGTACCTGCGGAAACTACGGCCCAGTTTTTGGCTCCAGAACGGGATACATTTTCCGGAACGGTCCACGTGCGGTGGTATACCGACCCTTTTGCGTGGCCCGCTTGTCGAATTACGTTATAGCTAGCTATATTATAGGAAGATATAATATAGCTAGCTATAACGTAAAGGAAGGATGGCCCTATGTTTATCGGAAGAACGGCAGAAATGTCCGAGCTCAATCGACTGTATGGCACGGGCTCCTTTGAGATGCCTGTGATTTACGGACGCCGTCGCGTAGGTAAAACGCGCCTTATCACAGAGTTCATTCAAGGCAAGAAGGCTATTTACTTTCAAGCTCGTCGTACCAATGCAGAGGCAAACCTGCATGGCTTTAGCCAGGCGATACTTGCGGGCTCTGTTGGTGCTGCAGGCGTGTCGTTTCGTAGCTTTGACGAGGCGTTCGATGCATTGGCCACCATGGCTCGCACGGAACGTTTGATTGTCGTGATTGACGAGTATCCCTATCTCGCCCAATCGAATCCCGAGATTAGCTCGTTGCTGCAAGACAAGATTGATCACCTGTACAAAGAGACCAGGCTCATGCTGATTCTATGCGGCTCGTCTCTTTCGTTTATGGAGGAACAGGTGTTGGGCTACGAGAGTCCGCTATACGGTAGGCGTACGGCCCAGTTTGAGATCATGCCGCTTGATTTTACGACGACCCTCGGCTTGTGGCAGAGCATGGGTCGCGAAGACGCTGCGGTTTGCTATGGCATGACGGGCGGCATTCCTGCATATATCGAGAAAGTCGATCCTGCCGCACCGCTCAAGGACAACATCAAACGTCTTTTTCTTACGCCTACGGGCTATCTCTTTGAGGAGCCAAGTAACCTGCTATTGCAAGAGTGCCGCAATCCCGAGCAATATGATGCGATCGTGCAAGCAATTGCTCAGGGGCGCTCGAAGATCTCGGAGATTGCGAGCTCTACGGGAATCCCTGCGAGCAACGTAAAGAGCTATGTGGATAAACTGGCGTCGCTTGGGATTGTCGAGCGCGAGCTGCCCCTAAACGAGACGAGCAATAAGCGAGCCGTGTATCTGCTGAGCGACCAGATGTTTAGGTTCTGGTACAAGTTTGTTCCGCAGAACATCGGGCTGATTCAAAACGATATGGCCGAGATGGCGTATAAGCGCATTGAGCCACACGTATCGGATTACATGGGCACGGTCTTTGAGCTTATATGCAGACAATACGTGTACGAACTCGCGCGGGCGGGCCAGCTTGATGTGGTTCCGGCGAGCGTCGGGCGCTGGTGGGGGACGGATAATCGCACGCATACGCAGGAAGAAATCGACTTGATTGTTGACGATGGCGAGGGCACTGCGCTGTTTGCGGAATGCAAATGGCGCAATGAACCGGTGAGCGAAGACGTGCTGCAAAAGCTCGTGTACCGAAGCGAGCTCTTTAGGCGGCAGCATAAAAGCTACGTGATCTTCTCGAAGCGTGGCTTTACGCAAGGATGTCAGGAAGCTGCGGCGAGCAGGGGAGATACCAAGCTGATTTCGTTTGCCGAGATGTGAGTGCGGGGTAGCTCTGCTCGAGAACAAGAGCCTGTCCTCGAATTGCTGGAATGGGGCCCCTTCTTTTGTCGTGTTGGCTGCCGGCGGAATGTTGGCGGAAACTGTGTCCCGGATTATAGCTCCAGAGTGGGATGGCCTTTCCGGATCGGCCCCTCGCGGAAAATGCATCCCGGAATGAGCGCTCAGACTGGGACGCATTTTCCGGATCGGCCTTCAAGCGGAAGCTGCGTCCCGGATTCTGGCTCCAGAGTGGGATGCCGTTTCCGGTTGAGGTCTCTGGCGGAAGCTGTATCCCGGAATCGAGCTTCAGAGTGGGACGTGCTTTCCCGTCAGGAGCTCAAGTGGAAACTACGTCCCGGATTCAAGCCTCGGAATGGGACGTGCTTTCCGGATGGGCTTCAAGCGGAAACTGTGTCCCAGAATCGACATGGCTTCAAGTGGAAAGCGCGTCTTAGAATGCCGCGCCGGCGTTTTTGGCGGTCGTGGTTGGAAAGGGGAGCATTGCCTACACACGCGACGACGGCGTGGCGGTGATCCCCATGGCGGCGCTTGGGGCGTAGTGGTTTTGCGGGCGTGCCGTGCTTCCTTTACCGAAAATCCATTTGGTAAACCAGATGCTCGCGGATACAATAAAGTCGACGGCAGCCCAAGTGGTGAAGAGCTGGGCAGCGCCGTTGCTTGGTCAAGAGGTCAGTGCCTTAATGGCAGCGACTTGTTATGCTTCGAATGCTGCTTGAGTGCCTCGGAAAGTTCGATAAGCGCCGTGAAGAGCGAGACCAAAGCAACCAAGAGCTCTACGAGCTCTGATGGGCCCGGGATGACCGCTGATTCAAGTCACCGGGCCCAAATCTTTTTCATGCATTTGAATAGAGCGGGCGATTCTCTTGGGGCCGTCTGCATGGCGTGCGACCAGCGCATGGTATTGCGCCCCGCTTTCATGTCCGCACGAGCGCCTATCCTTACGGCAATGTAGCCGCCTATGTAGCAAGCGGCAGGCAACGGAGAAAGGTCCTGACCGTGCCAGACAAAAAGACGCCGTGCATCTCGGCTATCGATACGACGAACTTTGCGCGCCAGATTGTGCTGGACTTTGAGTTTGCGCCGGTGCCAAAGCAGCGCCGGCGCCGTGGGCTGCGCAATGAGATTATCGAGGTCGGCGCCGTCAAGCTCGATTACCACGGCAACGTTATGGGCGAGTTCTCGCAGTTTGTGCAGACGGAATTTACCGAAGGCGTTGCGTTCCCCGTCCGCGAGCTTACAGGGATATCGGCCGCGGACACCGCGATGGCCGACCCGCTCTACATGGTGATCTAAAGGCTCAGCGATTGGATCGGCCGCTACTCCGCCCAGATAGTTTGCTGGAGCGGGACGGACCGTCGACAGCTTTTGACCGAGTGCCAGGCAAAGCACATCGACCTTTCCGCATTTCCTACGGACTGGGCCGACCTGCAGGCGTTTTACACCTCGATCATGGAAGTGGGCAGCCACGGGCGCGTCTCTTTGAGTGACGCGGCGACGTGGTTTGGCATCGAGTTCGACGAGTCGACGGGCCACGCTCACAGTGCCCTAGCCGATGCGCGCGTGACCGCCAAGCTGCTCAAGCAGATGATGGACGGGGACTATCACGTGAGTCCGCACGCCCAGGAGATCCGCCAGCGGTGGGGGATGGGCGAGCGAGCCCAGACGCGCCTTACCAGTAAGTGCCCCGAGCTGGGCGACCTTCTGTTGAAGCTGAAGGCGGAGGGGAGGTAGGCCTTTTGAGAACGCCATTCGGTTTGGCATGGCGGGACTGTAAGCGCGACTTCGCCCTGCTGTTTGAATCGAAGCGTCAACCAGTATGGCGAGCTGTCTGGTCTGTCTGCCTACGCCCCCGCAATCCCGCGCGCGGCACTCAGCAGCTCATATTCCCCCTGGCTCCACTGGTGCAGCTCGGCGGCGCCGACGGCATCGCGACACAGATTCAGGAACACCTCGGCACCCTTGCAGAGGCACTCGCGGGCAAAGTCACCCGAGCCGCTTGCGATGCACGTGCCGTCTGCAAACAGCTTCCAACTCGACGGCTCGCGCGAGTCATCTCCGAGCAGCTTGATCTGCAAAACGTGCGGGTCGCCGGCGGCGCAGAGCTCTTCCTCGAGTTTCTGCATCGTAAAGCGCATCTGGTGGGAGAGGCTGCTCTTGACCAAAGCCGAGGCATAGCCGTTCGGCTTATCAAGAAGATGCATTCGCTTTGGTTTGGCGACCAGGTTGTGGAAGTTGCGCTCGCTGCGCACAGAGAAATTGTCCATACGGACTCCTTTCATCGATGTTGGCAGGGCCACCGTGCCTCTTGGCCGGTTGGCGTCGGGATCGTGGAGCCAACTCTCTACCCCGACTCTGGATAAAACGCGCCCACTCCTTGCGGGCACGATGGAGTCTATCAGCGCGCGCGGACAGAAATCAAGCGCCGCCTGCGAAATGATGTGCAGACGGCGCTTGATTACGCGGCAATTATTCGGCAAACATCCGGAAAAGTGTCGAAATCAGCCGTATGAAAGTACGGAAAAGTGTCAAATTCGAGCCGCCCAAATTACGGAAAAGTGTCGAAATGGGCGCGTGGAAATCACGGAAAAGTGTAAAACTGCACGTAAACAGGGGTGCGGCATAGCTTATGTTCCAACCTAGCTGTTGGGGTCGCCCTTGAGGGTGTTGATGTCCAGGTACTGGTTGTCGTCCTCTTTTTGCTGCGTTGCCGATTCGGACGCGGTGGGGCCGCGGAATAGCTGGAATCCCTCAAACGCAATCACGCCGAGCAGAGCGATGATGATGGCGATAAAGACAACCTTTGCCGCATGCGAAAACTCCGAAAAGCGCGGTGGTTCTTCTTCGGTGTGGTAATCGGCAGCACGCTCATCGTCGGTGCCGTGGGTATACGACGATGCCGAGGCTGCCTTTACGCTCGCTTGGTTGTAATCGGGAGCGGGCGCGGCGGCAAACGGGTCACGAGAATAGCCGCGCGACGCTTGGCCGTAATCCTCGGTTTCGATGCGGCTGGCGCGAGGCTGTTCGCTCGGGCGGTTGGCGTATGCTGCGGTGTTGTCGTATGCGGACTCGCGTTTCTCGGCAGCTGCAAACAGAGGGTTGACCGGAATATCGAGCGCCGGCATGCCGGCCGAGGTCTCGTCCAAGTCGGCCGCCGCCCAGGAATCAAAGGCAAACTGGCGGTTGGAAAGATCATCCAGATCCATGACGGGCGGCTCGAGCTCGGGCTCGGGAGGCGTGTATGCCGACTGCTGCGGGGCAGCATGGCGAATCGTGCTGTTTTCCGTGGGGCGCTGTGCCGCTGCAGCGAGAAATACCGCCGTCTCGGACGGATCGCTAGCAGGACGGGGTGCAGGGGCGGCGTTACGCGTCGTCTGCACGATAGGACGGGTGGCAAAGTCGTCCGCGGGCACGGATGCCGGGGCGGGCGTGGCGGAAGGTACGGGCTTTGCACTTGTCGGGCGAACCCCGCCGCCCATGAGTTCGTCGGCGGTCCACGGGCGATCATCCATCACGTCGTCAAGGCTCAGCGAAAACAGGTCGTCTTCACCCTCATCGAACATGCGGTGCACATGTCCACCAATTGCCGGAATCAATCCGCGACCGGTGCATGATGCCTTGCTCAACGCCATTCTGTTCCATCCTTTCGAAATACTAATGACATCGATTATATGGAACTTCCCAAGCTGCTCGGTCTTGGATTCGTGCTTTCCAGAACTCGCGCCCAAAAGGGGAGGGGCAATCCAGGCGAGTGCCTACTTGTCGCCGGCCGCCGCCTTGGCCTCATTGAGGTAGCTATAGAAGCTGTACTTGGAGATGCCAAAGAACTCGCAGGCGCGCTCGCTCGACTTGGAAATGAGGAAGGCACCGCGACGGTCGAGGTAGCCAATGGCACGAATGCGCTCGTCTTTGGTCATGAGTGCCGCGGGCTTGCCCACAAACTGCTCGCACTCGTGCAGCAGGTCCTCGAGCAGGTCGCCGATGTTCTTGGTAATGGGCTCGGGCTCGGTATAGCCCGTGCCGCCGGTGCCGGTAAAGGCATCGAGCGAGCGCTCAAAAGCCTTCATGAGCGTAATGTCAAAGTTAATGCCCAAAATGCCGACGGGCTTGCCCTCGTCGTTGCGGATAAAGATGGTAGAGGACTTGAGCAGCTTGCCATCGGTTGTTTTGGTGAGGTATGGCTCGCGGTCGTGTACGTCGGTGGCGCCCTCGTGCATGGACTCAAACACGATATGGCTGGGGCCGTCACCCAGTTTGCGCCCGCTGACGTGGCCGTTTTCGATCACTACGATGGAGTGGTCCACGTCCTCGGTCTCCAGATCGTGGACGACGACTTCGCAGTTGGGGCCAAATTGGAGCGCCAGGCCGTGTGCAAGGCGCTTATAAAACTCAATCTGTGACGGGGTCATGGGTGCCTTCCTAAAAATTAGTTTGGACTCACTGTGCCATAAACCACACATGACCGCAAACAAATCCATCAACAAGGCAATTCATGACCGTTCGGCGGCGAAAAAGTACCGATTGCGGCAACAAACAATTCGTTAGGTATACCAATCAAAAAGTGTGATAGAACATTACTAACAAACTTTTTGTTTGGCATCCACATAAAAGTTCAGTCGCATGAATGGGAATGGGCTGAAACGCGTATGCGGGGGCCGGCAAGAGAGGACTTAAGGAGTTCACCGTATGGCCGATAAGATCCAGTGGGCGGGCAACACGATGCCCAAGAGCGATGACAGGCACTTGGGAATCATGAGTCTCGACCACGTGAAGAAGGCCCGTGCCTTCCACCAGTCGTTCCCTCAATATACCGTCACTCCGCTTGCCCGTCTGGACGGTCAGGCTGCGCGCCTGGGCCTGTCCAACCTGTGCGTTAAGGACGAGAGCTATCGCTTTGGCCTCAACGCCTTTAAGGTTCTGGGCGGCTCGTTTGCCATGGCCAACTACATTGCCGATGAGACCGGCAAGGACGTTGCCGACTGCACCTTCGATTACCTGACTTCCGATCAGCTTGCCAAGGACTTTGGCCAGGCCACCTTCTTTACCGCCACCGACGGCAACCATGGCCGCGGCGTGGCATGGGCTGCCAACAAGCTGGGTCAGAAGGCCGTCGTGCACATGCCCAAGGGTTCCACCAAGCCTCGCTTCGACAACATCGCCGCCGAGGGCGCCACGGTGACCATCGAAGAGGTCAACTACGACGAGTGCGTGCGCATGGCTGCCGCCGAGGCTGACGCCTGCGAGCGTGGCGTCATCGTTCAGGACACCGCCTGGGAGGGCTACGAGAAGATCCCGTCCTGGATCATGGAGGGCTACGGCACCATGGCTTCCGAGGCTGCCGAGCAGCTGCGCGAGATGGCCATCAACCGCCCGACGCACGTCTTTGTCCAGGCTGGCGTGGGCTCGCTGGCCGGCGCCGTGGTGGGCTACTTCACTAACCTGTATCCCGATAACCCGCCCACCTTTGTCGTGGTCGAGTGCGCGCCTGCTGCCTGCCTGTACAAGGGCGCTGCCGCCGGCGACGGCGATCCGCGCATCGTGGACGGCGACATGCCTTCCATCATGGCCGGTCTGTGCTGCGGCGAGCCCAACATTCTGGGCTGGGATATCCTGCGCAACCACGCCACCGCCTTCGTGTCCTGCCCCGACTGGGTCACCGCTCGCGGCATGCGCACCCTGGGCGCTCCCGAGAAGGGCGACCCGCGCGTCATCTCCGGTGAGTCCGGCGCTGTGACCACCGGCCTGGTCGAGACCCTCATGCTCGATCCCGAGTACGCCGAGCTCAAGGAGCTCATCGGCCTGGACAAGACGAGCTCCGTGCTCTGCTTCTCCACGGAAGGTGACACGGATCCCGACCAGTATCGCCGTATTGTTTGGGAAGGCGAATATCCCACTTGCTAATCGTTAGGGCGGAGTAAATAGGTATCGCTCCGCCACCTCACAGGTAGATTCCTTCGTATGAAAGGTTATGAACAATGGCTAAAGAACTCGATTTCGACGCTATCAAGGCTGCTGCTGAGTCCCATCGTGCTGATATGACTCGCTTCCTGCGCGCTATGATTTCCCACCCCTCTGAGTCCTGCGAGGAGGGTGAGGTTGTTGCCTGCATCAAGGCCGAGATGGAGAACCTTGGTTATGACGAGGTCAAGGTCGACGGCCTGGGCAACGTCATGGGCTTTATGGGCGAGGGCGACAAGATCATCGCCATCGACTCCCACATCGACACCGTCGGCATCGGCAACATCGAGAACTGGGATGCCGATCCCTATGAGGGCTACGAGACCGATGAGATCATCTACGGCCGCGGCGGCTCCGACCAGGAGGGCGGCATGGCTTCCGCTACCTACGCTGCCAAGATGATGAAGGACATGGGCCTCATCCCCGAGGGCTACAAGATCATGGTCGTCGGCACCGTCCAGGAAGAGGACTGCGACGGCATGTGCTGGCAGTACATCTACAACAAGGACGGCATTAAGCCCGAGTTCGTCATTTCCACCGAGCCCACCGACGGCGGCATCTATCGCGGTCACCGCGGCCGCATGGAGATTCGCGTCGACGTTCACGGCACCTCCTGCCACGGCTCTGCTCCCGACCGCGGCGACAACGCCATCTACAAGATGGCTGACATCATCGCTGACGTCCGCGCCCTCAACAACAACGGCTGCGACGAGTCGACCGACATCAAGGGTCTCGTCAAGATGCTCGACCCCAAGTACAATCCCGAGCACTTCGAGGATGCCCGCTTCCTGGGCCGCGGCACCTGCACCGTCAGCCAGATCTTCTACACCAGCCCCAGCCGTTGCGCTGTCGCTGACTCCTGCGCCATCTCCATCGACCGTCGTATGACCGCCGGCGAGACCTGGGAGTCCTGCCTGGACGAGATCCGTAACCTGCCGGCCGCCAAGAAGTACGGCGACGACGTGAAGGTCTCCATGTACATGTACGACCGTCCGTCCTGGACCGGCGAGGTCTACGAGACCGAGGCTTACTTCCCCACGTGGATCAACAAGGAGACCGCTCCGCACGTCAAGGCTCTCGTCGACGCCCACAAGGCCATGTTCGGTGACGAGCGCATCGGCTGCGAGCCCAGCATGGACAAGCGCACCGGTCGCCCGCTGTGCGACAAGTGGACCTTCTCCACGAACTGCGTTTCCATCCAGGGCCGCTACGGCATCCCCTGCGTGGGCTTTGGCCCGGGTGCCGAGTCTCAGGCTCACGCTCCCAACGAGGTCACCTACAAGGACGACCTGGTCACCGCTGCCGCCATGTACGTGGCTGCCCTGAACCTCTACGATCCGAGCCAGGCCGATGGCGACGCCACCGTGTTCCGCGCCGGTTTGACCAACAACAAAATCGATTAGTCCCATTCTTCGATTTTGTTGAGCCGGGGGCCGCTCGTGTCCCCGGCACCCCCTGTTGACTTGGGGCCCGCGGTCGTTATCTCCCATGCTTCCTCAACGGTGGCGGGTCCTCGTCATAGCGCTCTGCATGTTCTAGCCACACGCGCATGCCGGAGCGCATCTACTCATTGCGATCGTTTCACCTTTAGAAAGGACATTTACATGGACGCCAAGTTTACCGAGCTCGTCGAGCAGCTGAACGGACTCGACTTTAAGGGTATGTACGGCAGCGACTTCCTTCACACCTGGGACAAGACCACCGATGAGCTCAAGGCTCTCTACATCGTCGCCGACGCACTGCGCGAGCTGCGTGAGAACAACGTTTCGTCCAAGATCTTCGACTCGGGTCTGGCCGTCTCCCTGTTCCGCGACAACTCCACCCGTACGCGCTTCTCCTTCTCTAAGGCCGCCAACCTGCTCGGCCTTGAGCTGCAGGACCTGGACGAGAAGAAGTCCCAGATCGCCCACGGCGAGACCGTCCGCGAGACCGCTACCATGATTTCCTTCATGGCCGACGTCATCGGCATCCGCGATGACATGTACATCGGCAAGGGCGATGCCTACATGGCCGAGGTCTCCGAGTCCGTGCAGCAGGCCTACGAGGACGGCGTTCTGGATCACCGTCCCACGCTCATCTCCCTGCAGTCCGATTCCGACCACCCCACGCAGTCCTCTGCCGACATGCTCTACCTCATCAACGAGTTTGGCGGCCTTGAGAACCTCAAGGGCAAGAAGGTTGCCGTCACCTGGGCCTATTCGCCTTCTTACGGCAAGCCGCTGTCCTGCCCGCAGTCGCTGATCAGCCTGCTGCCCCGCTTTGGCATGGACGTCACCCTGGCCCACCCCGAGGGCTACGACCTCATGCCCGAGGTCGTCGAGCGCGCCAAGGGCTATGCCGCCGAGTCCGGCACCACCTTTAAGCAGGTCAACACCATGGCCGAGGCCTTCGAGGGCGCCGACATCGTGATCCCCAAGAGCTGGGCTCCGTTTGCCGCCATGGAGAAGCGTACCAATCTGTACGCCGAGGGCGACGACGCTGGCATCGCTGCGCTCGAGAAGGAGCTGCTCGCCCAGAACGCCACCCATCAGGACTGGTGCTCCACGACCGAGCTCATGGAGAAGACCGCCAACGGCCAGGACACCATCTTTATGCACCCGCTGCCCGCCGACATCTCCGGTGTCTCCTGCGAGCACGGCGAGGTTAACGCCGACGTCTTCGACATGCACCGTGTGGGCATGTACAAGGAGGCCAGCTACAAGCCGTACGCCATCGCTGCCATGATGTTCCTGCAGAAGGTTGCCGATCCCGCCGCTACCCTCAAGGCCCTCGACGAGCGCAACACCGCCCGTTGGCTCCAGGCCTAAAGCTGGGCTGAGGCAAGCCGTGTAAAGGGGGCGCTCTGCCAACCGGCGGGGTGCCCTTTTTTGCATCGCGGGCGTGCGGGATAGGCGCTTTCGATGTGGATGCCCGCGGCGCGAGTTATGGGTACGATGGTTTCAGGGGAGGTATCACCATGAAACTTGGATGCGTCATTATGGCTTCGGGCGAGGGCAAGCGGTTTGGCTCTAACAAGATGCTTGCCGATATCTATGGCGAGCCGCTGATTGCCCGGACTATCGATTCGGTTCCCCGGGGCTTTGACGTCGTGGTTTCGACGCGTTGGCCCGAGGTCGCCCAGATTTGCGAGGACAAGCATTGCCCGTGCGTGCTGCACGATGGCGAGCTGCGCAGCGAAAGCGTCCGTGCGGGCCTTTCGTGGGGAGTCGAACGCAACTGGAAAGGTTGCCTCTTTTTGCCGGGCGACCAGCCGCTCGTGAGTTCGGATTCTTTTGAGGCCATGGTTCGCGCGTTTGACGAGCGTGGTCGCAAACATCCGGTGCGCTTGGCGTGCAACGGTGAGCCTTCGAGTCCGGTGCTCTTTCCGGCGGAACTGTTCGATGCGCTCATGTGTCTTGAGGGCAAGGACGGCGGGGGCTCGATTCTCAAAGGTCGCGTCGACGTTGCGCTGGTCGAGGCGCGTGCCTACGAGCTGTGGGACGTCGATACCGTCAAGGGACAGCGACGCATAACGGAGCATATTGCCGCCTGCTCGTATTTTGATCGCGTGGCCAACTGCATCAATCAATAAGGAGCAATTATGATCATCATCAAAAACGGCGCGCTCGTGACGCCCCAGGGGCTTCGCCGCGCCGATCTTGCCATGGATTGCGATAAGATCGTGCGGATCGCCGCGGCAATCGAGCCGGGCGAGGGCGATACCGTCCAAGACGCCACCGACTGTTGGGTGTTCCCCGGCTTTATCGACGGCCACACGCACATGCAGTGCTGGACTGGCATGGATTGGACGGCCGATAGCTTTGAGACCGGCACGCGCGCGGCTGCCTGCGGCGGCACGACGACCATCGTGGACTACGCGACGGCCGATCGCGGCGTGACCATGCCCGATGCCCTTGCCGAGTGGCATCGCCGCGCCGACGGAACCTGCACGGCAAACTACGCTTTTCATATGGCACTCGCCGAGTGGAATGAGCGCAACCGCGCCGATCTTTCGGCCATGCGCGAGGCGGGCATATCGTCGTTTAAGACTTACTTTGCCTATGACCACCTGCGCTTGGACGATGCCGAGACACTCGAGGTGCTGGAGGAGCTCAAGCGTATTGGCGGCATACTGTGCGTGCATTGCGAGAACGGCACGTTGGTGAATGAACTGCAGAAGCGCGTGTACGAGCAGGGGATCCATGGGCCCGAGGGGCATGCGCTCAGCCGTCCGGACGTGTGCGAGGGTGAGGCCGTGAGCCGTCTGCTGTATCTGGCGCACTTGGCCGGGGACGCTCCGGTCAACGTGGTGCACCTTTCGACTAAGCTGGGGCTCGAGGCCATTCGCGCTGCCAAGGCGCGCGGGCAGAAGAACATCTATGTCGAGACATGCCCCCAGTATCTGATGCTCGACGACACCTGCTATCTGGAGCAGGGCGAGGACGGCTTTGCGGGCGCCAAGTACGTGATGAGCCCGCCGCTGCGCCATGCCGGTGACCGTGCCGCGTTGCGCGAGGCGCTTGTGGCTGGCGAGATCGATACTATCGCAACCGATCATTGCAGCTTTAACCTGCACGGGCAAAAGGACCGCGGGCGCGACGATTTCCGCGCGATTCCCAACGGCGGGCCCGGCGTGGAGCATCGTCCCGTCGCGATCGCCACGAGCTTTGAGGGGCAACTGGGCCCCGAGGACCTCTGCCGCCTGATGAGCGAGAACCCGGCGCGCGTGTTTGGCATGTACCCGCGCAAGGGCTGTCTTGCCGAGGGTGCCGATGCCGACGTGTGCGTGTGGGATCCTTGCGCGCGTTGGACGATCAGCGCCGCGACACAGCATCAGGCCGTGGACTACACGCCGCTCGAGGGCTTTGAGGCACATGGCCGCGCCAAGGCCGTGTTTGTGAACGGCGTACTGGCGGCACGCGACGGCGAGCCTACCGGAGCCCAGCCCGGTCGCTACGTGCCTCGCTAGCAGCAAAGATGCCGTGTCCCCTCCGCAGTTGCGGTGAAATACGGACTGTTTGCGGCCGTCAGGTGGCCAAACAGTCCGTATTTCACCGCAACTGACGAGATGGGGCCGGCTACTTGAGGCTGGTGGCGATGAGGGGGCGGCCGAGGGCTGCCTCGAAGCGGTCGGCCATCGTGGGGTCGGCAAGCGTGTCGACTTGGTTGAGCATGACGCGTGCGGTGCTGAGCTTCATCTCTTGCATCTCGGCATTGAGCACCTGGGCGACGCGCTCGGGCGTGGCGATGTCGGTGAGCTCGCAGCCGCAACGCTCGCAAAAGAGCTCGGGGCGGTGGACGGCTTCGTTGATGGGCTTGCTGAGCCCCGAGGCGCCGACGAGCCAGATGACGTTGGCCGTGCCGGCGGGAACGACCGGCTCCCACGGGGCATGCGCCTTGAGCGGGAGCCGCTTGCTGCCGTCCGCCTCGGCCAGGACGTAGTCAAAGCGCTGCGCCAGCTGGTCGAGCGGCTCGGCAGGGGAGGAGAGCTTGCCCGTCTGGGAGTCCAAGACACCTGTCTGGCAGATGCTTCCCCGCACAAGCCCCGCGCAGGCCTCGCAGGTGCAGCCTGGGGCGTGTGGGGCACCTGGCTTCCAAGGCGCGGCGTCCAGGCGACGATTCGACCCGTCCCATGGCACGCCGGCAACGGGAAGCATATGCGTGGTGGTGCAGAGGAGCACGCGGCCGCCAGCGCGCATAAGCTCAAGGCCGAGCGTCTTCAGCAACGTCGACTTGCCGCCGCTGCCGATAATCGCGGTAATGCCCGGCTCGATCCTGAGCGCCGAGGCAAGATTCCCGCTAACCGTTTCCATCTGTTCACCGCCGTATAATACTGTGATAATAAATAATCATCAGAGTAGCGGTCGAACCGCTTTTGCTCTGCTCAAACCGTAGCACAGGGAGGTGCCCCGGGAATGCTCGTTTATGTTCGCGGCGCCGGCGATATCGCCACGGGTGTCGCCGCTCGCTTGGTGCGCGCCGGCGTGTCGGTCGTCATGGCCGATATCGCGGTCCCCACGTGCATCCGTCGCACAATCAGTTTTTGCGAGGCCATTCGCCTGGGCGAGGTCGAGGTCGAGGGCATTCGCGCCCGCCTGGCGCAGACGCCGGCAGAGGCGCTCGAGATTACCCAAGCGGGGGATGTTGCCGTCGTGGTGGACCCTCAGGCCAAGATGCTCGATGAGCTTAAACCCGCGGCTGTGGTCGACGCGATTTTGGCCAAGCGCAACCTGGGCACCACGCGCGACATGGCGCCTACCGTCATCGCCGTGGGGCCGGGCTTTACCGCGCCGGTCGATTGCGACGCCGTGGTCGAGACCATGCGCGGGCATTTCCTGGGCCGTGTCATTACCCAAGGTTCACCCCAGCCCAACACGGGCGTGCCGGGCATTATCGCTGGCTATGGCAAGGAGCGCGTTATCCACAGCCCCGCCGCCGGCGTGTTTAGGTCCGACCGCGCGATCGGCGACATCATGAGTGCTGGCGATGTGATCGGGTATGCGGGTGATACTCCCATGGTCACGCAGATTGACGGCTGTCTGCGCGGGCTTTTGGCGAACGGCGTGCAGGTGACTGAGGGCTTTAAATGCGCCGATGTCGATCCGCGCGGCGATGCCAGCTATATCAACTACATTTCGGACAAGGCGACGTCGGTCGGCGGCGGCGTGCTCGAGGCACTCGCTATGCTCACCGGTGTGTTCCAGGGATAGGAAACGACGATGGAAAAGCTCGATGTTGTGAATGCGGCGCTTGCCGCCCTGCGTGCTGGCGAGACGTGCGAGCTCGTGGTCGTGGCCGGCACGGCGGGGTCGTCGCCGCGCGGCGTGGGCGCCTGGATGGCCGTCTTTGCCGACGGCAGCCAGGCGGGCACTATCGGCGGCGGCAAGATTGAGCTCTTTGCGCTGGATGAGGCGCGCGAACTCCTGAGCGCGGGACAGTCGCGTCTGGTCCGCTACACCATGGGCGGCGAGAACTCCGATACCGGCATGATCTGCGGCGGAGCCATCTGCCTGTGCTATCTGCATCTGGATGCGACCCAGGCACCGTTGTTCCAGGAAATTGCCGACGTCTTGGTCTATCGGCGCATCGGCGACTTCGTCATCGACTTTGAACCGTTTATCGCGAGCGCGCTCGAGGGCGATGTGGCCGAGTACCATGGCGAGGCATCGCGCCATACCATTGCGGGCTGCCCCGGGCTTTCACTGGTGGAGGAGGGGAGTAACGTCACCTACACCAACGCTGCCTCTGAGATTCCCGCGGCGCACATCGAGACGCTCTGCCCCGAAGGCCTGACCTACATCTTTGGCTGCGGGCACGTGGGCGCCGCGACGGCGCGCGTGCTCACGGCGGCGGGCTTTGCCGTCGTGGCCTGCGATGACCGCCCCGGCACGTTGACGCCCGAATGGGTGCCCGGTGTCTACGATCGTCGCCTGGTCGATTACAAGAACCTGAGCGAGCTGTGTCCCATCGGTCCGCGCGACTTGGTGGTCGTGGCCACAGCAGGCCACAAGTCCGATATCGACGTGGTGATTCAGGCCATGCACGCCAAGCCTGCCTACCTGGGCTGTCTGGGTTCGCGCCGCAAGACGGCCTTTGTGCGTGCCCGCCTGGAGCAGGAAGGCTTTACGCAGGACCAGATCGACGAGCTGCACCTGCCGATCGGCGTTGCCATCGAGGCCGAGGACCCCGAGGAGATTGCCATCTCCATCGCCGCCGAGATGATTCACCTGCGCCGCACCAAACTCGTCCCCCGCAAGCGCTAATCGCATCCCCACCAATTAAGTTGCGGTGAAATACGGATTGTTTAAGCCTGTTGGGCCGCCCAACAGTCCCTATTTCACCGCAACTGCTTTTTGGGATCAATTTGTGCGGGGGAGTTGTGGAGTTGTGCAGGCAGACGAGGTTTTTCTGGAAATACGCTCCCGATGCGCGTATAGTATCGATTGTTTTGTCGGCTCCTGCTGCGTCGAGTCCAAACCGCGAAATGCCATGAGCGGCGCGGATGCAGCCAGGAGGCACGAGGACAACCCATCGTGGCCACGCCCCGTGCTTAAAACCCCAAGAAGGAGTGAACAATGGCAGAAGAGAAGTATGTGCCGCGTCTGAAGACCAAGTACAACAATGAGGTCAAGCAGCAGCTTCAGGACAAGTTCCAGTACGAGAACGTCATGATGATCCCCAAGTTTGAGAAGATCGTCGTGAACATGGGTGTCGGCGAGGCCGCTACCGATTCCAAGGCCATCGACGGTGCCGTGCGCGACCTGCGCGCCATCACCGGCCAGCAGCCGATGATCACCCGTGCCCGCAAGTCCATCGCTACCTTCCGCCTGCGCGCTGGTATGCCGATCGGCTGCAAGGTTACCCTGCGTGGCGACCGTATGTGGGAGTTCTTCGATCGTCTGACCTCCGTCGCGATCCCTCGTATCCGCGACTTCCGCGGTATCTCCGCCAAGAGCTTCGACGGCCGTGGTAACTTCTCCATGGGCGTCACCGAGCAGCTCATCTTCCCCGAGATCGACTTCGACTCCGTCGATCACCAGCGTGGTATGGACATCACTTTCGTGACCACCGCCAACACCGATGAGGAGGCCAAGGCCCTTCTGGACGCCTTCGGTTTCCCGTTCAAGAAATAGGTTCACCTGCCCTATAAGCGCCGTTCCCACAAGGGGGCGGCGCTTGGGGCGAACAATACTCTATGTGAGGAGGATATAAGTGGCTAAGACATCGATGATCGTCAAGTGCAATCGCAAGCAGAAGTTCTCTACTCGTGAGTACACGCGCTGCCAGCGCTGCGGCCGTCCGCACTCTGTGTACCGCAAGTTCGGCCTGTGCCGTGTCTGCTTCCGCGAGCTTGCACTCAAGGGCGAGCTTCCCGGCGTTAAGAAGGCCAGCTGGTAAGTCACTACCAGCGTTTCAAGCATCAGTTTGGAACAGGGAAAACGCGCTAAATAGGCTTTGCCGTTAAGGGCGGCGAAGAACCAAGAGCACGTGTTCATCAAGAACGAAGGAGAATCTGTATGAACCTTACAGACCCGATCGCAGATATGCTTACGCGCATCCGTAACGCTAACTCTGTGAACAAGGCCACGGTCTCCATGCCGAGCAGCAAGAAGCTCGTCGAGATCGCTCGTGTTCTGCACGAGGAGGGCTACATCGAGGGCTACGATGTCGAGGACACCGTTCCCCAGAAGACTCTGCACATCACGCTTAAGTATGGTCCCAAGAAGGCTAAGGTCATCAACGGCATCCGCCGCATTTCCAAGCCGGGCCTGCGTAAGTACACCGGCGTTGCCGACATGCCCCGCGTCCGCGGTGGCCTTGGTACCGCCATTATTTCCACCAGCCATGGCGTCATGACCGACCGCGATGCTCGCAAGCACAACGTCGGCGGCGAGATCATCGCTTACGTCTGGTAATTCGCTCGGTAGGTAGAAGGAAAGGAGATCACCGTGTCTCGTATCGGTAATAAGCCTGTCCAGATTCCCGCCGGAGTCGAAGTGGCAGTCAACGGCAACAACGTTGTCGTCAAGGGCCCCAAGGGCCAGCTCGAGCTCGATGTTTTTGAGAAGCTCGCTATCAACGTCGAGGACAACGTCCTCACCGTTTCCCGTCCCGACGACGAGCGTGAGACCCGTGCCCGCCACGGCCTCACCCGCGCCCTCATCCACAACATGGTTGTTGGCGTTTCCGAGGGCTTCGAGAAGAAGCTCGAGCTCGCCGGCGTCGGTTACCGCGTGCAGCAGAAGGGCAAGAACCTCGAGTTCTCCCTGGGCTTCTCGCACCCCGTGATCGTCGAGGCTCCCGAGGGCATCACCTTCGAGGTTCCCGACAACACCCACGTGAACGTCAAGGGTATCAACAAGCAGCAGGTCGGTCAGATCGCCGCTGAGATCCGCGGCCATCGTCCTCCCGAGCCTTACAAGGGCAAGGGTATCCACTACGTTGGCGAGCACATCCGCCGCAAGCTGGGTAAGGCCGCCAAGTAGTCGTAACCGACTCACTCGCATAAGACCAGCACCCCGTCAGGTGCTGGCAAGATCAACCTTTTTAGGAGTTTACGTATGAACAAGCATAAGGCGAAGCTGGAAGGCCTCAAGCGTCGTCAGCGTCGTGTTCGCGGCAAGGTCTCGGGTACCTCCGAGCGTCCGCGTCTTCGCGTGACCCGTACTAACGCCAACATCTATGCCCAGATCATCGACGATAGCAAGGGCTCCAGCCTGACGCTCGTCTCTGCCTCGACCCTCGAGGCCGAGTTCAAGGGCACCCACACCTCGAACAAGGAGGCTGCGGAGAAGGTCGGTCAGCTCGTTGGCAAGCGCGCCATCGAGGCCGGCATCACCAAGGTCGCCTTCGATCGCGGTGGCCGTATCTACCATGGCCGCGTCAAGGCCCTCGCCGACGGTGCTCGTGCCGCCGGTCTCGAGTTCTAGGAGGTATGTAGCACATGGCTCGTAATCAGAAGCAGCAGCGCGAGGCCTCCGAGTTCGAGGAGCGCGTCGTTTACATCAACCGCGTGTCGAAGACCGTCAAGGGTGGTCGTCGCATGAGCCTCGTCGCTCTCGTCGTCGTTGGCGACGGCAAGGGCAACGTCGGCGTTGGCATGGGCAAGTCCGCCGAGGTGCCCATGGCCATCTCCAAGGCATCTCTCGATGCCAAGAAGAACATGTTCCACGTGCCGGTGACCGAGCAGGGCACCATCCCGCACGAGGTTCTCGGCCACTTTGGTGCCGGCCGCATCATCATCAAGCCCGCTGTCGAGGGTACCGGCGTTATCGCCGGCGGCGCTGTGCGTCCCCTCTTCGAGCTTGCTGGCATCAAGAACGTCCTGTCCAAGTCCCTCGGTACCGACAACGGCCTCAACATCATCAAGGCTGCCGTCGAGGGCCTCAAGGAGCTCTCCAGCCCTGAGGACGTCGCGGCTCGCCGTGGCCTGACGGTCTCCGAGATGTTCGTCGGTAAGGAGAACTAAGCATGGCTGACACCATCAAGATCAAGCAGGTCCGCAGCACCAACGGTTGCAAGCAGGACCAGGTCCGTACTGTCCGTGCCCTCGGTCTCCACAGGATCCGCGAGGTTCGCGAGATTGCTGACAACGAGTCCGTCCGCGGCATGATCTTCAAGGTCAAGCACCTTGTCGAGATTGTAGAGGAGTAGCAAATGCAGCTTCACGATCTTACTCCCGCGCCCGGTTCCACCAAGAACCGCAAGCGCGTCGGCCGTGGCAATTCTTCGGGTCACGGCACCACTTCTGGCCGCGGCCAGAAGGGCCAGGGTTCCCGCTCTGGCGGCACCAAGGGTGCCGGCTTCGAGGGTGGCCAGACTCCGCTGGCTATGCGCCTGCCCAAGCTTCCGGGCTTCCGCAACCCCCGTCGTATCGAGTACACCGCCGTTAACGTTGAGCGTCTCGAGCGTAAGTTCGAGGACGGCGCTGTGATCGACGGTGCCGCTCTTAAGGCCGCTCGCATCACCAAGAGCGAGTTCGAGCCCGTCAAGGTGCTCGGCAATGGTGAGCTCACCAAGAAGTTCACGGTCAAGGTCGACAAGGTCAGCGCCTCTGCGCAGGCCAAGATCGAGGCCGCCGGCGGAAAGGTCGAGCTGCCGTGCTAAATGGTCTTAAGAATGCTTTCCGCATCAAAGAATTGCGCGAAAAGATTCTTTTTACCATAGCTATGCTCGTCGTGTACCGCATTGGTGCGCACGTTCCTGTGCCCGGCATTCCCTTCCAGGGGATGCTGGGCCTTTTCTCGACCGATAACAATTCGGTCGCCGCAGGTGCTATGGCCCTCCTGAATCTTTTCTCTGGCGGCGCGTTGAGCTATGTGTCGGTGTTTTCGCTGGGCATCATGCCTTACATCACCAGCTCGATCATCCTCCAGATGCTCCAGGCCGTCGTGCCTTCCCTGCATGAGCTTGCCCGCGAGGGCGAGGTCGGTCAGACCAAGATTACGCAGTATTCGCGTTACCTCACCCTGGCTCTGGCAATCCTCAACTCCGTGGGTTACCTCTTCCTCTTTAAGAGCTTCGGCATCAGCTTCAATGGCGCCGGCGCTCCCGAGATTATCTTCGACCTCATGATCGTCGGTACGCTCACCGCGGGCGCCATGCTGATCATGTGGATTGGTGAGCTCATCACCCAGCGCGGTATCGGCAATGGCATGTCGCTGATCATCTTCGCGAACATCATGGCCGGTCTGCCGCAGGCTATCTTCTCCAGCACCGAGGGCAATGCCGGTGGCATCATCACCATGGTGATCATCTGCGCCATCATCCTGCTGGTTATCCCGCTGATTGTTTTCCTTGAGCGCGGCCAGCGCCGCATCCCGGTCTCCTACGCTAAGCGCGTCGTGGGCCGTCGCATGATGGGTGGCCAGACCACCTACCTGCCCATCAAGGTCAACACCGCGGGTGTCGTGCCGATCATCTTCGCTTCGGCGCTGCTGTACTTCCCGGCTCAGATTGCCGTGTTCTTCCCCGGCATCGGCTGGATTCAGGCAGTTGCCTCTGCGCTTTCGCGCGGCTGGCTCAACTGGGTGCTTAACGTTGTCCTCATCGTGTTCTTCGCGTACTTCTACACCTCCATGGTGTTCAACCCCGATGACACGGCCGACAACCTTAAGAAGCAGGGCGGCTTTATTCCGGGCGTGCGTCCGGGTAGGGCTACCGCGGCCTACATCAAGAACGCGCTCAACAAGATCACGCTTCCCAGCGCTGTCTTTTTGGCGCTCATCGCCATCGTGCCTTCGATCATCTTCTCCTTCACGGGTAACCATCTGATTCAGGCATTTGGCGGCACGTCCATCCTCATCATGGTCGGCGTCGTGCTCGACACGGTCGATAAGCTCGAAGGCCAGATCAAGATGTATGATTACGATGGATTCTTTAAATAGGCTAGAGGAGGATTGCTCATGAACCTCGTATTGCTCGGAGCTCCGGGTGCCGGTAAGGGCACCGTCGCACAGGAGCTCGTCGCCGAGTTTGGCGTCGCCCACATTTCCACGGGCGACCTGCTGCGTGCTGCCGTTAAGGGTGGCACCGAGCTTGGTATTCAGGCTAAGAAGTACATGGACGCTGGCGAGCTCGTTCCCGACCAGCTCGTGATCGACCTTGTCAAGGAGCGCCTTGCCGCCGATGACGCCCAGCAGGGCTTCATCCTCGACGGCTTCCCGCGCAACACCGCCCAGGCTGTGACGCTCGATTCCGAGCTCTCCGCTATGGGTCGCGAGATCGACTGCGCCCTTCTGGTCGACGTGGCCCCCGAGGTCATCATCGATCGTCTGTCTTCGCGTCGCACCTGCCGCGCCTGCGGTTACACCGGCACCGCTGCCGATGCCACCTGCCCCAAGTGCGGTGGCGAGATGTATCAGCGCGACGACGACAAGCCCGAGACCATCAAGAACCGTCTCGACGTCTACGAGAAGTCCACGAGCCCGCTCGTCGACTACTATCGTGGCCAGGGTCTGCTCAAGTCGGTCAACGGTGACCAGGCTCGCGAGACCGTGTACGGGGATGTCAAAGAGGCTCTCGGTCTATGATCAAGATTAAGTCTGCAACGCAAATTGAGCAGATGAAGAAGGCAGGAGCGCTATCTAAGATGGCGCTCCGCCACGTTGGAGCCATGGTGCGCCCCGGCGTTTCCACCTTTGAGCTCGATCAGCTCGCGGAGCAGATTATCCGCATGCATGGCGGCACCCCTGCCTTTAAGGGCTACGGCGGTTTCCCGGGGACCATTTGCGCATCGATCAACGATGCCGTGGTCCACGGTATTCCCAACCCCGACATGATCCTGCGTGATGGCGATATCATCTCCATCGATACGGGAGCTGTCGTTGACGGTTGGGTTGGTGATAACGCCTGGACGTTTTTCGTCGGCACGCCCACGCCCGAGGCCAAGGCGCTGTGCGAGGTTACGCGCGATTGCCTAAAGGCTGCTATCGAGCAGGCTGTTCCCGGTAACCATATCGGGGACGTTGGCTATGCCGTTCAGTCTCTCGCCGAGTCTCACGGTTACGGCGTGCTTCGCGATTACGTGGGGCATGGTATCGGCCGTGTGATGCACGAGGACCCCAACGTTCCAAATTATGGAAAGAAGGGGAGAGGCGTTCGCCTTCAGGCTGGTATGGTCATCGCCATCGAGCCGATGGTTACGATGGGTTCCAACCATGTGAGCACGGGCTCCGACGGTTGGATTGTTACGACCAACGACCATCTGCCCGCCGCGCACTACGAGAACACCGTCGCCATCACCAATGACGGTCCGGTGATTCTCACCACGGATGCGCAAGGTGCTTGGTGTTCGCTCCAAGGCGGAGAAATGTAACAAGTTCCACTTAGTTGTGGAGCCATTACGAAGTTATTACGATGCGTGCATACGTGTTGTAGAATACTCAATCGCTGTCGTTTTCTAGAGAAAGATGATTGCTTGTGAAGAAGGAAGACGCAATTGAGCTTGAGGGTACGGTAAAGGAACCGCTGCCCAATGCCATGTTTAAGGTCGAGCTCGAGAACGGTCATTCGGTTCTGTGCAACATTTCTGGCAAGATCCGAATGAATTACATCCGTATTCTCCCCGGTGACAGGGTTGTCGTGGAGCTTTCCCCGTACGACCTGACCCGCGGCCGCATCACCTATCGCTACAAATAGCGGCACGCATACACGCACTCCATTTCCGACTGCAGGCTTAGCTCAACCTACGGTCGGATTGTGTGTGAAGACCAGCCATAGTTTTAAACGCCTGCGGCTGGGCGAGTAGATAGTAGGGAAGTAGTTTGAGCGCTACCGAAAGGAAGAACGATGAAGGTACGTCCTTCGGTCAAGAAGATGTGCGATAAGTGCAAAATCATTAGGCGCCATGGCAAGGTCCTCGTCATTTGCGAGAACCCCCGTCATAAGCAGCGTCAGGGTTAAGAGAGGAGACTACGTTGGCCCGTATTAATGGTGTCGACCTCCCGCGTGAGAAGCGCGTTGAGATCGGTCTGACCTACATTTACGGCATCGGCCGCACCACTGCGACGAAGATTTGCGTCGAGTGCAACGTTAACGTGGATACGCGCGTTAAGGACCTCACCGAGGATGAGGTTAACGCCATCCGCGATTATATCGATAAGAATCAGATCATGGTTGAGGGCGACCTCCGCCGTGAGCGCAACCAGAACGTCAAGCGCCTTATGGACATCGGCTGCAACCGCGGCCTTCGTCACCGCAAGGGCCTCCCGGTCCGCGGCCAGCGCACCCACACTAACGCTCGTACCCGCAAGGGCCCGAAGCGT
Organism: uncultured Collinsella sp.; assembly: GCA_900549135.1. Taxonomy (GTDB): domain Bacteria; phylum Actinomycetota; class Coriobacteriia; order Coriobacteriales; family Coriobacteriaceae; genus Collinsella. Next base: position 29,994 of record URNI01000008.1, read on the forward strand.
CAGATCGGTGCTAAGAAGAAGAAATAAGGAGCGCTAGATAGATGGCTACTGCTAAGAAGAACGTTCGCGCTGCCCGTCTGAAGCGCGCGGACCGTAAGAACATTTCCGTGGGCCAGGCTCACATTCGTTCTACGTTCAACAACACGATCGTTTCGATCACCGATCCCCAGGGCAACGTCATTTCCTGGAAGTCGGCTGGCCAGGTGGGCTTCAAGGGCTCCCGTAAGTCCACGCCGTTCGCTGCCCAGATGGCTGCCGAGGCTGCTGCTAAGCAGGCCATGGAGCACGGTATGAAGAAGGTTTCCGTCTTCGTCAAGGGCCCCGGCTCCGGTCGTGAGACCGCCATCCGCTCCCTCCAGGCTGCTGGCCTCGAGGTCTCGAGCATCCAGGACAAGACCCCCATTCCGCACAACGGCTGCCGCCCCAAGAAGCGTCGCCGCGTGTAACTGAAAGGATCGTATCAATATGGCAATCGACAGGACTCCTGTTCTTAAGCGCTGCCGTCAGCTCGGGATCGATCCCGCTGAGCTCGGTTACAGCAGCAAGAAGGAATCTATCCGTCAGCCCAAGCGCCGTCGCAAGGAATCTGAGTACGGCATGCAGCTGCGCGAGAAGCAGAAGGTCAAGTTCATCTATGGCGTTCTGGAGAAGCAGTTCCACGGCTACTTCAACAAGGCCCGCAAGATGAACGGCGTCACCGGTGAGAACCTCATGATCATCCTTGAGTCTCGCCTCGACAACGTCGTCTTCCGTCTTGGCTTCGCCCGCACCCGCAAAGAGGCTCGTCAGTCCGTCCGTCACGGTCACTTCACCGTGAACGGCAAGCGCGTGGACATCCCGTCCTACCGCGTCAAGGCCGGCGACGTCGTCGCTGTCGGCGAGAAGTTCCGTGACCTCCTCCCCATCAAGGAGGCCCTGATTTCCTCCGAGCGCTTTGAGGTCCCTGGCTGGCTCGAGGTCGATATCGAGAAGCTGTCTGGTAACGTGCTCGCTCTGCCGACGCGTGAGCAGATCAGCGGTGATATCAACGAGCAGCTCATCGTCGAGCTCTACTCTAAGTAGTCCATCCGGGCTGCTGAGGCTGGAGGTAATACATGTCAGAATTCATTAGGCCTCAGGTTCAGGTCGAAGAGATCAACGAGACGTCTGCTCGTGTCTCCGTCGAGCCGCTCGAGCGTGGCTACGGCGATACGCTGGGTAACTCCCTTCGTCGCGTACTTCTGTCCTCGCTCGAGGGTGCCGCCGTCGAGGCTATTCAGATCGATGGTGCGCAGCACGAGTTCATGACCATCCCTAACATGGTCGAGGATGTCACCGACATCGTCCTGAATGTCAAGGGTCTTGTCTTCAGGGCTCTCGGCACGACCGACGAGGCGACCGCCACCATCTCGGTTGACGGCCCCTGCGAGGTCACCGGTGCGGACTTCTTTATTCCGTCCGAGTTTGAGCTGGTCAACCCCGAGCAGCACATCGCTACGCTCACCGAGGGTGGCCATCTCACCATGAGCATGCGCATCGGCTATGGCCGCGGCTATGTTTCTGGCGAGGCCAACAAGCGCGACAACGATCCCATCGGTGTGATCCACGTCGACTCGCTGTACTCGCCGGTTTCCCGTTGCGCCAAGCTCGTTGAGGCTTGCCGTGTCGGTCAGCACACCGACTACGACCGCCTTGTCCTCGAGATCGAGACCAACGGCTCCATCGCCCCGCGCGACGCCGTGGTCCAGGCTGCTAATATCATCAACCAGCATATGGCCGCCTTTATGAACCTTGCCGAGACCCCCGAGGTCGAGGAGGAGGCTTCGATCTTCGCTCCCGAGGTCACCAACGACAACGCCGAGCTGGACAAGCAGATCGAGGATCTGGACCTTTCCGTCCGTTCCTACAACTGCCTTAAGCGCGCCAGCATTCACTCGGTCCGTCAGCTCGTTGAGTTCTCGGAGAACGATCTGCTCAACATCCGTAACTTCGGTGTTAAGTCGATCGAGGAAGTGAAGGACAAGCTTGAGTCCATGGGCCTGAGCCTGAAGGCTTAATGCTTCGCATATTTGAGGAGAAACTAGACCATGCGTCACAACGTTAAGAAGGGCCTGAAGCTCGGCACCGATGCGAGCCACACCAAGGCCATGAAGAAGAGCCTTGCTAAGGCCCTCTTCGAGAACGACCGCATCAAGACCACCGAGACCCGCGCTAAGGCGCTGCGTTCGGTCGTCGATCCGATCATCACCTGGGCCAAGAAGGGCGACCTGCACTCTCGTCGTCTGGCCATCGCCAAGCTCGGCGATAAGCAGCTCGTTGCCGAGATCTTCGACAAGGCTGCTCAGGGCATGTGGCAGGACCGCAACGGCGGTTACACCCGCATCATGAAGCTCGGTAACCGCAAGGGCGACAACGCTCCCATCGTTATCATGGAGCTCGTCACCGAGCCTTGCACGCCTAAGGCCAAGAAGGCTGCTCCGGCCCCCAAGAAGGCCGCTGCTCCCAAGAAGGTCGAGGCTGTCGAGGAGGCTCCCGCTGAGGAGACCGCTGAGTAGACATTCCGTCTGCATAGGCTATATTCGAGGGGTACGTTCGCGTACCCCTCTTTTTTTGTCGAAAAGCCATTGCCTGATTGTTGGGAGCGCCCATGACCGCGCCGTCTGATTTCAATTCGATTCCAGAGCTCGATGCCACGCTCGTTTTCCGCGTGGCCTACGATGGCTCGTCCTATAGCGGCTTTGCCGAGCAGCCCGGTCAGACGACGGTTGCGGGCGAGCTGCGCCGCGCTATCGAGACGCTCCTGCGCCGTCCGATCGACCTGACGTGCGCGGGGCGCACCGATGCCGGCGTGCATGCGGTAGCGCAGTACATCAGCGTGCCCGTAACGGACGCTGAGCTTGCGTGTACGCGCCGTAGGTGGCTGAGGGCTATGGATGCCCTACTGCCGAAAGATATCGCCATAAACGAGGTCTACAAGGCCCGTAAAGGCTTTTCTGCACGCTTTGATGCGCGTTCCCGTACGTATACGTACCGCATTGCCGATCGCGACGCGCGTCCCGTGCTCTCACGGGGTGCTGTGTGGTGGCATCGCTATCCCTTGGATGTCGAGGCCATGTCTGCGGCCTGTCCCGCACTTTTGGGCGAGCAGGACTTTAAGAGCTTTTGCAAGGTCGCCTCTGCCGTGGGCAAGCCTACGCACCGCTGCGTGATGCGGGCCGAGTTTGGCCATGAGGTGGCCTTTGGCGAGGATATCCTGACGTTTACCATCGAGGGCAACGCATTTTTGCATTCGATGGTACGCACCATTGTGGGCACGCTCGTCGAGATAGGCATGCATCGCCGCGATCCCGAGTGGATGCGCGAAGTCATTGATGCCTGCGACCGAACCGCCGCGGGCCCCACGGCGCCCGCCTGCGGCCTTACGTTTATGGGCGTGGATTACGATCCCGCCGAGCTCGTCGTGCTCGACTAGGGGGAGGGCTCGACGCGTCGTGCGTCGACACCTGTCATCTGTGGGCTGCGCGTGTGCAACATCTGTTCTTGACGTGCAATACAACTGGTGTCTCATTGCTTTTATTGCCGGGGTGTACCATGAACCACGGTTTGATTTATTGCTGTCGAGAGGACGGATAACTTGGTTCGACGTGGCTCGCATCCGCGACTTTCGGTGATCCTTGTGGTAGAAGGTTCGCCCAGCTATGCGATGCGTGCGCTCGAGAGTATCCAGAACCAAGACCTCTACGATTTGCAGATTGTCGTTGTCTGCCGCGATGCTGCGCCTGGTGTGCGCCATTCGCTTCAAGTTGCCGCCGACAGGGACATCCATATTGATTTGATTGACGTCGAGGACGCGAAGCGCGGCGCTTGTCTTCGTGCCGGTTTTGCTGCCTCGCGCGGCTCTCAAATCATCGCCATGAACGCCGATGAGTGGTTTGCTCCGCAGTCTCTTTCCAAGATGGTCGATATCGCGTGCGATACTGCGGCAGACATAGTGCTCCCCACGGTGTCGCTCGACCGCTATGATGCACATCGAGAGCGCCATTCGCGCGTCTTGGATGCTGCTCATATTTCCATTGATAGCAAATCTTCGATGGTGACCGGGCTGTCCCAGTTGATTTTAGGCGGCCTAGTCGTTCAGACCTCTGGCGTGATGTATAGCCGTCCGCTGTTTGAGGCATGCCTTTTGTACGACAAGGCGTTTCGCACAGTTGGGTTTATGGCGTGCTCGCTCTCGCGGGCGCAGCGCGTCTCCGGATGCGGCGACGCTTGTTTCCACGCGGCGGCACCTAAGCTTACAGATGCCTTTGATCCCACCATGTATGCCAAGGTATCCGATGACACCCGGGCGCTCGACGAGCTTACGGACTCACTCTCGGAAGCAGATAGCGGTGGTCGGCTCAAGCTGGCAACCCAAAAGTTCTACTTTGCCGGACTGGTCGCCTGCATCGAGAATTTGTGTCTGAGCCCGCATGGGGTGTCGTCAATCGAGCGTTCCGCCCGTATGCGTGATATGCTCGAGGCGCCTCGAACCCGTCAGATGGTCGCCGCGCTCAAGGATAACCATCGGGGGCTCGGTCTGTTGTTTGGGCCGATCGCCAGCGCCAAGCCCGCGCGCTGCGTGATGTGTACGCATCTGGCAGCTTTTCTTAACCGGACGGGCGCAAAAACCGCCTAAACGGCTCATCTCGAAACAAATTTGCATAGAATTGTTTCGAAATGCGTTCTTATACACAAAAGCCTTCAAATAGCGTTAAACTATTCAATCACTGATTGATTGTCTCCGCCATCTTTTGGAGAGAGGGTTTGTATGGCTAAAAAACGCAATGGGCGCCAGGATGCCATTAGAGATATTGTGCGCAATAAGGACGTCCGCACGCAGCGCGTGCTGGTCGATGAGCTCCGCGCTATGGGCTTTGATTGCACGCAGGCGACTGTCTCTCGCGATATTGCCGATATGGGGCTGCGTAAGCTCCCTGAGGGCATCTATGTTCTGGCAGAGGACCTGCACCTGCAGCGTATGGTTTCCGAGCTCGTAACGGGCGTTCTGCGCACCGATAATCTGGTTATGATCAAGGCTCAGCCTGGCACGGCTTCCGGCATCGCCGCCGCCGTTGATGCGGCAGAGCTGCCCGATGTGCTTGGCTCGCTTGCC
>URNI01000009.1 GCA_900549135.1 uncultured Collinsella sp.
CATCTTGAACACCTTTCGCTCTTAACTAGGTGTCCAATTCATCATACCCACTCCACAATTTGGGACGGGGCAAACAAAAAGAGCCGCTACCTGGGTGGGTAGCGGCTCCAAAGCTCAACTATATGAGCATCGCGCAAGCGCGATTAGGCCTTGAGGGCCTCTTCGACGGCGACAGCGCAGGCGACGGTGGCACCGACCATGGGGTTGTTGCCCATGCCGATGAGACCCATCATGTCGACATGCGCAGGCACGGAGGAAGAACCGGCGAACTGGGCGTCGGAGTGCATGCGGCCCATGGTGTCGGTCATGCCGTAAGAGGCAGGGCCGGCGCCCATGTTGTCCGGGTGCAGGGTACGACCAGTGCCGCCACCAGAAGCGACGGAGAAGTACTTCTTGCCAGCCTCGAGGCGCTCCTTCTTGTAGGTGCCAGCGACGGGGTGCTGGAAGCGCGTGGGGTTGGTGGAGTTACCGGTGATCGAGATGTCGACGTTCTCGTGCCACATGATGGCAACGCCCTCGCGGACGTCGTCGGCGCCGTAGCAGTTGACGGCGGCGCGGGGACCATCGGAGTAGGGGATGGTCTCGACGACCTTGAGCTCGCCCGTGAAGTAGTCGAACTGGGTCTTCACGTAGGTGAAGCCGTTGATGCGGGCGATGATCTGAGCAGCGTCCTTGCCCAGACCGTTGAGGATGACGCGCAGCGGCTTCTTACGAGCCTTGTTGGCGTTCAGAGCCAGGCCGATAGCGCCCTCAGCGGCAGCGAAGGACTCGTGACCGGCCAGGAAGGCGAAGCACTCGGTGTCGTCGGAGAGCAGCATAGCGCCCAGGTTGCCGTGGCCCAGACCGACCTTGCGGTCCTCGGCGACGGAGCCAGGAACGGTGAAGGCCTGGATGCCCTCGCCGATGATGGCTGCAGCCTCAGAAGCGGACTTGGCGCCACGCTTGACAGCGAGAGCGCAACCGAGGGTGTAGGCCCACTCGGCGTTCTGGAAGGCGATGGACTGGGTGTTGTTGACGATCTCACGCGGGTTGAAGCCCTTGTCGGTGCAGATCTGCAGAGCTTCCTCGAGGGAGGCGATGCCGTTGTCGGCGAGGCACTTGTTGATCTTGTCAGCGCGGCGCTCGTAACCTTCGAACGTAACAGTCATAGTTATTTCCCTCCCTTTCTACTCGTGAACCGGGAACACGCTGGCGACGGAGTGAGTCTCCTCGTCGGTGCGCGGGTCGATGTACTTGGCAGCGTTCTCCCACTGACCATAGTGGCCCATAGCGCCAGCGATGGCCTCCTCGGGGGTCTTGCCGGCCTTGACGGCGTCGGTGAACTTGCCGAGGTTCAGGAACTCGAATGCGATGATCTCGTTCTTGTCGTTGAGAGCCATGCGGGTGACGTAGCCCTGAGCGAGCTCGAGGTAACGAGCGCCCTTGGCCTTGGTGCCGAACATGGTGCCGACCTGAGAGCGAAGGCCCTTTCCGAGGTCGTCGAGGGAGGCGCCCACGGGCAGGCCGCCCTCGGAGAACGCGGTCTGGCTGCGGCCGTAAACGATCTGCAGGAAGATCTCGCGCATAGCAACGTTGATGGCGTCGCAGACGAGGTCGGTGTTGAGGGCCTCGAGGATGGTCTTACCGGGAAGGATCTCGGAAGCCATGGCGGCAGAGTGGGTCATGCCGGAGCAGCCGATGGTCTCAACGAGGGCCTCCTCGATGATGCCGTCCTTGACGTTCAGCGTGAGCTTGCAAGCGCCCTGCTGAGGTGCGCACCAACCCACACCGTGCGTAAGACCGGAGATGTCGGAAATCTCCTTAGCCTGGACCCACTTGCCCTCCTCGGGGATGGGTGCGGGGCCGTGGTATGCACCCTTGGCAACGGGGCACATGTTCTCCACTTCCTGTGAGTACTGCATGCCTCTCCTCTCTATCGTGTTGGCGTCCCGTCTGGGGGTCGTGGCTGGCGATTGCCGGGCGACCCTTCGAAAGGGACATGACATGCAGCCCTTATAATACCGCGAAATGCACGGAATATTCGGCGAACGGCTCAGTTTTCGTAGCGAGAAGCGCGGAACTTTCAATTGAAACGATTTAACCAGACTGTTTGCTGTTGTGCGTTCCGTTGAAGGGGGTCGGTTTTGATCAAGCTTTTGGCAAGGCTTCGTTTCATGACCTGTGGCTATGTTGCCGTTCGCCGACGGTTTGCCGCCTTTTGCCGTCGACGGGTGCCATTTTGCGTGAATGTTTTGATGACACGTTTCAATCGTGATGTATTGGATGGTAAGCAGATCCCGGCGAAGGGGGCGCCGTGCAGCGCGTTTGGAAAACGATCACCGGTTTTTACCATGTTTGTGCCCGCGGTAGGGGCAGGCAGCTGATCTTTGAGAGTGATAAGGATCGGTGGGAGTTTTTGGAGTTGATGTGCGAGTGCTGCCGTGATGCCCAGGTGACGATTGTGGCGTGGTGTCTCATGAGCGACTACGTGGATCTGGTGCTTTTGGATTACGAGGACAAAATGAGCGCAGTCATGCAGCGGCTACTGTTGACGTATGCTCGTCGGTTCAATAAGCGCACTGGGCGCGCGGGCTGCCTGTTTCGTGAACGTTTTGAGCGCCGCTCGCTCGATACCGACTGGCAGGTGATGGAGGCTATTCGCTCTGTACACGCCGATCCGCAGGAGGCGGGCATTAGCCTAATCGAGCGTTATCCCTGGAGCAGCTTTGCGGAGCATCTGCGCGCTTACGACAGTGATGTGGCCGATGCCACGAGGGGATTTTCCGATCCTTCTTGCGTGCTTGAGCTTTTTGGTTCTGCCGAGGGCTTTATTGCCCATTCGCTTTCGACGTCCGGCGGCGGCGAGCCGGCACTGTGCGATATGAAAGAGACGGAGTGGGAACGCCACGCCTTTGTCGACAAGTTGGCGAAGAGCCTCGGGGTTCCGCTCCGCGGGGTTAAAGCCGCACCGCCGGCGCGGCGCGATACCGTTATTGTTGGATTGTACGATGCCGGTTTCACGGTTCGCCAGATTGAGCGCTATACCGGAATTGGCAAAAGTACGGTTTCTCGTATTGTGCGTGCTTATGCGCAGGTGGACGCGCAGGCCGAGGGCTCGAAATAAAGGCAGAAAAGAAAATGGCCGAATCGCGAAAGTTAAGCGATTCGGCCAACAGAATTCTTCAGATTCGAGACAAATATTACTGATTATTTTACCCTTCGAGCATGCCGTCGAGGGTGCGCCAGGCGAGCTCGGCGCATTTGACGCGGGCGGGCATGTGCGAGATGTCCTGGAGCTGGGCGGCTTCGTCCAGGTCTTCCAGGTCTTCCTCGGAGAGCTGCTCGCCGCGGATCATGGCGAGGAAGAGCTCTGCCAGGCGGTGAGCTTCCTCGACGGTCTCGCCGGTGATGAGGTCGGCCATGATGTCGGCGCTGGCCTGGCTGATGGCGCAGCCGTGGCCGGTAAAGGAGGCCTCCTCGATCACGCCGTTCTCGACGCGCAGCTGCAAGGTGAGCTCGTCGCCGCAGCTGGGGTTGATGCCGTCGTGCTCGTGCGTGGGAGCATCCATCTCGTATTTATAGTCGGGGTGCGAGTTGTGCTCCATAAATGTGGTGGAGGTGTACAGATTACCCATTGAACGTGCTCCAAACGTGATGCAGGCCGGCGATGAACTTGTCGATGTCGGCCTTGTCGTTGTAGAAGGCCACGCTGGCGCGGCAGCAGGCAAGGTTCTCGACGCCTAGCCAGGTAAGCAGCGGCTGCGCGCAGTGGTGACCGGCGCGGATGCAGACGCCGTCCATGTCCATGATGCTCGCGACGTCGTGCGGGTGGATGCCCTTGACGTTAAAGCTCACAACGCCGTGGTGGTTGTCCCAATAGATGGAGCCGATGATCTGGACAAAGTCGAGCTGCATGAGCTCACCCATCAGGTAGTGGACGAGTGCCTGCTCGCGGGCCTGGATGTTCTCGTAACCCACCGTGTTGACCAGGTAGTCGAGTGCCGCACCCGTGGCGAAGATGCCGGCGGCGTCCTGCGTGCCGGCCTCGAATTTCTCGGGAACGGGCGCCCAGACGGCGTCCTGCTCGGTGACCGAGTCGATCATCTCGCCGCCGGTGAGCATGGGCGGCATGGCGTTGAGCAGGTCCATTTTGCCCCACAGGACGCCGATGCCCATGGGGCCCATGGCCTTGTGCGCGCTAAAGGCAAAGAAATCGGCGCCCAGATCGGCCACATCGACCGGCATGTGCGGCAGCGACTGCGCGCCGTCGACGACCAGATAGCCGCCGTACTTGTGCACGAGCTTGCCGAGATTCTTGACCGGGTTCTCGACGCCCAGCACGTTAGAGACCTGACCCACGGCCAAGATCTTGGTCTTGGGGCCCACCTTGGACAGAACCTCCTCGGTGGTGAGTTGACCGGTCTTGGTGGGGTAGAGGTAGACGAGCTTGGTGCCGGTCTCGCGGCAGACCTGCTGCCACGGAATCAGGTTGGAGTGGTGCTCCATGATGGTGATGACGACCTCGTCACCGGGCTCGAGCACCGTGGGTGCAAAGCTCTTGGCGACCAGGTTGAGCGACTCGCTCGTGTTGCGGGTGAAGACGACCTCGTTGGCCTGTGAGGCGCCGATGAGGTCGGCGATCTGCTGGCGGACCTTGGCGATGGCCTCGGTGGCCTCGACGGACAGCGAGTACAGGCCACGCAGGGGGTTGGCGTTCATGCGCTGATAGAAGTCGCGCTCGGCGTCGAGCACACAGGCAGGGCGCTGCGCGGTGGCGGCACTATCGAGGAAGGCGATCTCGGGGTGCTGCTGAAACAGCGGGAACTGCGCCTTGTAGGGGTTGGTCTCGATGTCTACGGTGGGCCAGCCGCGCGAAGCCTCGTCGCTGGCGTCGAGCTCCATGGGCTCGGGGGCAGTGCAGGTATCGCATTTAACGTGCTCGGTGTCGATCATGCGAGCTCCTCTTCAAAGTTGTCGATCAGGTTGTTGCCCAGGCGGACGACGGCGGCGCGGGTGCGCTCGTCGGTGGCGGAAAGCGCGGCGTCCTCCAGCTTGGCGCGGATGAACAGGTCCTCGGCGGCGTTTTGGTCAAGGCCGCGGCAGGCGAGGTAGAACAGCTGCTCGTCGCGGACGTGGCCGATGGTGGCGCCGTGGTTGCCGGCGACGTCGTCCTCGTCGCAGAGGATGACGGGAACGGTCTTGTTGTCGACGCCCTTGTTGGCCAGTAGCACCGTTTCGCGCTCGGTGCCGACGGCACCCTTGCAGCCGTGCACGAGGTCGATGGTGCCGCGGTAGACCTTCTTGGACGTGCCGGTCAGTACGCCGTTGGCGTCGATCTCGCACTCGGTCTTGCGACCGCGGTGGCGCAGCTCGTAGTTAAAGTCGCGCACCTGCTCGCGGGCGCCAAGGTAGTCAGTATCGATGGTGACCTTGGCGGTATCGCCCAGCAGGTCGCCGGCAAGGCCGGTGGCGCTGGCGCCGGCACCCAGGACGGTGTGTTGCACGTTGACGCGCGCACCCTCGTCCAGGAACAGGCCGGTGTCGTCGAGTGCGATCCAGCTATCGTCGAGCGTCTGCGTGCAGGCCACGTTGACGGTGGCGTACTCGTGGGCGCACACGCGCAGCACGGATCCCACGACGCCCTCGCCGGCAACGGGGGAGTCCAGGGCGATCTGCAGATCGAGCGTCGACTGGGGACGAGCGACGACGTCGACGGCGGCGATGGCCGCGGCGGCATCGACACCGCTCACGTGCACGGTAACCGTGGCGTGCTTGCATGTGGGCACATCGATGACGATGTGCTTGGTGGCGTGCTCGGCCAAGTAGGCGTAGGCAGCCTCGCCCATGCCGGTTTCGAAGGCCTCGGCGGGGGAGAGCTCCTCCTCCAGCTTGATGGCACCGGCCTGGTAGATGGAGGTGGCGGGCACGTCGAGCTCGGTCTCGGGCGTGATGCGGGCGCGGTCGGCGGCATCACCGGGGGCGGAGGCGCGGCGCTCGGGGAAGCGCTCGGCCATGGTGTCCATGGCAGCGTCGAACGCGTCTGCCATGCCAGTAAACTGCTCGTCCAAGCCCTCGACCTCAACGGCCTCGGTGGGAGCGGCGGCAAGCTCGTCCGAAAGCTCAAGCTTGGTCTGGTTCATCTTGAGCCAACCCCAAGTCGCCGCAGGCATCGCATTAACCTGCTCGAGCGTGGTAGCAGCGGTGTTGGTGGTCTGCTTCATTATCCGATCGCTCCTTCCATCTCGAGCTTGATCAGGTTGTTCATCTCGACGGCGTACTCCAGCGGCAGCTCCTTGGAGACCGGGTTGGCAAAGCCGTTGACGATCATAGTACGGGCCTCTTCTTCCGAGATACCGCGGCTCATCAGGTAGAACACCTTGTCGTCGCCGATGCGGCCGATGGTGGCCTCGTGGCCGATGTCGACGTTTTTGGCGCGGATGTCCATGGCGGGAATAGTGTCGGAGCGGCTTTGGTCGTCGAGCATCAGCGACTGGCAGCTCACGGTTGCCTTGGAGCCCTCGGCCTTGGGCGTGGCCACGATAGAGCTGCGGAAGGTCTGGATGCCGCCGCTCTTGGAGATGCCCTTGGTCTCGACGGTTGCCGAGGTATCGGGCGCGTTGAGCACGACCTTGCAGCCGGTATCCAGGTTCTGGCCGGCGCCGGCAAAGGTAATGCCGGTAAAGCTCGAGCGGGCGCGGCGTCCGTTGAGCACGCTCATGGGGTAGAGGTAGCCCACGTGGCTGCCGAAGGAGCCGCTGATCCACTCGATGTCGCCATCCTCGTCCACGCGCGCACGCTTGGTGTTGAGGTTGTACATGTTCTTGGACCAGTTCTCGATGGTCGAGTAGCGCAGGTGCGCGCGCTTGCCCACAAAGAGCTCGACGGCGCCGGCGTGGAGGTTGGCCACGTTGTACTTGGGCGCGGAGCAGCCCTCGATAAAGTGCAGGTCAGCGTCGTCCTCGACGATGATGAGCGTGTGCTCAAACTGGCCGGCGCCCTTGGCGTTGAGACGGAAGTAGCTCTGCAGCGGGAAGTCGAGCTTGGTGCCCTTGGGCACGTAGACAAACGAGCCGCCCGACCACACGGCACCATGCAGGGCCGCAAACTTGTGGTCGGTGGGCGGGATGAGTGTCATAAACTTCTCGTGGATGAGCGGCTCCCACTGCGGGTCGTGCAGGGCCTCTTCGATGCCGGAGTAGACGATGCCCATCTTGGACGCGGTGTCCTGCATGTTGTGGTAGACGAGCTCGGAGTCGTACTGAGCGCCGACGCCCGCCAGGTAGCTGCGCTCGGCCTCGGGGATGCCCAGGCGCTCAAAGGTGTTCTTGATGTCGTCGGGCACCGACTCCCAGTCGTGTTTTTGGTCGGTGTTGGGTTTGACGTAGGTGACGATGTTGTCCATGTCCAAGCCCTCGATGGAGGGGCCCCACGTCGGATCCGGGAAGCGGTTGAAAATCTCGAGGGACTTGAGGCGCAGGTCGAGCATCCACTGCGGTTCGTCCTTCTTGGCGCTGATCTCGCGCACGATGTCGGGCGTGATGCCGGCGTCGAGGCGCTCGAATCCCTCCTCGCCATAGGTGAAGTCGTAGAGGCTGCGGTCGATGTCCGCGACCTCGGTGCGGTTCTTGGTCATTGCGTCGCCCCTTTACGCCTGCTGCTCGGCAGCGGCGGCCTCGGCCTGGGCGCGCTGCTCGGCGGCCTCGCGCTCGAAGGTCTCAAAACCGTTCTTATCGATCCAGGGGATCAGCGAAGCGTCGCCCTCGCGCACGATGTGGCCCTTGACCATAACGTGGACGCGGTCGACATTCAGGTGCTCCAAGATGCGTGTGTTGTGCGTGATGATGAGCATGGAGCCGTCGCAGCTCTTGCGGTACGCGTCCATGCCGTGGCTGACGGTGGACAGGGCGTCGACGTCCAGGCCGGAGTCGGTTTCGTCCAGGATGGCGAGTTTGGGTTGCAGCAGCAGAAGTTGGAGCATTTCGACCTTCTTCTTCTCGCCGCCCGAGAAGCCTACGCCCAGCTCGCGGTTGAGGTAGGCGGTGTCCATGTTGAGCTCGGCCGCGAGCTCCTTGACGCGACGGCGGAACTCCTTGCCCTTCATCTCCAGGCCGGGGCGGCCGGCGATGCTGGCGCGCAAAAAGCTCGACAGCGGCACGCCCGGGATCTCGACCGGGGCCTGGAAGCTCAGGAACAGGCCGGCGCGCGAGCGCTTGTCGGTGGTGAGATCGGTGATGTCCTGGCCGTCAAAGACGATGCGGCCGTCGTTGACCGTGTAAATGGGGTCGCCCATGACCAGGTGGCCGAGGGTGGACTTGCCAGCGCCGTTGGGACCCATCAACACGTGGGTCTCGCCGGCGGCGACGTTGAGGTTGACGTTGTGGAGGATGGTCTTCTCGTCCACGGAGGCGGTCAGACCTTCGATGGAAAGCAGCGGATTTGCGCTCATGCTGTCCCTCTCTGTATATGGTGTACTCATAGGTGTACTAAACCCTAGGAATCTTCTCGGAATAAAGTTACTATGGGTTCGGCGTTAGTCAAGGGAAAACCCGACTAATCCACTCGACTTTTCAAATTCTGGGACAAAATAACCTGTTGTGTTTGTCCCATTTACTTAAGATTTGGGGCAAACAAACCTGGTTATGTTGTCCCAGCAACGATGGGAGGGTAGGTATGCTCATTTCTTCCAAGGGCCGCTATGCCCTCCGACTGATGATCTATATCGCAGCGCTTGGTGACGCCGAGGGCAAGATCGCCCTGCGCGAGGTCGCCGACCGCGAGCATATCTCGCAAAAGTATTTGGAGCAGCTGGTCCGTCCGCTTATGAAGGCGGGCCTGCTTAAGAGCGTGCGCGGCAAGGGCGGCGGCTACATGATGGCCAAGGACCCCGTCGAGGTGCGTGCTGGCGACATCCTGCGTGCCGTTGAGGGCAGCACGGCTCCGGTGGCGTGCGATGGCATCGACAACAGCTGCACTCGCAGCGATCTTTGCTCGACCGTCAAGTTCTGGCGCGGGTTGGACGACGTGATCGAAAAGTACGTCGACGGCGTGACGTTGGCCGACCTAGCCGCCGTCCCCGAGATCAACTTTGACATTAAGCTGTAGGGGTGCAAATGGCATCTCTCGACAAGGTGTACAAGCAAATCGAAGTTTTTGCTCGGGAATGTGACGCCGAGAAGGTCGTGTTGTTTGGTTCTCGTGCTCGAGGCGACAACTTGCCCAAGAGCGATATTGACATCGCCGTAGCAGGTTGCCGGGATTTCGGCCGTTTCTCATATTTGATCGAGGAACATCTTGATACTCTTTTAGATGTAGATGTCGTCAATCTCGACGAGTCCCTATCGCAGCAATTGCTCGATGAGATTGCCAAGGATGGTGTGATTCTGTATGAAAAAATATGAGAACTTTGTTAGCGCCTTGGCGAATCTTGAGGATGCGCCCAATCAGGATCTCAACAATGATTTTGTTCAGAGTGGATTGATTAATAAGTTCAATCTTCAATTTGAACTGAGCTGGAAGCTCCTTAAGCGTCTGCTCGAGTATGAGGGCGCCACGCTTGCCGCGTCGGGGTCTCCTCGTGCCATCTTGAAGGAGGCCTACCGATTCTACGACTTTATTGATGAGGCAGCCTGGCTGGATATGCTCAGAGACCGCAATACGAACGTCCATATCTACGACAACAAGCTCGCTCAAGATTTGATTCAGCGCATCTTGAACGTCTATATTCCCGCTTTCTGTCAGTTGAGAGACGGGCTGACGAAACGTTACGGCGAGCTTCTGTTGGCGCCCGATGACCAGTTTGTCTAATTCCTTAAGATTTCGCGGAGGGTTGTTGCCGTTTACCGAGGGGTTGTTGTGCAACAACGGGCGAGCTGCAATACTTAGTTTTATCTTTGCAAACTGCACTTTAACTACACCAATGCAGGGAGGATCTTATGCAGCCCAAGCATTCTGCTATTGTCGCGGGCCTGACGCTGGCGCTTTCGTTTAGCGCCGTTACCGCGCCCGCGCCCGCCGCTGCCGAGGAACCCACGCCGGGCGTTGCCTCGGATGCCACCGATATCGACAAAGGCCTCTACACCCAGCAGTCCTTCTCGGGCGTGCTGAGGTCGGTCCAGGGCGTTTCGTTTGTAAACGTGACTCCCGAGATGAAGTACTTTACCAAGTACGAGAGCCATGGCAACTACAACCAGGGCTTTTCGTATGGCGACGGTTATAACGCGCTGGGCTATTACCAGTTCGACCGCCGTTGGTCGCTCATTCCGTTTATGAAGCAGGCCTACAACTACAACCCCGAAAAATACAGCATGCTCAAGGATGCGATTGATCGCGGCAGCGAGATTTCCAACGCGAGCAATGCCATGTACGAGAACGGCCAATTTACCGAGCTGGGCCATATCGCGCAGGATGCCTTCCAAGGTGCGTACAACACCGATCCTGTTGAGTTCTCAGCACTTCAAGATGCCTATGCGTACAACTCGTACTATGCGGTGACCGAGGCGTGGCTCAAGAGCGGCCTGGGCATTGATATTTCGGGCCGCGCCGATTGCGTCAAAGGCATGGTGTGGAGCATTACCAACATGTGCGGCACCGGTGGCTGCAGGGACTTTTTCCGCTGGGCGAATCTTTCCAACGATATGTCCGACCGCGAGTTTGTGACGGCGCTCTCCAATAGTGTGGTCAACAATGTCGCTACTAAGTTTTCGAGTCAGCCCCAGTATCATGAGGGCTGGAAGAATCGTTATAAGAATGAGCTGAAGGACTGCTTGGCTTATATCGCCGAGGACGAGGCAGCCGCTGCGACGCCCGTGCAGCCCGAGCCCACACCGGCGCCCTCGCCGACACCTGATTCGAATGACGACTCGAGTGACGATGCCAACGATGACAGGATGGATGCGCCCTCGACCGATGCTGACGGTAATGGCTCTGCTGGTGGCACTACCAACGACGGCTCTACCTCGAACGGCTCCAATTCGAACGGCTCTGCTGCGGGCGATTCGTCTTCAAGCTCTGCCGGCAATACGGACAGCGACGCTTCTGGTTCGACCGACGCTGACACCTCTAACTCATCCACCGGCTCGAGCGATTCGTCCGTTGACACCGGCTCTAACAACGGCTCCGGCTCTGACGCAACCCCTGATTCCGATGCTTCCAAGGACGACTCGAATAAAGCGCCGGACGCTCCCGTTGCTTCGCCGGACAAGAAGCCTTCTTTCTCCGAGCAGCTTGGTTCTACGCTGGGCTCTTCGCTGATGGCTGGTGCCAATAACGGCTCGACCCAGAACAAGGACAACTCTGATCAGGTTTCCACGGAAAAGGCCGAGGCCGCAAAGGGCGACTCCAAGGACGAGACTTCCGAGAAGACCGAATCCAATAAGGGTTCTAGCTCTGAGGAGAAGGACGACAAGTCCGCTCAGAAGAAGGACGAGAGCAAGACCGAGGGCGAAAAGAAACAGCCCGAAGACGACGACAAGAGCGGTGCTGACAACCAGGTCCAAGAGCAAAATGACTCCAAGACGGTGACCACTACAACCACGACGACTACAACGACCAAGTCATCTGGCGGTAACATGCCCAAGACGGGCGACCTTATCGTTATGGCGAGCCTTGCCAGTGCAAGCTTGGCCACACTGGGCGCTACGTCTATCGTAAGTGGTAAGCATAAGCTCGATCAGCAGAAGAAAGCTTCTGGGGAGGACGGCTCGGAGGAGTAGCCTCTCGGTTGCCAGATAACTAAAGAGTTGGGACAGGGTCCGGTGCGAATGCATCGGGCCCGTTTTGTTGTGCAACGATTAGTTATGCCCCCTCACACCTCTTGTTGCTACCGTTGCCCGATATGTTCGCGCGGCGTCGTCGATACGCGCGAGGCGGTCATTACAATTGGCATCGTGCTGCGATTTAGGGGGGAACGTTTTGGTGCCTGAACAGGCGAATAATGGTTGTGATGCCGGCTTTGGCGTGCGTTTGATCGGCTGTGCCGACGATGCGGCTTTGCCCATTGGCATGCACGACTATGCGGAGGCCCTTGGTTGCTGCATGCTGGTTGACAAGACCATGTTTATTGCCGATATGTTGGACTGCGACGCGTCCGTTGTGGTGTGCTGTCGACCCGAGGGTTTTGGCAAGAGCATGAACTTGTCGATGCTCAGGGCTTTTCTGGAGCGTCCTGCGGTCGGTCGCGCCGGTCGGAGCTCGTTTGCCGATGCTCAGATTTGGGATGCGGACGGCGGACGTTATCGGGATGAGTACGCTTGCTATCCGGTGATATCGCTGGACTTTTCTGGCGCTGCGAGGCGTGGCGCCGCTGTTGCCGACGTCGTGCGCGATGCCCTTTCGGGCGAGTGCGCTCGCTTGTTGGCGCTCTTGGAGGCCCCGGATTTAGCTCGAGATAAGGTGCGTCACATCGAACGTGTTGCGCGTGGCGCGGCGAGCGAGGACGAGGTCGCCTCGGTGCTTGGCGTGCTCATTGAGTTGCTGGAGATTGCCTGCGATGAGCAAGTTGTATTGCTCGTTGATGGGTACGACGCGGCGTGGTTGGGCCGTGCGAGCGCAAGGGGCGCTTCCGGCGCCGATCCGGCAGGGCTACTTGACCGTGTGCTGTTTGACGCCATTGCTGCCGCGGGCCATTCGCTACGCTTTGCATGTCTGATGGGGGAGTGTCCCGGCCCTGCCGAAGCGGCGCTTTCTTTGCACGGCTGCTCGTATTATCTGACGACGCCGCTTTCGACGTGGTGTGACCGTTGGTTCGGCTTTTCGGATGCCGAGGTCCAGGCTCTGTTGAATCATGCTGGGCGCGAGGAATACCTTGATGATGCGCGTGAATGGCTCGAGGGATATCGGTTTGGTAGGGATTATTGCTCGAATCCAGCGCGTGTGATCGGTTTTCTGGACCGAGGCTGCACGGCGCCCGTGCGTGCCGATCTGTATGGATATGCCGATTGCCTGAGTAGGGTAGTTGCCGGGTGGAATCTCGACCGCCTTTCGGTCTTGTTCGATTTGCTCGAGGTCCATGGGTGCGCTGAGGTCCCGCTTTGTTTGGGCACTGCAGAGCCAGATGTCTCGCCTGACGATGGCATGTGGACAGCGCTATATCTGTCCGGTTTCCTGACGACGGATATGACTGAGGAGCCAGAGCATGGCGATCGCCTCCGTGCTTTGCGATTGCCCAATAAAGAGCTTCGCCAAGCCTTGCGTCTAGTGATTGTTGAGTGGTTTGAGTGCGCTGCCGAAGACATTCGAGACGTCGATGCGTTTCGCGACGGGCTGTGCCGTGGGAACGAGGATACCGTGAAGCGGGCGCTAAGCCGCATCCTGGGGGATGTGGGAATCGGTGAGACCGACCCAGATAAGCCGCTGCCATATCATCTGCTCTTGCAGGGGCTCTGCTTTGGCTTGCCGGGCTATGCCAATCCTGCTTCGAGGCGAAAGTGTGGCGCGGGTCGCTGGGACATCCAGGTTTTTCCTACGGGCGCTGTGTTCGACGTAGCTGACACGATCGGCATGCTGGACGAGCGCCCGCTTATAACGATCAATATGATGTATGACCCCGATGTGGATGCGCTGGGGTTGGAATTGCTGGCCGTGCAGTCGCTACTCGACATAGAGCGCGATGGCATCGACGAAATCCGTGTACCGCGCCCCGGCGTGGGTCGCATGCGCTGGGGGTTCGGTTTTGATGGGCAGCATGTGGCTACGGTGTGCCAGCGGCTTTGAGCGCCGAGGTGTTTCCGGCTTCCGTTACTCGGTGTCCTTCATGGGCGGCATGGGCTTCCAGTTGGGATCCTTGATGATCTTGCGGGCGTCCTTCATGCCGCGTCGCAGCGCCGGAATACCGGTCTTAAAGCACTTGTCAACGGCAGCCAGGCGAATGAATTCCTTGCAGAAGGTCGCGGCATTGCCCAGGCGGAACAACATGGGGTGGTAGTCACCGTAGATCTGCATATAGCGAGCGAGGAAGCCTCGGTTGCGCATGATGTAGTAACGGTTGGTGTCGCTCGTAGAGTTGAGCTGGCGCTTGCCGGCGATATCCCAGTTAGAGACGGCGCGGGCGCGCTTGAGAACCACGTCGGCAACAACGGCGGCGGAGAAGTGCTGGCTGGCCACGTAGCCATAGCAGGCATCGTCGCCGTAGATAAAGAAGCGCGCGTCGGGCAGGCCGATCTTGTCGACCACGCGGCGCGAGAACATGCCGCCCTCAAAGCACAGCTGGTTCATGGTGCGGTAGCCCTCGGGACCCAGATCCCACTTGGCGACTGGGTTGGGAATGCCGAGCGAAAGGATGAGTTGGTATTGCCAAAAGAAGGCGCCGCCGTCAAAGTCTAGGCGCGAACCCTGGATGACATCGTAGCGGTCGGTCCACTTGGCAAGACGCTCGATGCCTTCGGGGATGACGAGCACGTCGTCGTCCATCACCCAGAACCACTGGGCGCCCAGGTCGTAGGCGCATTTAGTGCCGGCGGAGAAGCCGCCCGCACCGCCGCTGTTTTCGAGCTGCGGGGCGTAGATGACACGGTCGGTGCCGCCCTGCGCGTCAGGCTGCTCGGTGTCGATGCCCCACAGGTTGGCCAGGCGCTCGTTGAATGCGGTGCACATGGCCTCGGTCTCGCGCGAATTCTCGTTATCGACAATCACGATGCGCCAGGGCGTTGCCGTGAGCTCGGTCATGGAGTCGAACAAGTTGGCCAGGAGTTCCTGACGCTTGTACGTAACGACGACGATGGCGAGCTTATCGATGGGAGCGGGAAGGGTTGAAGGCATGGGGCAATATATCCTTTCACGCGCGGCGCGCATGCGCTGCACGGAAGCTATCGAATACGTCCTTGGGACGGCATCTATTGTAAAGGGTCGCTGTGCCATGTTGGCAAGGATTGAATAAAACGCAGGAACCTGCCATGGGCGAGGTGGATGCGATACTTAACGTTGATGCGTTGATTGCTGTTTGAGAGTACGAGCGATAAAGCTTCTAGCTGTATCGATGATAAGTAGCGCTAGTGCAAAGAAAACGCTGATGGTCGTACCGGTGACGATACATATGGCTGCCGGGTTGTTTGCGCTGACAAGTATGTTTGCAAGCATTATGTTGAAGACCGGACGCCAAAGGCTGCTGGTGAGCGATTGCATCACGTAGAAGCCGAGCGTGGCGGCGGACAGGGTGACGATGATGTTTGCGACGCGAGGGTGGTTCGATTTGTTGTCGCGAGTTGCTGCAAAGAGCAACGAAGTGGCAGCGAGGACGAACGAGACGAACGAGGTCGACTTATAGGAAAGCATTGCCATTGCCGACAGATTGCCAGTTGCGGATAGTGCGGCTTCCAGGGCAATCGTGATGACCAAAACTGCTGCAAGCAAACGTTGTGCGACGATGCGTGCTTTGCGCGGGCTTATCGACTTGGTGTAGTCGCGAATCAGTCCTCCCATCAAAAATGCAACGACGTAGGTGACGGCGCTCATAAACTTTTGGAGCCAAGAAAACTCAGCACCGCTTGCCGAGCATCGCGCCGCTAGATAACCATTGGCAATGAAAACGAGAACGCCGACGGCGACGACGGCTGCTGCTGTGTAGCTTTTCTTACCGAGTCGGTTTCTAGCCAGTCCAAACAGCGGCGCCGTGCAAACCATGGCGGCGTAGACCCAGATAAACTCAAGCCCCAGCGTATACCAATAGTGCGTGTGAAAGGAGACATCGGGGATGGGGGAGACGGCTGTGGACCATGTGAGCGCCGCGAGGCAATAAAACGCGGTGGGCAAGATGACCTTGCCAAGGCGCTGCGTCGTCCGCTGTATTTGCGACGTCCACGTAGCCCCATCGCTCCAGGCGCGTACCGCCGAGGGAATAAGGAAGTACCCCGAGATCATGAAGAAGACCTCGTTGGCCCAGCAGCCCAGCAGGTTGATAAAGCCGAGCGCGCCGGAGTAAGGGCAGATAGCGAGCGGCGCGTATTCCGGTAGGCTGGTGCAGACGGCTTGGAAGGTCCACTGAAAGGTGTGGAACACCGCGATGCCGGCGACCGCGACCAAACGCAGCGCTTCGATGGGTATGTTGCGTGCGGCTTTGGGCTGCATGACGTCCTTTCTTATCGGTTTGCCTCTGCGAGCTCCATAGATTATATAAACGCCCGCTGGCGCGCTGACCCTTTGATACCATGAAACGACAGGTATTTCCTAAGGAGCACATTTGTCTACTAACGCCTCTGGCAGCCCTGTTCTGTCGCTGCTTATTCCCATTTACAATGTTCAGCGCTACCTGCGCGAGTGTCTCGATTCCGCCCTGGCGCAGACGCTCAAGGATATTGAGATCATCTGCATTAACGACGGGTCGACCGACAACTCGCCCGCGATTATCCGCGAGTATATGGAGCGCGATAGGCGCGTCAAGATGATCGACAAGGCCAACAGCGGCTACGGCGACTCGATGAACCACGGCCTGGAGATGGCGCGTGGCAAGTACGTTGGCATCTTGGAGTCCGATGACTTTATGGCGTCCGACGCACTCGAAAAGCTTGTCTCGGCCGCCGATAGCAATAATGCCGACTTTGCGAAGGCGAACTTTGATTTCTACTGGTCTAAGCCCGAGGAGCGCCGTTCACTGCACGAGATGTTTAGACCTCAGGATTGCGGCAAGCCGGTGCACCCGAGCGATACGACGCAGTTCTTTAAGCAAAAGCCGTCGATTTGGTCGGCCGTGTACCGTCGCGATTTCCTTGAGCGCAACGGCATTACGTTCCTGCCGACTCCGGGGGCATCCTTTCAGGACACGTCATTCGCCTTTAAGGTGATCGCGTGCGCCGAAAAGGCTGTTTACCTGCATGATGCCGTGTTGTCGTATCGCCAGGACAACGAGAATTCTTCGGTCAATTCTTCGGCTAAGGTCTTTTGCGTCAATACCGAGTATGCCGAGATTGAGCGTTGGATTCGAGAGGATTATGCCCGCGGCCACGCAAGCGGCGATGTCGCGCGCATGCTCAAGTTCAACCAGCTCATTAAGTACGATTCGTACATGTGGAACTACGTGCGCCTGGCGCCCAAGTTCTATAAGGAGTTCCTGGTTCAGATGGCCAAGGAGTTCCAAGCGGCCTTGGACGCCGGGGACTTTTCGCTTGATGACCTCAAGCCGTGGAAGCGCGCAAATCTCGCTGCCATCCTCAAAGATCCTGAGGGTTGGGTTGACGAGCATCCGAGTTTTGCGACGGATGGTGCCTTGGGGCGTGCTAAGTATTACGCCTCGGTTGGAGGCCCAGGCGTGGTTGCTGCCTTCCTCATCGAATCGCTGAGGGGGTAGGTCGACATGGGAGAGGCCTCGTGTCCTAAAGCTACCATTGTCGTCCCCGTTTACAACTCTGCGCGCTCGATTCAGCGATGCCTCGATTCGCTGTTGGCCCAGTCCGAGCGCTCGATTCAGGTTGTCTGCGTCAACGACGGTTCGACCGATGATTCGTTGAACGTGTTGCGCCAGATCGCGCAGGCCGACGATCGCGTACTGGTGATTGACCAGGAAAACGCGGGCGTTTCGTGCGCTCGAAATGCCGGTATCGATGCCGCCGAGGGCGAGACCGTCTTTTTTGTGGACGCCGACGATTACATCGATGCCCGGACGATCGAGCGCGTGCTGCATACCATGGAGTCTGCAGATGCCGAGGCTGCCGTTTTTGGCGGCGTCTGTGAACCTGCCGATGCTGCCCCCAAACGCGTCCAGCAACTCATGAGTTCCAAAGCTGGTATCTTCGACGCCCGTGATCCCCAATTGCTGTTCCATTCGAATGCGCAGCCCTATGCCTGCCGTGCGGCTTTTTCGCGCGAGCTGCTCAATCGCGAAAGCATTCGCTTCGCCCCCGGCTTGGCTTTGGGTGAGGACGTCGTCTTCCAATTTGCGGCTTATGCGCTTGCCCACAAGACCGTCGTCATGCCGGACAAGTTCTACCACTACGTGATGGAGAGCGAATCGGCGACGCACGAGTTCAACAGTGCCGAGGCTCGCGCCAAAAAGCTTGACGCCCACATGAGGATGCTCGAGGAGGTCTTGGAGGACTGGGCGGCCTACGGTCTTTTGGACCTGTGTCCCGGCGAGCTGATCACCTGGTTCTTGGACCTTATCGTGTTTGATTTGGCGCGCTTGGATTCCGATGACTTCCATCGCGTGGCGGCTCGCGTCAACATGGACCTCACGACGTTTTTGGGAACGGAGTGGGCGGATATGCCTGCTAAGGGCGCCGTTCGCCGTGTTGCCCACAAGCTCGTTGCAGCGACCTCGGGCGTTTCGATGGCAGATGCCACGCTGTTCTATCTTTCGACTCGCGGTCTCAAAGCCTGCCTGGAGCGCTTTATCTTATTCCAAGCGCTGCAGCCCGCCGCAACTCGGCTGCTAAAATAACCCTGTTACACGCTATTCAACAGGAGGTTCTCTTGCAGAACTCTGATACCCCTAAAGTTTCGCTGCTTGTTCCCATCTGCAATGTTGAGCGCTACCTGCGCGAGTGCCTCGATTCCGCCGTGGCGCAGACGCTCAAGGACATCGAGATCATCTGTATCAACGACGGCTCCACCGATAGCTCGCCGGATATCATCCACGAGTACATGGAGCGCGACTCCCGTGTAAAGATGATCGATAAAGCCAACAGCGGCTACGGCGACTCGATGAACCGCGGCCTGGAGATGGCGCGCGGTGAGTACGTGGGCATCCTTGAATCCGATGACTTTATGTTTGAGGATTCACTCCAAAAGCTGGTCGCCAAGGCCGATGCCGAGCATGCCGATGTGGTGAAGGGCGACTTTTACCTGTATTGGTCTACGCCCAGCGAGCGCCGTGAGCTGTTTGGGATTATCGACGAGCATATGACGGGCGCCGCGTATCGCCCCGTCGATCGCCCGGGCATCTTCTATCGCAAACCTTCCATTTGGTCGGCTATCTATCGGCGCGAGTTCCTCAACGACAATCAGATTCGGTTCCTTCCCACGCCGGGCGCCTCGTATCAGGACGCAGGCTTTAACTTTAAGGTTTGGGCTTGCGCCGAGCGTGCCGCGTTTATTGCTGACCCAATTTTGTGCTATCGCCAGGATAACGAGAAGAGCTCTGTTAATTCGCCCAACAAGGTGTTTTGCGTGTGCGATGAATATGCCGAGATGCAACGTTTTTTGGACGAGCGCCCCGAGCTCAAGGCTCAGCTTCAGGGCATTTTAATGCGCATGAAGGTCGATACGTACCGTTGGAATGATGAGCGCCTGGTCGATGAGCTGCGCGAGCAGTTTTGGGAGAAGGCTTCACCCGAGCTGAAGGCCGATTGGGATGCCGGTCGCTTTGACCTGTCGCTGTTTGATCCGCGTGGCGAGACCGACTTGCGCCTGATGGTCAAGTCGCCCCGTGCTTATATCGATTCGCGCTTTGACTTTAAGAAGCCGGGCAAGCTCAATACGTTTAAGCATTACTTTAAGATTGGCGGCCTACCGCTGGTCTGGCGCGTGCTGATGTATCAGCGCACCTACGGCGACAACCCGCACCCTGACGACGTTCCGGCAGCACAGTAGGAGCGAGTGACTATGGCTACCCCCAAGATTTCTGTTGTCGTTCCCATCTACAAAGTGGAGGAGTGCCTGGCCTGGTGCCTGGACTCCCTGCTTGCGCAGGACATGCCCGATTGGGAAGGCGTGTTAGTCAACGATGGCTCGCCGGACGGTTCACGCGATATTGCGGCTGCCTATTGCGAAAAGGATGCGCGCTTTACGCTGGTCGATAAGGAGAACGGCGGCCTGTCGAGTGCACGTAATGCAGGCATCGCCGCATCCACGGCGCCTATCGTCGCGTTTTTGGATTCCGACGACCGGTTTACGCCCGATGCATGCCGCGTGATCGTCGAAACCTTTGAGCGCGAGGACTGCGACGTTTTGACCTTTGGCGCGAATCCGTATCCGCTGGAGGCGGGGTATCCGTGGCTTAACTATGTGCTGAGCCCGCGTGATGTGTCGTTTGAAGGCTATTGCTCTGACCTGCTGTTTAAGGAAGCTTCTCGCCCCTTTGCATGGCGCACCGCCTGCAAGCGTGAGTTTTTGCTGGGCAACGGGATCGTGTTCGACGAAACCGTCAAGTATGGTGAGGACCAGGTTTTCGACTTTGCCGTGTACGGTCGTTCGCACAAGACCGCGCTTATCTCGAACAAGCTGTACGATTACCGTGTGGCGCGCAAGGGCTCACTCATGGACGCTATGCGCTACGACGACGAGACGCGCCTGCTGGAGCACGTGAAGATTTACTCCGCGGTGCTGACTGACTGGCAGCGCGACGGTCTCGATGCTCAGCATGCCGATGACCTGGCGTACTTCCTATGCGATCTGGTGCTGTACGATGCGCTCAGGTTGCTGGGCTCGGACTGCGGCAAGGTGTTTGCTGCCGTCGCCGCGGCCCTTTCCGGTTCTGCCGTGGGCAGCGATGCTGCGCTCGCACAATGCGCTCCTTCTGTTGCCGCTATGGTGCGTGCGGCGCTTGCCAGCAAGGCCCCCAATGCCCGTGCGTGCAAAAAGCTCATGTTCGATTACGACGTCTTGAGGTTTGGGCGCCTGGGTGCCTGCAAACGCATGGCAGCGAACGCCCTGGGAAAGCGAGAAGTGTAGATGAGTATCAAGCGTTTGGCACTTTGCCGCAGCCAGGGCCGTCTGTTTGTGCTGCTTCGTTTTGCCGGTCAGGATGTCGCCGCGCTTATTGAGCGGGAGGGTTCTCAAGCGTTTGCCCATGCGACGACGAGCGGTTCTTGTGTGCCGTCGCTAGTGCTCCCGGTCGATCATGGCCGTGTGCTGGCGCTTTGCCCTTCCGTTTCCGATTACGAGCGCGAGCTTGCCGTCTTGGTGCTTCCGTTTTTGGATGGCTCTGCGATCGACGCTGCATTTGTGTCCGGTGGCCAAAAGCTTGGCTCCATTCGCCTCGATAGCTGCGTGGCCAAGCTGGAATCCAAGATTAACTACAAAGCAAAGCCTGCGATGTGTGCACTCGTTCGCGATGCACAGCGCGGCGAGTGCTGCGGTCGCTATGAGATCGATGCTGTTCGTTATTTACCGGCAGACGCCGGCGCGGTGTGGCGCTATGAGGTTACCTGGGATGGAGACCTCCAGTGCACACCTGAGCTCCAGATTTTCGATACGCATATGAATGCCATCGATGTCACCGTGCATGTGTTTGAGTCGCAGGTCGATGTGCCGCAACAGAACGGATGCTGCGTCAATAAAACGTATCTGAGCGTTGAGATGCCTCAGGATATACGAGATTTTGTCGCTATTGTGAGCGATCCCACAGAGCAGATCCAGAGCGGGTTTTGCTCCATGGATGGTCGCCTGTACAACGGCATGGTCGACGACAGTTGGAATCGCATGAAGGACGCGCGTGCAGACGACGCAGCTTATCGACGTTGGTTTGAGCAGCATCGCGCAAAGCCGGCCGATTTGGCGTGCCAGCGTGTCGCTTCGGCGGCCTTTGCCTATAGACCGCTCGTGAGCATTGTGGTGCCGTGCTACAAGACAGATCGGGTCTACCTGCGCGAGCTGCTGGACTCGGTGCTAGCTCAGAGCTATGACAACTGGGAATTGCTGCTTATGGACGCCTCGCCCGAATGGGATGCGGTGGCCAATCTTGCGGCTGCCGCCAATGACGAGCGGGTTCGTCGTATTGAGCTGCCTGGCAACGGCGGCATTGTGCTCAACACCAACGCTGGTATTCAGCAGGCGACTGGAGACTACATCGCGTTCTTGGACCATGACGACATTCTGGAACCGGACGCGTTATTCCAGTATGTTTCCGCGCTGAACAAGGCTGCCGAGGGCGAGCGTCCCCAGGTCCTGTTCTGCGACGAGGACATGTTCCAGAAAACGGGGGAGTGGGGCCAGCCGGTCTTTAAGACCAAACTCAACGTTGACCTGCTCTATAGCCATAACTGCGTGACGCATTTCCTGATGGTGGAGAAGGCGCTTATTGATCGCATTGGCACGTCCCCAGAAGACGTTGCGGGCGCCCAGGACTACGACCTGACGCTTCGCTGCCTTGCGGCGGGCGCGCGGTTTAAGCATGTTGCGCACGTGCTGTATCACTGGCGCGTTCATCCGGGGTCGACCGCCGATGGGTCTGCCGATAGCAAGCCGTATGCCATCGAGGCCGGGCGCCTTGCGCTTCGGCGCCACTTTAACGCGCTGGGTATTTGCGGAACGGTCGAGGAGACCGAGACGCCGTTTGTCTACCGCATGCGCTATGCGCTGCCGGAGCCTGCGCCGCTGGTGAGCATTGTGATCCCCACTAAGGACCACGTTGAGACGCTCGATGCCTGTGTGATGTCGATCGCCCAGAAAGCCACGTATGCCAACTACGAGATCGTCTTGGTGGAGAACAACAGCGAAGACCCGGAGACGTTTGCGTATTACGAAACCCTGCCAGAGCGCGTGGCTGCAGCATCCAAAGGCAAGGGTATCGCGCGCGTTGTGTTCTGGCCGGGCGAGTTCAATTACTCCCAGATCATTAACTTTGGCGTTGAGCACGCTAAGGGCGATTATCTGTTGCTGCTTAATAACGATACCGAGGTCATAAGTCCCAACTTTATAGAAGAGATGATGGGATATCTGCAGCGTCCCGATGCGGGCGTGGTGGGCGCCAAACTCTACTTTGCCGATCATCTGGTGCAGCATGCCGGCATTTTGGTTGGCGTGCGTGGTGCACTTGCCCACGCCAACCAGGACTTCTCGGCAAAGCGCGAGGGCTATCTTGCCCGTGCCGTGCGCCCGGGCAACTTTAGCGCCGTAACGGGTGCCTGCCAGATGGTGCGACGCGGCGTATTTGAGCGCGTCGGCGGCTACAACGAGGAATTCGCCGTTGGCTTTAACGACGCAGACTTTTGCCTGCGCGTATGGGAGGCGGGCTACCGCACCATCTATACGCCCTACGCCGAGCTGTATCACTATGAGTTCACCTCGCGCGGCAGGGAAGAGGCCAACGAGGAAAAACTGCGCCGCTGGAAGCGCGAGCAAGCGCTGTTCACGCAGCGCTGGCCGGAGTTTTTCTTGACGGGTGATCCATGGTTGGGGCCTAACTTGTCTTCCGAGAGTGAGTACTTCTCGCTTTAGACAATGGTTGTTAGAAGGCCCTCAGCTTGACTTCGCCATGAGTTGGGAAGAAGGCAGCGTTTAGGCTATTTGTTAGTTTACATTACGATAGCTCGATACTTCTACGATAAGTTTGTACAGGCTTATACAACTCGATATAATCCGATATAGTTGCGATAAACTAATAAAGCTAAGATTGACCGATAATCGATTTCCTTGAGAGGCAAACAAGTGAGCGCCACAATATTCCATAACCCGTTTCGTCCCACTGCCGGCGCTGAGCCTCCGCGCATAATTGGTCGTGATGATATTGCCCTTGAGTTTACCGAGAGTTTGAATTCGGGAATTGGTGCACCTGCGAGGCTCATGCGCGTTGCCGGGCCAAGGGGTTCCGGAAAAACTGTTTTGCTCTGTGATCTTAGAGATCGTGCACGAGAGCTTGGCTGGAAGACGGCTATTGTTTCTGCTGGTCCCAACCTATTGCTGGACCTGAAGGATCAGATTGCAGAATCCTCCCTTGCGACCAATGCTTCAGTCGGCGTAAATGCCGGCTTTGTTTCCGCTAAATTCGACGTTGTGCCAAAAGAGTCGAGTCTTAGAAAGTTGCTTGGCTCGGCCGCAAAGTCTTCCAAGGGCCTGTTTATTGCAATAGATGAGGTGCAGGATGCCCCGATTGACGATATGCGCACTATTGCTTCTGCTGTGCAGCTTCTAATAGGGGAGAAAGTCGATATTGCTCTCGCATTTGCCGGATTGCCCGCTGGTGTTATGGATCTTATTAACGGCAAGGCACTTACATTCTTGCGTCGTGCCCTCCCCGAAGATCTGGCGCCTATCAACCAGGTGGAGGTAGCGCTCTCTATGGGCGATAGCTTTATAGCGACTGGTTTGACCATAGAGGACGATCTGCTGTCGAGAGCCGCTAAGGCCACGAAGGGCTATGCCTATTTGGTGCAACTGGTCGGTTACTCCATTTGGCAGCGCGCCAACTTGCATCGTGTCAAAAGTGCCAACGTGAGCGAGCGCGATGTTATCGAAGGCATTGCGCTGGCAGAGGCTCGTTTTCACGATGTTGTTCACGAGCCCGCGATTTCTGGACTTGGACTCAACGATATCAAATATCTTTTGGCCATGTGCGAGGATAAGCAGCAGTCCAAATCATCTGAGATTGCTAAACGTATGGGTAAAAAGACCAATGAGGTCAGCTCTATTAGGGCTAAGCTGCTACAAAGAGAGGTTATTCAGGCTCCACAGAGGGGCTACGTGCAGTTTGCCGTGCCGGACCTAGATATCTATCTGCGAGAGAATGCCGCGGAGATTCTCGAGCGGTTCTAAATCAAGGCATGAATAGCCGCCGGTTAACTGCCTTTTTCGACTTGGCTCGCGTCCCCCCCCGCGCGAGGACGTGCCCAAAGCGGCAATACTGATTGATTACGGAAGGGCATCTCAGGGTGCAATCGATATACTATTTGTCCAAATGAAAGGAAACCCATGCAGCTATCTGAGCAGCTTCTGCACACGACGATTCGCATCGAAGCTTCGTTGGCCTCGGGAGGTTGCTCAGTTGGAACGGGTTTCTTTTTCAAGTTCTGCGACGACGGAAAGACCTATGTGCCGGCAATCGTGACCAACAGGCACGTGGTCGAGGGCGCGTACGAGTATCGCGTCATCTTTTCGAGATCTGACGAGAACGGAAACCTGCTCAATATAAACGAGCAACTTACCATGCGGGGCTCCGAGAGCGACTGGATCGCACACCCTGACGAAAGTGTTGACCTGTGCGTCTTACCCATCGGTCCCGCACTGAATGGTTTTATCCGGGCGGGGAAGCATCTGCTTACCATACCGCTCAGCTTGGAGCTTCTGCCGACGGATAAGCAGATTCAAGATATGGGCTGTATGGACGAGGTGACCATGGTCGGATACCCCAACGGCATTTGGGATGAGGCCAACAACCTGCCGATCGTCCGTCGGGGTATCACGGCGACGCCCTATAGGTACGACTATCAGGGGCAGAAAGAGTTCCTGGTTGACATGGCGTGCTACCCGGGATCGAGCGGTTCCCCGGTCTTTCTCTACAACGAGGGTACTTATTTGGAGAACGATGCTGTGGTCATGGGCAAGAGGCTCTATCTACTTGGCATCCTTCGGGCTGTGCCCATCAGAACTCTTCTCGGAGACATCACCGTATCCACGATTGCCCACGTGAGCGTTCAGGACATGTTGAATCTCGGCATCGTCATCAAATCCGAGCGTCTGAGGGACTTCGATCCCATCGTGAGGGAACGCTTGAGCGTTTCTGGAAATTAGTATTTATTTGGCTCGCCCGCTCTGATGCCGCCCCCGCACAGCTGGTCGGCCTCGGCGTCCATCACCGCGTTCACGACCTGCTCGGCGAGGCGCCTGAGCAGCTCCTGCATGTCGATGGCGCCGTCGTCGAAACGGGGCATGGCGAGCATGTCCGGCGTCGGGTCTGATAAGATTTCCATAGCGGTCCTCGTCCTTTCCTAGAACCTGTTGTTGTGGTGATTTCAGATTCTAGGACGAGGGCCGCTCTTCGTTAAGCGGCCGCTGGGGCGTCACCCTTACACCAACATTTTCGACGCGATCGGCCGCTTCGTGGACTTCGTGCGCGACGTGTGTGCTGAGGATGCTCTGGAAGAGAATCTCCGTTTTGTGTCTGATGCCCTGGACGGTAAGTGCACGCCGCGTGAGATTATTCGCAACTACTTCCTCAAAGATTTCTACAAGGATCACTGCTCAACCCACCAGAAGCGCCCCATCTACTGGATGCTTGATTTCGGTAAGAAAAACGGCTTCAAGTGCCTTATTTACATGCATCGCTACCAGCCAGACCTGCTGGTCCGCGTACGCACTAATTATGTCCATGAACAGCAAGAACGGTACCGCACGCAGCTCGCTCACCTAGAGGAAGCCGTGGCACAAGTTGATATCTCGCAACGCGTAAAGTTGAACAAGCAGATCAAGAAGCTCAACGATCAGCTCGCTGAGACTATAACCTTTGGGGAGAAGATTCACCATTTAGCAGAACAAATGATTGCGATCGGACTGAGGGATAAGCGTGATCGATTTCGGCATCTTTACCATTGACGGGGTGAAGAGGTTCTTGTTCGACGCCCTGCGCATCGATGGGTGCGAGTTCGGAGATATGCAGCTGCGTTTTCGCAGCGACGAGGTTGGGACGTACGCCGATGTCCGGGAGAGGCTGGGGGAGTCCCTCGCCCCCGACGACCTGCTGCTGCACCTCAGGCACGTCACGGCCAACACGGATGGCTGCGCGTCCATTCGCGAGAGCGGGATTCTCGGAATCGGGGACGTGCTCTCGCGTCCTAGTGCGCTTACGCGTCTTTTCGAGGGCTGCGGGGTTCATTTCGACAAGGCGAGCCGAACCGTGTCTGTCGACGGGAGAAGGCTCAGCCTGGACCTGGTCGATGATGCCTTCCTCGGACGGGAGTCCTCGGAGCCGATAGATGGACTTCTGTACATTCTGGCGGAAGACTCCCTCGTGAACTCCTTCATCCACAAGTCGTGCATCCGGGAGTACTCCACGCTTTCGCGGTATCCCGAGGCCACATGGGCTCTGGAAGAGGTCGTCGGGCATGGGAACGAGGCGGTTTGGAGATGGAAGGACGCCGCGCGCCCATATGTTGTCGAGTTCACCGCGACTTTGAAGGAGCTCGATCTGTGTCGACTCCAGCCGGACGATGGGATGGGTTTTTGCAGGGCGGCGGTTTGAAGGAGTCCGTATTCAATAATCTGGTTTACCAGGCGCTCGGGGTCTGCGTGCGGGGTGCCCGCGAGGTTATCGCCTCCCTGCCTGCCGGCGGCGGGGTGCCCCGTCGTCGATCGTTCGGATAACCCCTCTGGATGAGTTCTGCGGCGACCCCGAAGCTGGCTTGGATTCCATGTGCGATAGGGAGGGGCGTTGTCGGATTTGCGACGAAGACGCTGTGGAGTCCCTGTCGGCGTTCCTTATCGCTAATGGGTATCTAGGGGAGGACTTCTCGGGATAAAACGGGTTTCGCTTGGTCTAATGCGTAGGATGACCAGTTTCGTGTTGTCCCAGCAGGGAATCGCCCGACGGATCAGATTGCGGAAACATGGGGTTCCGATGCATGGGGTAGGCGAGGGGTCGTCGCCCTGATGTGCGAATGAGCTTCACCCTGCTGTCGCATTCTGTCCGTATGGATAATGGCCGGCTTAAGGTGCCGGCCTCCTACCGGAGGAGGTTGCGACGTGCGCGCGATGATCGAGATTGAGTGGATGGACGGGCTTGTGACGAAGGTGCCGGAGTTCGCTCTGGGCGACGTATTCGGTGAAAGCGTTCAGGTAGAGCTCGATTTCAAGTTCGACGACGTGTCGGAGGGCCTCTGGGTCGAGGTGCGCCATCATAAACCGGACGAGGGCTCGGATGGCGACCCGCGCGAAAGGGCCTGTACGCTGCATGCGGACTGTCACTACGGTTTGGTCGACGCGGTCGACCTCGACCGTATCTTCTGCGTTCTCTTTGAGGGGCAGCCGAGGATCTGCCGCATCGCGGGGGAGCTCGTGAACCTCTCAAGGGCCTGTGCTATGGCTCAAGGTTGACGCGCTACTGAACGTTGTCGGTGCGCAGCCTCGCGTGGCGCTCGTAGGGGAAGTCCAGGTAGGTCAGCGCGTCGGCCTCTGCCTCCTGTTACCGTTCATGGGAAATCGGTCAATTGGGAGCGCGGTGGAAATCCTGGACCGTGTTCCTACGCTACAAGACCTAGGCTTCTTCGGTACTGCATCGGGCTCATATAGCCCAGGTCGCTCTTGCAGCGCTTGTCGCGATACCAGACCAGATAGGCGTACAGCATCTTCATGAATTCCCCCATGCCAACATCTTCCCAGCCCCTTCCGTAGAAGAGCTCCACCTTCAGCCTGCCGAAGCCCTCCGTCCTTGAATTGTCGGGTGAGCACCCCTTTCTCGACATCGAGCGCGCGAGGTCCTGGGCGGCGCATAGCCGATCCGGCCCTGCCACCGGTAGTGGCCGCCGCGGTCGCTGGCTTACGCCTTGAGGAAGCGCGCCCGGGACCTCGGCCCCTACGAGGCATCGGCATTGTGCCAGCTTCGATCGGAGGCGGGCTGCTCGAGCCTCATGACCGCATACGACCTCAAAGAGGACTTCTTCGACATCTACGACGAGCACCCGCTCTCGCGGGAGGATGCCGAGGATGCATTCGATGCGTGGAAGGCATCCATCCCCGATGACAAGGCCTACGATCCCTTCCGGGGGCTTGCGAAGGCCGTGGAGAACCACCGCGAGTTCATATTTAACTACCGGGATTGTCCGAGCCGCATCTCGAACGGTTACACGGAATGCGCGAACCGCCTCATCAACGAGACTAACATGATGGGGCGTGGCCACTCCTTCGAGACGCTGCGCGCGCGTACGCTCTATCGCAGTTTGTCCCGTCACAGAGGTATGGCCCTACGCCTGTCATCTCGGCTGTCGGAACAGGAGTGGGTGCGGTTACCCCAAGTGTCGCTACGACGCTGCCTATCGCACCCGCCTGTCCGCGGCCCGTGAAGGGTTATGTCTCACCGCTGACGAGCTCGCCGCCATGGTCGCGATTGTGGTCCCTTTGTTTAGGCGGGGGCAGAGTTACGAGACCATATGGGCCACACATGCTGACGAGCTTCCTGTGTGCGTGCGCAGTGCCTGCTCCTATCAGGAGAGGGACAGGCGCGCCTTACCTGCTTCTCCCGCGAAAGGACCGTATGAGGAAGCGTAAGCGCAGGGATGTCGAAGGTGCTGGGCGCGACGGGGTTGACCGCACTGGCCGTACCTACGCCGAATTCGAGGCGCTCTCGCTTGCCGACAGGTCGCGCGTGGTCCAATGTGACTCCGTTGAGGGCTACGAGCGCAACACCTACGACATCCTGAGCGCACACATCGTGGCCCGGGCGTTCCAAATCTATTTGCGCAAGCGTCATGCCAGCTCCGGCAGCCATCGTTGCCTGCCTCGACCATATAGAGAGTCTCATAGGCTCTGTTGCTGCCTTCGAGGCTATCTTCGGCATCCTGCTAGTCGATTGAGGAGTCGAGTTCGATGATTGGAAGGGCCTGGAGCGCTGGTGTCTCGAAAGCGGAGCTCGGCGCTGCCGCGTGTTCTGCTGCGACGCGATGAGATCCAACCAGTAGTCGGCATGTGAGCGCAACCACGAGCAGCTCAGGCGCATTCTGCCCAAAAGCCGTAGTGGCGGTGCTCTGAGCCCCTACGACGTTGTAGTATGCTGCAGCCACGTAAACTCTTGCCCGCTTGCTGGACTCGCTGGCAGGTGTCCATTCGAGCTCCTCGGAGACCTGTTGCTGTGCGGCATCGGATGATCGCTTCGGGCTGTCCCTCGACAGCGAGCTCGCCGTCTCGCCCGATAAGGGGTCATCCCCGACGGGGTGGTACCAGGCCTACGAGCGGGGCGAAGGCTCTTGGGCCGCCGGGTGTCAGTGGTAGCGTGAAACTGAACACTTGTTCAGTTTCACGCTACCACTGACAGTTCGCAAGCTTCATTATGAATTCAGGGTACCTCATCTTGTCGATGCGGGATTGGCGCCCAGAGCCGGGGTCCCGCCAGAGTGCGATACGCCGTGTGCCGAACATGCAGGCGCGACCGTTGACGCCTTCTTCTCTTCTGCCGGAATCCACGCAGAAAGCATTCTGTACGACAGGCTATGCCAGGTGTTCTACCAAATGGTCATTTTATCTTTCTATAATGAGGCGAGATTCTATCCAAGAATCCGACATGTCGCTCTTCATCGATGCCGAGGACCGTTAAGTCGACTACTCTACCGGTCTCGTTACCTAACTTTTGGGATATCTGTTCGCATCCGGAGACAAGTTGATCGGAATATTTCGAGTACAGTAGCAGCAAATCAATATCACTGTCTGCACTGAGCTCTGAACCACTCAGCGCAGATCCGAACAGATAGACATGATCAAACTGAGAGAACAGTTCTAGGTTGCTGTCGAGAATGTCTATGAGTCTCAAATAGTTCATAGTTTGCGAACGAATGGGAAGAAGCTATCCATATCGAGGAGCTTCACGTTAATTTGCCCCGCAAACACCTGGGCTTCTTCGGAGATGCATTGCTTACCGTTCCATCTATGCAAGTTGACGACAACGGTATGTTCTGCCGGTGCTAAACGGGCCAACTCTGCATAGCTCAGACAGTATTCGTATACGAATAAGAAGCATTTTCCTTTCGCTATATATTCTCTAAGGTTTGTCTTCGACTTGCGAGTTGCTTTCTTTCCGCACAGGCGGAAGTACTTTAGGGCAAAAATCAAGCTGTCTAGCCTCATCTCGGCACGCCTGAAGCAGCGGGCGTCATAGTACATCTGTCGGATACGCGGCGTATCGTCAAGATAAACTACCGCCTCTTTCCCGTTTTCTATTATTTGCAACAATGGATGTTCTGCATCTAGAGAAACATCTATAAATCGCCCCTGTTCGTCAAGCTTTTTGATTAGCAGCTCTAGGGATTCTGCAGAGGGGAGCAGGTCACCTTCTATGGGCTGGATTCCGAAGATGGAGTTGATGACCTCGGGGAAAAGAATAGACCTTTGTCTTTCCGTATTATCTCTGGTGGCTTCGAACTCCTTAGCATGGTCGATAAAATCGCGGACAGCGGCCTGGTTGGAGAAGGAATTGTCCTTGTGGTTCTGGAACAGGCACAAGTTCGATTCGAACAGCGTGCAAAGTTTTCGGTTGTTGACGATTATTTCCTTTTCAAAAACATCCCACAGTCTTCGCTTGTCCTTCATGTAGTAATTCTCATATATCGACTTGTTTCGGGCGAGCAGAGGTGCGGCCTCTTTGCGCAGGTCGTCGAAGGAACTGAACGTCTTTCCGAAAACGCGATCAATTTCTGCGTGACGAATCGACTTCCATTTCCTCGCTTCATCTGCCGTGAAAGCGGAGTTTTTGTCGAAATTCGTATGGCAGTTTGGACAGATGAGAATAAGGTTGTCGAACGTGTTCTCTGCGCTTTTGCAATATGGGACGATATGGGCTCGTTCAGCAATGTCTCCATTGCTGATGAATAGATCGGCCCGACAATCTGGATTCATGCATTTGCCGGCAGACTCCGCCCAGAGTCTTCGCTCGACATATGCTGAGATTGGCTTTCTGCTTGTCTTCGACACTTTCCGTCCCCGCTTTGACCTCTTCGATTGACGATTAACTGTCATTTAAGAATATGTTATCCAATGATTGGGCCACCGTCAGGCTTCAAGTGAAGATTATTGAACGGGGAGGTAAATGGAGCACTAAAGAAGTAGACATTCGGCAGCTTTAAGCCCCAGGGTTAACGAATCGCGTGCCGAATGACGCTGCTATAGGCTGTCAAGTCCTTTATCGGACGACATTTTAGCATTCAAGTAGCGGTCGTATTCGCGTCTGATTTCCTCGTGGGGGCATACTTCTCTTTCTATTTCGCTGAGCCTTACATTCGGCACGTTAAGCTCTCGGGCAACCTGCTTTTGGGTCAATCCGAGCGATTTTCGCATGTCCGCCAGTATCGAGCCCCGGGCGTACTTCAACCTCATGGGGCGCCGCAACGTTGGGTAAACCTCCCTGGCTGTGAACCTCTTAAGGCAGCGCATGATCTCTCGCTTTGTCTTGCCGTCGGACTTGCGCTTCGCCATGTAGGCGAGCGTTCTCTCGTCCCCGCGCATCCTGTGTTAGTCATGCCGTCGTAGCCCGCCGAGACCCAGCGGTAGATCGTCGAGGGCGACAGGT
>URNI01000010.1 GCA_900549135.1 uncultured Collinsella sp.
CGTTGAGTACGACTACCCCGATTTTCATCTCTCCATGGAGTGCTACTACTGCTCGATGGCCAAAGAGTCCGGCGAGCCCCAGAAGCACGACCGCCAGCTCGATATCCGCTGGATTCCACGCACCTCGCTTGCCACCGTTGAGTGGATGCCCGCCGACAAAGGGCTTATCGATGCGCTGATTGAGTTAAAGGAAGATCGGCTTGAGGCCAACAGCACTGCCAAAGATGCCATGGCCGCCACGACCGACGAGCCCGCTTCCAAGCCCAAACGCGCACCTAAGCGCCGCAGCAAGAAGCGCCCCAAGCCCGGCCTGCTGGATGGCATCGACACCTCGGACCTTTCCGCCGACGAGCGTGAACTGGTGCGCCGTCGCGCCGCCATCAAAAAGTCCATGAAGGGCAACAAGCGCGCCAACACCAAGCCCGAGCTGCTCGTACGACAGCGCCTGCGGGCCGCGGGCCTTACGGGCTATCGTTTGGAATGGAAGGTACCCGGCAAGCCCGACATCGCCTTCCCCGGGCGCAAGATCGCCATCTTCGTCAACGGCTGCTTTTGGCATCGCTGCCCTAAGTGCAATCCAAGCCAGCCCAAGCGCAACGTTGAGTTTTGGGAGGCAAAGTTTCGCCGCAACGTCGAGCGCGACCGAGCAGCCATCAACGCACTTACCCAAATGGGCTGGACGCCCATCACCGTCTGGGAATGTGAGCTCAAGAAAGACCGCATCGATGCCACCATGGAAAAGGTCATCGAGCGGGTGCGGGCCGCAGAGCCGCAGCGCTAAGAACGAGCCGTCCACACGCCCCACACAGGCGAGCCACATCCGCTCCACAAACCTTAGAAAGCCCTTAAGCCCAAAACCTTTCAAGAGTGTTACTCAATAGCTTTTAACTGCGGTTTCATCGCAACGTCAAACCTCATTAAGCCTTTCTTTAGCGCTTCCTTATCTGAGCTCGCGGCATAATACTGCCAACGCACGGGACCTAGCAGCACACCCCGTGCGCAACCTTTTGGTGGACATCGAGGAGGCCGCATAAGCATGCATTCTTCCAATGACGCAGCACAGCAGCCATCCCTAAAACATGCAAACCTTTTCTCCTTCCCCCCGACACAGAGAAACGGCTTCCTCGACTCCCCCACCACAAAAGCCAAACGCTCAACCGACCAGAGCCACAACTTGCGCGCATCGTTCGAAAAGCTCCAAGCATCCCTAGACAAAACCTTCCCCAACCAAGCCCGGGCATACTAGCCCCTCATCAACAAAGTAGCCCTAACGCGCCATTATTTCCGCCCAACGTCACAAGGGCGACGACCTCGAGTAGGTCAACCTGGGAGGGACGAGGGCTTAGTTCCCCAATCTTTCCGCAGGGGGCAAAAAGCCTCGCCGCACGAAGTGCGCAGCGAGGCTTTTTGCATGCCCGAGGACGATTGGGGAACTAAGCCCTCGTCCCTCCCCGGGATATGTAGCGAGTCGGAGTACCCTTGCTGTTACTCTGCTTTGCCCACAGAGTTGAGGTTGGTCATGCGGATCTTAACCAGCTCGGTGATCTCACGCATGCCCTCCTTGGCCGGCTTCTTGGGATCGAAGCAGGCGGGGTTCTCGGCCATGTAGGCCATGAAGCCCTTGGTGTAGGCCTGACGCAGCTCGGTGGCGTAGTTAACCTTGCAGATGCCGTTCTTCACGGCCTCGGCGACCTGCTCATCGGGCACACCGGAGGTGCCGTGCAGAACCAGCGGCACGTCGACGGCGTCGCGGATGGCCTTGACCACGGACTGCTCGATGTGCGGGTCGCTCGTGTACACACCGTGGCTGGTGCCAACGCCAATTGCGAGGGAGGTGCAGCCGGTGCGCTCGACGAACTCCTTGGCCTCGGCCGGATCGGTGTAGGGGCTCTCGCCCTCAACCGCGGGACCGTCGTCCTCCTTGCCGCCAACCTTGCCGAGCTCAGCCTCGACGGGCACACCCATGGCGCGGCCAGCGTCGGCGACGGACTTGGTCAGGGCAATGTTATCCTCGAAGGACTCGTGCGAGCCGTCGATCATGACGGAGGTGTAGCCGGTGCGGAAAGCCTGCATGCAGCGGTCATAGCCGTCGCCGTGATCGAGGTGCAGGGCAACGGGCACGGAAGCGCGCTCGGCGGCAGCCTTGACCATGCCGTAGAAGTAGTCCAGACCAGCGGTCTTGATGGTGCCCGGGGTGGTCTGCATGATGACGGGGGACTTGGTCTCCTCAGCAGCGGCCAGAACGGCCATAACAAACTCGAGGTTCTCGACGTTGAACGCGCCAACGGCGTAATGACCGGCCTGAGCGTCCTTGAGCATCTTTTCGGTGGTAACAAGTGCCATGAGCGTTTGCTCCTCTCCCTCGCCCGCATCTGGACATCGGGCGTAGTTGTTCACAAGGCGTTTTACCTTGCGTTTTACTGCGCTCATTGTATGAAATTCAGCGTCTTTGCACGTGCGAGATATTGAGCCCATGCAGGTCAATACCGTCGTTTTTGAAAAGTAAACGGAAGGAATTGGAGCCGAGTGGGCGTGTTCGATATTGAATTTTGGGCGTTGAGCGTCTTTCTTTTATAGAAAAGATAAGTAATCGAAAGGTGTTTTCTTACCCAAAAAGAAAATGAACGAAAATAGAGTCAACACAATTCCTGCAAATTTAGCCGAGAATGGAGCAAGCATGGCCCAAGCCACCAACCGCGCTTTTGCCGACGAACGCCGTACCGCCATTATGGAAATGCTCGATCATAATGCCTCGGTGCAGGTAGCAGAAATCGCCCAGACCTTTGGCGTGTCCTCCGTCACCGCCCGCGCCGACCTGGACGCGCTCGCCGAAGCAGGCAAGCTGCGCCGCACGCACGGCGGTGCTGTCTCGCTCCACAAACGCCTGACCGTCTCCACGCAGGATCGCCGCATCAATGTCAACGTCGCCGCCAAGCAGGCCATCGCGCAAAGCGCCATCGAGCTCGTCAATGACGGCGACACGCTGCTCGTTGACTCGGGCACCACGGCGCTCGAGTTCGTCCGGCTCCTCGATCAGCGCGACGGCATCACCGTTATCACGGCCGACATTACCATCGCCGATTATATCGACGAGAGCATGCCCTCGGTCGATGTCGTCATGCTGGGCGGGGCGCTGCGCAAAGGCCATCGTTATCTGTACGGACCGCTCACCATGCAGGCGCTCCAAATGGTCCATGCCGATCTGGCCGTCATGTGCCCCGGCGCCTTTGTCTCCAGCTGCGGCTTTACGACCGACTTTCCTCAGATGGCCGAGACCAAAACGGCTATGATCGCCGCGGCCCATCAAAGCGTCGCCCTCATGGACGCCAGCAAGGTTAACGGACGCGGCATGTACCGCTTTGCCAAGCTGACCGATGTCGACGCCATCGTGATGGACCGAGACCCCGAAGGCGCCGTCGCCACCTCAATCGCCAAGACCGCCGACGGCGCACGTCCAGCCCTCATCATCGCCGTCAACTAAATAAAAACCACCACAAAGGTGCCTGTCCCCTTTGTGGTGGTTGTGATGGTTGAGCGTCAAAAGTGAACGTGTCGCTACTTGGACAGCTCGTCGGCGAGGGCCTCGATCTGAGCGCGCGAGGCGTCGTTGAGCGAGCCCAGCACGGTCACCTTGTTCTGCGCCAGGGTGATGTCCTTCATGCCCTCGAGCTCCTTGGTCATAACCTTGGCAGCAGCGGGCGCCCAAGAGCCGGCCTCGACGAGCGCCACGGTGCGGTTCTGGTAGGCATGCTCGGCGAGCGTATGGATAAAGGTGCTCATGAACGGGAAGATCTCGCCCTGATAGGTGATGGAAGCGAGCACCAGGCGGTCGTAGCGGAACGCATCCTCAACGGCCTCGGCCATGTCGTCGCGAGCCAGGTCAAAGACGGAAACCTTCTGGCCGCGAGCCTCAAGCGCAGAAGCGAGCTCCTCAACGGCAGCCTTCAGATGGCCATACACACTCGCATAGGCAATCGTGATGCCCTTGTCCTCGGGCTGATAGCTCGACCAGGTGTTGTAGGTGTCGAGGTAATAGCCCAGGTTCTCGCTAAGAACAGGACCGTGAAGCGGGCAGATGATCTGGATGTCCAGATTGGCGGCCTTCTTGAGGACGGCCTGCACGAACTTGCCGAACTTACCGACGATGCCAAAGTAGTAGCGGCGAGCCTCGCAAGCCCAACCCTCGGGATCCTCGATGTCGTTGGCGCCAAACTTGCCAAAGCCGTCGGCGCTAAAGAGCACCTTGTCGGTGGACTCGTAGGAGAAGAGCACCTCGGGCCAGTGCACGTTGGGAGCGCCGACAAACGTCAGGCTGTGGCCGCCCAGGTCGAGCACGTCGCCATCTTTGACGACCATCTTGCGCTCGGGGAAGTCGGTGCCAAAGTAGTTGACCATCATGCGGAAAGCGCCCATGCTTGCCACGATCTGCGCCTGGGGATAGCGCTCCATAAAGGCGGCGATGCCAGCAGAGTGATCGGGCTCCATGTGATGGACAACCAGGTAGTCGGGCGTACGGCCGTCGAGCGCGGCCTCGAGGTTGCCGAGCCACTCGTCGACAAAGCCAGCGTCGACCGAATCGGCGACAGCGATTTTATCGCCCAAGATAACGTAGCTGTTATATGCCATACCGTTCTCGGACACGTCGTACTGGCCCTCGAACAGGTCAATGTCGTGATCGTTAACGCCAATATAGCGGATATCCTTGGTGATCTCCATCAGGCAAAGCCTCCTAGATAGACAAAAGAGCCCGTCTATCATAACACTCGCCTTCATAGCCACGGCTATCTGCCGGCATCCTTACCGATTGTTATTGAAATGCGATAAAGCACCATTTACCTGCACAAACTATGCGCGCGGTATCGCCGTGCTATGTCGAATGATGAGCTGGCCGGGAATACGAATAGCAACGGTTTTGCCCGCCGTACCCGCCTCGGGAACCGCATGCTCGAATACCTCGCGCCCACGCTGATGCAAGTCGAATCGAACGGTCGTGAGCTCGTTATGTGCCACAAAGTCGTCGAGCGAGTCATCGACACCCACCACGCTCACGTCCTCGGGCACGCGCAATCCGCTATCGCGCAGCGCTGCAATCGCGCCATTTGCCATCTGGTCGTTTGCCGCGTAAATCGCCGTCATGGTGCGGTCGTGCTCGGCCAGATATCTGCCGGCCTCGTAACCGCTGTTGGCAGACCAGTCACCCTCGAGCGGCTCTACCGGCTCGATGTGTTTACGCTCGAGCGCATCCTGCCAACCGGCGCGACGAAATTGCTCGTCGACCGAGAACGACGGGCCGCCAATATAACGAATTTGCTCGTGCCCCAACTCAAACAGGTGATCCATGAGCAGCAGCGAGCAGCCGTAATGATCGGAGTCGACCGTGGTCACCCGCGGGTGCGCATACATGGTGACGATAACCGTGCCGATACCCGGCAACGGATCGAACGTCTCAAAATCGGGTGCCATGCGGCTCATGCCGATGATGATGCCGTCCACCGGCAATGCGGCCATACGACGCGTGGCCTCGGCAAGCGAAAACTCCTCGGTCTTGGACATCTCGACCAGCGTGATGGCGCAATTATGCTCGCGAGCAGCGCTGGCGATGCCATCGATCATTGAGAGGTTACCAAACTTGGTGACATCGTTGACGCACAGGCCGACCGAATGGTAACGGCCGTCGCGCAGCGAGCGACCGGCATAACTCGGACGAAAGCCGAGCTCCTGCATAGCAGCCTGCACGCGCTGGCGCGTCTGCTCGTTAACGTTGGGCAAGCCGTTGACGACGCGCGAAACCGTCTGCTGCGAAACGCCAGCAGCGCGGGCGACGTCGGCCATGGAGACCGGACGCGAACTGGTATCGTTGGACGGGCGCCTTGCCACTGAATCACCTTCACCCTTGCGAGATCTGAGTAGCGTGAATGCCGGCCCGGGCAGAAATACACCCCGCACCGAGGCCCGCTATCGTCGGACGCATGTTAACGTACTCTACTTTTTCTATCGGCGGTTCTTTTGCTCCATATGTCCATACAGCCACACCGTTCACGGCCGAAAATCTACCGATTACCAGATTCTCAAAAATAGATATGCGTTGTGTTATGAGTACGTTAACATACCCATTAACGTGCGGCACCGCGACCGTCTGGTTTGTGGTGCTCATAATTGTTAACGTACTCATTAACGACACGGATCAGTCTCTCCGGTGTCAAGGAAAGGACTCCCATGACCACCCCCGACGATAAGACATTCGCCACGCTCACCAAGCTGTTTGAGGAGGAGTTTGGCCCCGTCGGCGACCGCCAGGTGCTCTACGTGCACGCGCCCGGCCGCTCCGAGATCAGCGGCAACCACACTGACCACGAGGGTGGCCACGTTATCGCCGGCTCGCTCGATGTCGCCGTCGACGGCATCGCCGTGGCAACCGATTCCAACAAGGTTCGCGTAGCCGACGAGGGCTATCCCACGTTTGAAATCGCGCTCGACACGCTAGACGTTCAGGAGTCCGAGAAGGGCACGTCCGCGAGCCTCGTCCGCGGCATGGCCCACGAAATCGCTGCTCTGGGCGTTGAGCCCCAGGGTTTCGACTTTGCCTTCACCTGCTCCGTCCCCTCGGGCGGCGGTCTTTCGAGCTCCGCTGCTGTCGAGGCGGCATACGGTCGCGCCATGGAGACGCTCTGGGACGCACCCGCCATCGAGCCCGTCGCGCTCGCCCAGATGAGCCAGCGCACCGAGAACAACTATTACGGCAAGCCCTGCGGTCTGATGGACCAGGCCGCCGTTTGCTTGGGCGGCCTCGCCTACATGGACTTTGAGGATCAGGCTCAGCCTAAAACCCAGAAGCTCGAGCTCAACTTTGAGGATCACGGTTATGCGCTCGTGCTCGTTAAGGTCGGTGCCGACCACGTGGCCGCCACCGACGACTACGCCGCCGTTCCGCGCGAGATGCAGGACGTCGCTGCCGAGTTTGGCAAGGCACGCCTGTGCGAGGTAAACGTGGCGGACTTTGACGCCAAGCTCCCCGAGCTGCGCGCCAAGCTGGGCGACCGCGCCTGCCTGCGCGCCGTTCACTACTGGTACGAAAACGGCCTGGTCGATAAGCGCTGGGCAGCGCTCAACGCCGGCGACATCGATCAGTTCCTGGTCCTGACGCGCGAGTCCGGCGCCAGCTCTGCCATGTACCTACAGAATGTCGTTGCCAAGCTGGGCTCCGAGCAGCCCTCGATGTATGCCCTGGCACTGGCCGAGCACGTGCTCGACGGCCGTGGCGCCGTCCGTATCCACGGTGGCGGCTTTGGTGGCACCATCCAGGCCTTCGTGCCGCTCGACCTGGTCGACACCTTTATCACCAAGATGAACGGCTGGCTGGGCGAGGGCTCTGCCCGCCACTACGCAATTTCTGACAAGGGGGCTTACGCGGCATGGCTGTAATGACTGACGTGCGCGAGGCCGCGCAGAACCTGATCGAGTACGCTATCCACCGATCGATGATCGGCCAGGACGATCGCATCTGGGCGTATAACACCATTCTCGAGTGCATCGGTGCTACGGGCCCGGCGCTCGACATGGCCTGGGCGCTCCAGGTCGAAAAACTCTCGCTCTTGCACCCCGACACCCTGCCCAACTTTGACCTTGAAGGCACACT
The DNA here is from genome assembly GCA_900549135.1 of uncultured Collinsella sp. Taxonomy (GTDB): domain Bacteria; phylum Actinomycetota; class Coriobacteriia; order Coriobacteriales; family Coriobacteriaceae; genus Collinsella. Next base: position 7,637 of record URNI01000010.1, read on the forward strand.
TGCCGCGCTTGCCGAGGCGGCTGTTGCCAACGGCGCCGCCGAGGACACGGCATCGGGCCGCGACCGCATCGCCATGCGCATCATGGGCGCGCTCATGCCAAGGCCTTCGGTTGTAAACGAGGAGTTCAACGGACGCATGGGCATCAACGAGCCCCGCGCCGCGACCGACTGGTTCTACGGCCTGTGCTGCGACGCCGGCTACGTGCGCCGTGCCGCCATCGCGCGCAACATCAAATGGAGCACCCCCACCAACTGGGGTGATCTTGAGATCACCATCAACCTGTCCAAGCCTGAGAAGGACCCGCGCGATATTGCCGCGGCCGGCGCCGCCAAAAACACGGGCGAGAAGTATCCCGCCTGCCAGCTCTGCATCGAAAACGAGGGCTATCCCGGACGCTCCGCTGCAGCCGACGGCGGCGCCCATCCCGCCCGCCAGAATCTGCGCGTTATCCCTATTAAGCTCGACGGCGAGCGCTGGGGCTTCCAATACAGCCCGTACGCGTACTTTAACGAGCACTGCATTGCCATGAGCTCCGAGCATCGTCCGATGCACGTCGACCGCAAGGGGCTGACCTGCCTGCTCGACTTTGTCGACCTGTTCCCGCACTACTTTATTGGCTCCAACGCCGACCTGCCCATCGTGGGCGGCTCGATTCTGTCGCACGACCACTTCCAGGGCGGCGCGCACGAGTTCCCCATGATGCACGCTGCCGAGGTCTCACAGTTTAGCGTGCCCGGCTTTGACCAGGTCAGCGGTACCGTGTTGCAGTGGCCGCTTTCGGTGCTGCGACTGCGCTCGCACGACCGCGCCCAGCTGCTCGACGCCGCCGAGAAGATTATCCTCGCCTGGCGCGAGTGGACCGATGAGTCTGTGGGCGTCATCGCGCACACAGCCGACGGCGTGGCGCACAACACCGTGACGCCCGTCATCCGCCGCGTCGACTCGCGCGGCAATGCCGGCGGCGAAGTCTACGAGGCCTACCTGGCGCTTCGCTGCAACATCACGACCGACGAGCATCCGCTGGGCGTATTCCACCCGCATGCCGAGTACCACCACATTAAAAAGGAAAACATCGGCCTGATCGAGGTCATGGGCCTGGCCATTCTTCCGCCGCGCCTGGTTCCCGAGCTCGGCGCTGTCCGCGAGCATCTGCTGGCAGCCAAGGCCGATGCCAGCTACGACCTTGCTAGCGCGCTCGAGGGCGATGATCTATGCCGCAGCCACGCCGCATGGGCCGAAGACGTTTTTGCCCGCCGCGCCGACGAGCTTACGGCGGACAACGCCATCGACATCCTGCACGAGGAGGTGGGCGTGGTGTTTGGCCACGTGCTCGACAGCGCCGGAGTCTTTAAGTGGGACGAGGCAGGACGCGCCGCCCAGCAGCGCTTTATCGGCTCGCTGTAGCAGCGAGCCCGAACGCACGCACTCAACGAATAGCGCCTACGCGACAGCGGCGCCCGCCGGCAACATCGCCGGCGGACGCCGTTTTTGAGTGTAGTCATTGGGGTCATTCTTAAGGGGCGTTCTTAAACGACTAGTCATTAAAGAGCGTCCCCAATGACTACTTGCGACCAAGGCAACGCCGGTGTCTTGGCAACGACAGCGAAAACGCCCCTAAGCGAGCAAGGTGACGTGAAAGAGGAGGGCATTGACCTTTTGGTCATGCCCGACGATTGAACGTCAGATTGCCGCTTAGGGGCGTTTGCAGCGTCGCGCCGTTACGCGGTTTGGTAAAACCGCGTAACCCTACAGTTCAGTCACGACAACACTGTTGTAGATCTCGTCCCAGCGATCCATGACCAGGTGGCCGGTCTTGGGATCCATGGCGTTGAGCTTGCCGCAGGTATTGGCGGTCTTGAGCACCGTGACGTCGTCGGCGCCGGCAGCAATGGCATGCGCAAAGCCGGCGATGGTCGAGTCGCCGGAACCCGTCGCGTTCACAGCCGCAATCGCGGGCGTCTTGGCGCGGAACGCGCGACCCTCATGGAAGCCCACCGAACCGGCAGCGCCCATCGAAACGACAACCCAGGGAATACCGGCAAAGCGGCCATCGGCGGCAAGCGCCTCGCGTAGGGCATCGACATCATCGGTCGTAAAGGACGTACCCAGCAGGCCGTTAATCTCGGTCAGATTGGGCTTTACGAGCTCAGGCTTAGCGTCGGACTCCAGCGCGGCCTCCAGCGATGCACCCGAGGTGTCGAGCAGCACCTTGGCGCCCGCCTCCTCGGCGATCTTGACGAGCTCGGCATAGTAGCCGGCATCGACGCCACGCGGCAGCGAGCCCGAAAGCGTCACAACGTCCGCCTTCGCTGCAAGCTCGGCGAACTTGGCCGTAAAGGCCTCGAGCTCGGCCAGGGCGATCTGCGGGCCGCTCTCCAAAAGCTCGGTCTGATTGCCCTCGTGCAGGATATTCAGGCAGATGCGCGTCTCACCGGCGATAGGCACAAAGTCGTTCTTGACGCCGTCAGCATCCATGAGCTCGGCCATATAGGCACCCATGTGGCCGCCGAGCAGACCGGTCGCGAGCACGTCGTCGCCCAGCTGCAGCAACACGCGGCTCACGTTGAGGCCCTTACCGCCAGCGGTCTTTTCGGGCGTCACGCGGTTCACGTCGTCGATGATCAACTTGTCGAGCTGATAGCGCGTATCAATCGACGGGTTCATGGTAACGGTCAGAATCATATTGAACTCCTGTTTCCGGGGCACGGCACGCGCGGCCCCAAACATACGATAGCTCGTTAAAGAATCTCGATCTCAAAGCCGCGGGTGACGGTCTCCCCCGGCTTGGCAACTAGGCAGCCACGCTTGTGCTCCAAGACATCGTCCTCGTCGGAGCAGGTGGACAGGCCGCCCCACGGTTCCACGGCCACAAAGTCGCCCTCGGGCTTGCTCCACACAATCAGGTACGGCATATCGGGGAACGTCAGTCGCACGCCCTTGTCCTCGGTTTTCTTGGTCAGCGTAACCACACGGCTCTCGAGCACGTCAAAGATGGTCTCGGCGAAGTCGAAGAGTTCGTGGGTAAGCGGCAGGTTTTGGCCGACCATGGGGTTCTTGCTGCGATGCTCAACATCAATCAGGCCCGTCGAGGGAACGGCAGTACAGAGCTCGGGGGCCTCGCGCTGCTCAAAACGAAGCTCATAATCGTCATAGGACTCGCCCTCGTCGAGCGGGCACTTAAAGCCGGGGTGACCGCCCACAAAGAACGGCATGTCCTCGGTGCCCTCATTGGTCACCTCGTACGACACGGCCACCTTTTCCGAATCGATCGTGTAACGAGCAACGATCTTAAACGGATACGGGTACTGCTCGAGTAACTCGGCATGGTCGGCAGATCTTAGGCTCAGCGCAACCATGTTGTCGCTCTGTTCCTCGAGCTTCCACTCCTGTTTGCGCGCAAAGCCGTGGCGGGCGAGCTTAACCTCGCGGCCGCCCATGGTCATTGCGCGACCGTCACGAAGGCCGCCGCAGATCGGGAAGCAAATGGGTGCCTGGCCCGACCAGACCGCCGGGTCACCCTGCCATAGGTACTCACGGCCGTTGGCCACAATAGAAGTGAACGACCCGCCCGCCGTGCTCAACGCCACACGAATCAAACCGTTATCAAGAACAAACTCCATAGGAGCCTTCCCTTTCTTACGACAGCCCGCCAAGTCAATAGGGCTGATAGAAAACCGGCCCGCGCCCCATCACAGAAACGCGAGCCGTCAACGGACTAGTTAATTACGCCGGATACCCGCTAATCATGGTATTCGCCGCGGTCCCACTTCTCGAGGAACTCGTCAAAGAAGTGCGGGTCAGCCTGAGCCTCGGCGTCGGCCTTGTTGCAGGCATCGATCTTGGCGATCAGGGCATCGTGCTCGGGAGTCTTCTCGTAGGGCTCCTCCAGGAAGGCGAGCATGATGTCGGCCATCAGGAACTCGCCGGTGATTTTGCCACCAAAGCCCACGATGTTAGCGTTGAGCTCGCGACGGGCATACAGGGCAGAGGTCATGTCGCGAACCAGGGCGCAACGGGCGCCGGGAACCTTGTTGACGGCGTTGGTGATGCCGATGCCGGTGCCGCACAGGGCCACGCCAAAGTCGGCCTTGCCGCTGGCAACAGCCTCGCCCACGGCCTTACCGTAGATGGGATAGTGCGTACGGGTGTGGCTGTAGGTGCCGCAGTCGAGCACCTTGTAGCCAGCCTGCTCCAGGCGGTCGGCCAGATAGATCTTCTCGTCCGTAACGATATGGTCGCAACCGATTGCGATGGTCTTCTTCATCAGAACGTCCTTTCGTCTGAATTCACAAGTTGAGGTAGAAGTTCGAGTTCTCGGTGGCTCTCGTTAGGCCATCTTGTTGAGCATGTCGACACGGATCTGGTGACGGCCGCCGGCGTACTGGGCGCGCAGGAACTCGCGGGCGATCTTCTTGGCGACCTCGGTGCCCACAACGCCCGGGCCCATGGTGACCATGCGCGAGCCGTTGTGCTCGCGGGTCATGTAGGCAGAACGCTCGTCGGAAATGTTGGCGACGACCATGCCTTTGATCTTGACGGCGGCCATATAGGAGCCGACGCCGTACTTATCGAATGCGAAGCCCTGGGAATCCTTGTGCTCCAGCAGGTCCTTGGCAACGGCGGTCGCGGAATCGACAAAGTCCGCGGCAGGGGTCTCGGAATAGTCGACGACCTCGTGACCGTCGGCGATGAGCATCTCCTTGATGGACTCCTTCATCGACATACCGTCGGCATCGGAAGCGATTACAACCCTCATGACATCCTCCTTGAGAGATACGCAGGTGCGTAGTTTCTGTTTGGAAGTGTTGAATCGCGTTCAGGTCCGGGCATCTGAATGTGCGGTTCTTCACTGTTCATGTTTATTTGAACACATTCGAACATCGACTGCAACCATTATTTGTTTATCTTTGTTCTTTTTTGAACAAATACCGTTTACGGATGATTGCTGACCGTTTGGGCCCGGCACGGACGTAGCGGCCACGTGTTCAACAAACAAAAGGGCGACCGAGAACGTGTCTCGGCCGCCCTTCTTACAGTTGATCTTCCAAAGAACGCTTTGCCGCCTACTCGGACTGCCCGCCCTTCTTGGCATGCTTGGACGGAGCGCCCAGAAAGCGGCCCGTCAGATAGTTCGCGGGACCGGAGATATCGATCCCCAGCAGGGTGTGGCCCAGCCACAGAAACGCCACGAGCACCAGCAGCGGGATAACGCACGAAGTCACGATCATCACGATGACGCCTTCGATAAGGTCGGTCACCTGCTGCACGATCTCGTCGGTCATCTGCTTGGCACCGCTGGTCACCGACGTGACTAGGCTCGAGGCCCCGTCGGCAAGCTGCTCAAGCACGCTCTTGGACTCTGTGGACTCGGTCTTTTTCTTGCCTGCTTTGGAGCTGTCGCTATCTGCCGCACCCGCAGCGTCGGCCGCCTTTTGCTCGGCCGCCTCGATGCTAACGCGATACGTTTCGTCGACCTTCTGCGACACCCATACGCTTGCAGGCACCAACGCCATGCCAATTATGGCGACCACCAGCACACGCGTTGCCACGCGGCGCAAGACGGCGCTGGTGCTCCAGCGTCCGTGAATACCAAGCGACACTGCAAAGAGCACCAGCGCAAACGGAATTAGGATGCCCAGGCCAACCGACCACAAAATGGTCAGCAGATATTTCTCAAGATAGAGCACGGCAAGCACGATACCCAAGTTTCCCGAAAGCTGCGCGAGCTGCTCGGCAACCGGCGTTCCCGTATCGCCCGGCAGCGCGGTGATACCCGCAGATAGGACGACGCACGAGGTCGTGAGCGCCAAAACATTGCCCTTCTTTTGATCGATGACCTCGATGGTGGAGTCCCAGGTCTTGGTATCGGCAAAATGCGGACGAGCTACAAAGCCCGACAACAGCGCCAGTACCACGAGCGCAACGATAAAGCCAATCTGCAGCTTTTTGTTTGCGCACACGACATCGGACAGGCTGGGCTGCAGCTCGGTTACCGTCGTATGCTCGGTTATCTGGACAGGACGCCCATGAGCCATCTCATGCGCGTCTCCCTTTTGTATTGACCCGTTATCCGGCATTTGGATACCTCCTCAGTCCGGTGGTTAATGCGAAAGGAAGTATACCCACCGAGCAAAAATCGAACGGGAGGACGAACGGAGCGCACCAAGACTATCCCCAATGACCGTCTCGGGATGAGTTGCGGTGGAATAGGGATTGTTTTGCGCCCGCCGGCCCCTATTCAGTCCCCATTTCACCGCAACTTGGAGGAGGACAGAAAAAGCCCTGCCGCGGGTAGCGGCAGAGCTTTTGGAAGGGGACTTGGTTGTGAGGGCTCGTTAGGCGAGCTTGGCCTCGAGCTCGGCGATGCGCTTGTAGGCATCGATGGTAAAGCGGGCCTGCTTCTCCAGGATCATAGTGGTCATGAGAGTGTCCTGAGCGTGAGCCATGATGAAGGTCATCTCCATCTCGCCGCCGCCGGCCTCCTGCGAAAGCAGCTTGGTCTGCGTGTCGTGGGCGCCGATAAGCGCATCGCTGGCATCCTTGTGCAGCTGTTCGGCCTTCTCAAAATCACCCTCGCGAGCAGCATCGAGCGCTGCAAGCAGATCGGTCTGGGCGTCACCTGCGTATGCGACAATCTCGAATCCAACCATCGAGATTTCTTCTTTGGTTGCCATGTTGCGTTCCTTTCACATATGAACCAATGGAGAGCATCGCGTCCGGGCATACGCGCTGCGTTCTGTATGGGAGAAACATTAACATTCAAACAAAAAAGAACAGCGCAAAACGTAATTTCAAGCTATGAACGGTCAATTTTTGCCCGCGAACGGTTTTTAAACCAATCTGAACAATATCGAACACAATTAGCGGAAACCCAAACAGACCCGCGCCCTAGCGCCAATCGCGCACCGTATCGCCCTCGACGAGCACGCCCGGAAACAGCATGTGCTCCACACCGGGCGCAACGCCCTCGGCGCCGGCAATCTTGTCAACCGCCCACATGCCGACGCGCTTGTTGTCAAAGCGCACCGTGGTCAGGCGACAATCGGGCACGATATCGCCCAGGCTGTCATCAACACCCACCACGCTCACGTCCTGGGGCACACGCTTTCCGCGCGACTCGAGCCCACGGATGCAGCCATATGCCATGGCATCGTTGGAGGCATAGATGGCCGTACAGGTCGGATCTTCCGCCAGAGCCTGGCCTGCGGCATATCCGCTCTGTGCCGTCCAGTCGCCGCGCACGAGCTGCGGGGGCTCAATGCCATGCGCACGCAATGTCTCACGCCAGCCTTCCTCGCGCCGCATGCCCGAAAGCGAGCGCTCGGGGCATGAGATAAAGTGCACGGTTTTGTGCCCCCTCCCCAGCAAATACTCGACCACCTGGCGCGAGCAATCGAACTGGTCGTTATCGACCGTTGAACAGAGCGGGTGCTCCAACATCGTAACGAGCACCGTCTGCATGCCGGGCAGCGGCTCGAAGGTTCCAAAGTCCGCCGGCATGCGGTTCATAATCACAACCATGCCATCCACCGGCAGTGCGCTCATGCGCGACGATGCGCTCTCGAGGGTATACGGATGCCCGTCTACTTTAGTGAGGGTGATGGCATAGCCATGTTTGTCGGCCGCTGCGGCAAAGCCCTCCATACGGTCGAGATTGCCGGTGCCGGTAATGTTGAACATGGCGACGCCGACGGTCTTAAACTTACCGCGGCGCAGCGATCGACCGGCAAAATTGGGGCGATACCCCAGCTCGCGCATGGCGGCACGCACGCGTTCCTTGGTCTCGGGGCGCACGCTGGGCGAATCGTGCACCGTACGCGAGACTGTCTGCTCCGAGACGCCCGCGAGGCGCGCTACGTCTTTGACGGATACCGATTTTTTAACAGCGGCCATAGGTCGATCTTTCTATGTCAACGATGCCATTGGTGGCACCCTGCGCAGTCATTTTTAACGCCTTCAAGTATATCCAACGCCTCCCCCACCATACGCTCACCACCCAAAACCTACCGTTCACCGACATTTTTGCTTCCCCGAACGGCTTTTGGCGCCCAAATGTTAACGTTGCCATTGTGCAAACACAGAGCCACCGGGCGGCTCAAACGTTTACGCATAAGGAATCGACGGTTCGCAGGCACAGGAACCACCGGTTCGCGTCTTTTTTTGTGTCACAAAATGGCAACGTCAACATTTTGGCAACCGAACGTCAAAAGCTACCATCGTTGCTAACCCACCGACTCTTAGGAGCATTGCATGGAGCAACTCATCGCCATCATCGAAAAGGGCCAGCCCTTTTTCAACGCGATCGCCCGCAACAAGTACCTCAAGGCGATCCGCGACGGCTTTATCTCCGTCATCCCCATCATCATCTTCTCGTCCATCTTCTGCCTGGTAGCCTCGGTCCCCAACATCTGGGGTTTCTACTGGCCCGATGACATCAACAACGCCCTGTGGAAGTGCTACAACTACTCCATGGGCATCCTGGCCATCGCCTGCGCCGCCACCACTGCCAAGCACTTCGCCGACGCCCAGAACCGCGATCTGCCCAAGAACAACCAGATCAACTTCATCTCGTGCATGTGCGCGGCCATCATCGGCTTCTTGCTCCTTTCGAGCGACACCATCGCCACGGACGCCGCCAGCGGCTTCAACACCACCTACCTTGGTTCCAAGGGCCTGCTGACCGCTTTCATCGCTGCGTTTGTGACTGGCATCATCTACAAGTTCTTCATTAAGCGCAACATCACCGTCAAGATGCCCGAGCAGGTTCCACCCAACATCTCGCAGACCTTTAAGGACATCATCCCCTTCTCCGTCTGCATCACCGTCTTTTGGGTTTTTGACATCGTCTTCCGCGCTGCTTTTGGCTTCTGCTTTGCCCAGGGCGTCATCCAGGTGTTCCAGCCCCTGTTCACCGCTGCCGACGGCTATATCGGCCTCGCTGTGATTTACGGCGCCATGAGCCTCTTCTGGTTCGTCGGCGTCCACGGCCCCTCGATCGTCGAGCCCGCCATCGCCGCCGCTCTCGTTGCCAACATGACCGACAACCTGGCTGCGTTCCAGGCTGGCCAGCACGCTTCCGCTGTCCTGACCCAGGGTGCCCAGTACTTCGTCGTCTGCATGGGCGGCACCGGCGCCACACTCGTCCTGGTCTTTATGTTCTGCTTCCTAGCCAAGTCCCAGGAGATGCGCGCCGTCGGTAAGGCCGCCATCGTCCCGGTCTGCTTCGCTGTCAACGAGCCGCTGCTGTTCGCCGCACCCATCGTGCTCAACCCCGTCTTCTTTGTCCCGTTTGTCTTTGCCCCGATCGCCAACATCTGGATCCTCAAGATCTTTATCGACTTCTTGGGCATGAACGGCTTTATGTACACCCTGCCTTGGACCGTCCCCGGCCCCATCGGCACCATCATGGGCCTGGGCTTCCAGCCGCTCGCCTTTGTGATGCTCGCCCTTATCCTGGTCGTCGACTTCGTTCTGTACTACCCGTTCTTCCGAGCCTATGACGCCCAGAAGTGCGCCGAGGAGGCCGAGATCTCCCAGGAGGAGCTCGCCGCCAAGAACGCCGAGAAGGCCGCCAAGCTTAACGATGCCTTCCAGGGCAAGGCCGATGCCAAGAGCGTTGCCGCCGGCGCTGCTGCCGAGGCCGTGGAGGCCGACGCTCCCGCCGCTTCCGCAGCACCCGCTGCCGAGGCAACGACCACCAGCGACCTCAACGGCAAGCGCGTGCTCGTGCTCTGCCAGGGCGGCGGTACTTCGGGCCTGCTCGCCAACGCGCTGGCCAAGGCTGCCAAAGAGCGCGGCATCAATCTTGAGACCGCTGCCGAGGCCTATGGCAACCACGTTGACATGCTCCCCGACTTTGACCTGGTCGTCCTGGCCCCGCAGGCTGCCAGCTACCTGGCCGACCTGCAGAAGGACTGCGAGCGCGTGGGCAACAAGTGCGTCGCCTGCCGTGGTAAGCAGTACATCGAGCTTTCCCAGAACGGCGATAAGTCTCTCGCCTTCGTAAGCGAGCAACTCTCGAAGTAAGTAACGCTCAGGGCCAGCCGACCATCCAAGACCGGCTGGCCCTTCGATTTAGACGATTGGATCATCATGTCCGTTAACCCCGCTAGCGTCACCAACCCGCCCGCGCAGTTTCCCGAGGACTTTGTCTTTGGCGGCGCCACTGCTGCCTACCAGGTAGAGGGCGAGACCCGCACTCACGGTAAGGGCAAGGTTGCCTGGGACGACTTCCTGGAGGCCCAGGGCCGTTTCTCCCCCGATCCCGCTTCGGACTTCTACAACCAGTACCCCGTCGATTTGGAGCTGTGCGAGGAGTTTGGCATCAACGGCATTCGCCTCTCCATTGCCTGGAGCCGCATCTTCCCCAACGGCACCGGCGAGATCAACCCCGAGGGTGTCCAGTTCTATCACGATCTCTTCGCCGAGTGCCATAAGCACCACGTTGAGCCGTTTGTCACGCTGCATCACTTTGACACGCCGCTGCCCCTCTTTGAGAAGGGCGACTTCCTCAACCGCGAGACCATCGACGCCTTTGTGGACTTTGCCACCTTCTGCTTTAAGGAGTACGCCGACCAGGTGACCTACTGGTTCACCTTTAACGAGATCTGGGCCGACGCCTCCAACACCTACATCGAGGGCACCTTCCCCGGTGGCGTCAAGGCGCATCTGGCCGAAGCCTTCCAGTGCGAGCACAACATGATGCTCGCCCACGCCAAGGCAGTACTGGCCTTCCACAACGGTGGCTTTAAGGGCAAGATCGGCGTCATTCAGTCGCTGGAGTTTAAGTATCCGCTCAACGAGAACGACCCCGCCGACATCAAGGCCGCCAACAACGAACACGTGCTGCAGAACCAGTTTCTGCTCGACGCCACCTTCCGCGGCGACTATGCGCCCGACACCCTCGAGTGCGCCAACCGCCTGGCTGCCGTCTCGGGCGGCACCATCGAGATCCTAGACGAGGATCTGGAAATCATGCGCGAGGCCGCGCTCTACAACGACTACCTGGGCGTTAACAACTACCAGTGCCGCTTCTTGAAGGCTTACGATGGCGAGAACGACCTGCACCACAACGGTACGGGCGAGAAGGGCACTGGCCGCTGGCGCGTTAAGGGCATTGGCGAGCATGTGAACAAGCCCGGCGTCCCCACCACCGACTGGGACTGGATCATCTATCCCGAGGGCCTGTTCGATCTGCTCGTCTACATTAAGCAGCGCTACCCCAACTACAAGCAGATCTTCATCACCGAGAACGGCATGGGCTACAAGGACCCCTACAAGGACGGTTTTGTGGACGACCAGCCGCGCATCGACTACATCGAGCAGCACCTGCGCTGGTTACTCAAGGCCATGGAGGTGGGCGTCAACGTGGGCGGCTACTTCCTGTGGAGCCTGCAGGATCAGTTCTCCTGGACCAATGGCTACAACAAGCGTTACGGCTTCTTCTACGTTGACTTTGAAACCCAGAAGCGCACGCCCAAGGCAAGCGCATACTGGTATAAGCACGTGGCGCAGACCCGTCGTCTGGACTAGTGGCTGGCGGGGTTGCCCGCTCACACAACCTGTCCCCATTTCTCAGCCGGGGGCGGCACGTCACACGGCGCGCCGCCCCCGGTCTTTTTGTTTTTGGGCTGGTCGGGAGCCGTTTGTCTCGATCTGTAACATCTAGCCGAGTTTTTTGGTCCTAGCTGTTACAGATTGAGACGAACAGGATTGCTCTTTCCGAAGAATCTAAATCTGTAACACGTAGCCCGCTTTTGACCGTCTACCTGTTACAAATCGAGACAAACGGAGTAGGACCTAACCCCGTATGTCCCTAACAGTCGAGCGTTCGACCAGCGTACTCGGCACATGAATCGCCTCGATAGACGAGCTCTCTCCAATCGCCGCCTCAAACGCAAGCTTACCGACACCGCGCAAATCAAATCGCAGCGTCGTCAGCCGATTGTGAGGAACAAGTCCCTCGAGTGCGTCGTCGATACCAACCACGCTCACGTCGTCGGGCACGGACAGGCCCGCGTTCTCGAGCGCGGCGATAACGCCCAGCGCCATCTGGTCATTTGCCGCAAGCACGGCAGTCGGCGCCTGCGACCCGCCGGCAAGCACCTCGGCCGCAATCCGCTCGCCCATGGCGTACCCACTGTCCGCACTCCAATCGCCACGCAGCATCGGAGCGGCATCGACATGAGCACGACCCAGCGTATCGCGCCAACCGGCCTCACGAAAACGCGAGGAAATCGAGTTTTCCGGACCCGCCACAAACCGCATATTCGAGTGACCATGTTCCAGCAGATAATTGGTCAACAGCTCGCACGAACCATACTGGTCGGAGTCGATCGTCGTGCAGCGCGGATGCGCATACATGGACAGGATGACCGTTCGCACTCCCGGCTGGGGAACAAACTCCTCAAAATCGGGAGCCATGCGGTTCATGTTGAGAATCATGCCGTCGACGGGTCGCTCGACCATGCGGCGCGAGGCATCGGCAAGTGTATAGGGCTTGTCGCCGCCCATCTCGATCATAGTGACGGCAAAATCGTGCTCGCGCGCCGCTTGCATGATACCCTCGAGCGTCGCCAGGTTACCGACACGTGTGATGTTGTACATGCACAGGCCAATAGAACGATACGACCCGCCGCGCAACGCCGCTCCAGCAAAATTGGGACGAAAGCCCAGCTCTTCCATGGCGGCCAGCACACGCTTGCGCGTCTTTTCCGTCACGTTGGGCATACCGTTGACCACGCGAGACACAGTCTGGCGGCTCACGCCAGCGAGCGCCGCAACCTCTGCCGCGCTCGCCGAATGACCATTCCTTGTCTGCTGAGCCATGCCTTCCACGCTAACCTGCTTCCCAACTATTCCCCGCGCCCATGGCGCATCGTACATACATCGATAACGTGCTCATGATACCCGAGCCATATACCACAACATGAAAACTTCTGTCAATCAAAACCGCTTACCGAACAAATACAACCGTTCGCGGCTGTTTGAAGTTGTTTTGTTTCTATACATCCCAGCCGGATGTTAACGTGCTCATTGTCAAATGTTCACGTGCTCATTTTGGTTCTAATCATTTTAAGATAGTGTTTATCGGGCTTTTTCACCGCTGAACGCTAACCAGGGAGCCTCCTGAGCGCAAACGCACAATATCGAACAGCGAGACGAGAGGGTGTATGCATATGTCTTTGCTAAACCGCGTACAGCAGCTGCCGAAGGGCTTTGTTTGGGGCGCCGCAACCGCCGCGTACCAAACGGAAGGTTCCACGAAGGTGGCAGGCAAGGGTAAGACCATGTGGGACGATTACCTTGTCGCCCAGGGTCGCTTTTTGCCCGACCCGGCCAGTGATTTCTACAACCGCTACGAGGAGGATATCCGCCTTTCTGCCGAGCATGGACTCAACGCCATCCGTGTGTCCATCGCCTGGACCCGCATCTTCCCCAACGGCGACGATGCCGAGCCCCTCGCCGAGGGCGTTAAGCACTACCACGAGCTGTTCGCCTGCTGCAAAAAGTATGGCGTCGAGCCCTATGTGTCCCTGCATCACTTTGACTCCCCCGCCGCCCTGTTCAACCAGGGCGACTGGCTCAACCGCAAGACCGTCGACGCCTATGTGCGCTATGCCGAGTTCTGCTTCCGCGAGTTCCGCGAGGTCAAGAATTGGTTCACCATCAACGAGCTCATCAGCCTCTCGCACTCCCAATACATCCAAGGCAACTTCCCGCCCAACCATCACTTTGATGTGACGAGCGGCATCCAGAGCCAGCACAACGAGCTCGTTGCCCACGCCCGCGCCGTCAACCTGTATAAGGATCTTGACGAGACCGAGCACCTGGGCGGACGCATTGGCATGGTCAACGTCCTGACGCCGGCATATCCTGCCACAGACTCGCCCGCCGACCAGCACGCCGCCGACCTGTACAACGCCTTCTACACCGACTTCATCATGGACGGCGCCTTCCTGGGTCACTACTCCGCGCGCACCCTCTCACTCATCAACGAGATTCTGCGTGCCAACAACGCCACGCTTACGGTTGAGGACAGCGACATGGAGGAGCTCGCCAAGGCGGCGCCCCGCAACGATATGTTCGGCCTCAACTACTATCAGTCGGCGTTTATCGCCGCCTACGATGGCGAGTCCACCAACAGCTTTAACGGCACCGGAGACAAGGGCACCTCGTGCTTTAAGTTTAAGGGCGTCGGGCAGCAGGTCGATATGCCGGGTATCCCCACCACCGACTGGGATTGGCTCATCTACCCGCAAGGCCTCTACGACACGCTCAAGCACATCAGCGCCACCTATCCCAACCTCCCCGTCATCTATATCACCGAAAACGGCCTGGGCCACAAGGACCCCGAGCCCGACGCAAACGGCATCGTCGCCGATCCCGAGCGCATCGACTTTGTCGACCAGCACATGGAGAAGGTGCTCCGGGCGCGCGCCGAGGGCGTCGACGTCCAGGGCTACTTTATCTGGAGCCTGCAGGACCAGTTCTCGTGGGCCAACGGCTATAACAAGCGCTACGGCCTGTTCTACATCGACTTCGACACGCAAAAACGCTACATCAAGCAGTCGGCACTCTGGTACAAGGAGCTCGCCGACACTATGGCGGACGCGCAGTAGCGCATCGCCTCGCTTTCCCCCGAGAGGGGAGCGGCCCTATGCGATACAAACCCAGCCGCTCCCCTCTCTCCCCCTGGGACCGACCCCGCCTGCACCCGGGCTTTTAGCAAGCGGGAGACCATATAGGTTTTCAACGTCCATGCCATTAAGATTTCATGCAAAGAGGAGCGTGAACTATGGAATCGATCGTTAAGTTCTTGGAGAAAGGTCAGCCGTACTTCGACAAGGTCTCTAAGAACATCTACCTTCAGGCCATTAAAGACGGCTTTTTGGCAGCAATGCCCATCATCCTGTCTTCTTCTGTCTTCCTGCTTATTTCGACCCTGCCGGGCGTTGTCGCCACGGTCGGCGGCTTTACGCTGCCCGACTGGTGGAACGTCGACGTCGTGAACTTCTGCAACAAGGTTTACAACTTCACGATGGGCGTCGTGGGCATCATGGTCGCCGGCACCACCGCAAGCGCGCTGACCGGCTCCAAGAACCGCCGCATGCCTGCCGGCAAGGCCATCAACGCCACGAGCACCATGGTCGCCGCCATGTGCGCTATGCTCATCTTGGCCGTTACCCAGACGAGTGCCAAGATCGACGGCGCCGATGTCTCGGTGTTCTTTACCGACAACATGGGCACCAAGGGCCTACTGAGCTCCTTTGTCGCCGCATTTGCCACGGTCAACATCTATGCCTTCTGCATTAAGCGAGACATCACCATCAAGCTGCCCAAAGAAGTCCCCGGCGCCATCGCCCAGAACTTCCGCGACATCTTCGCCTTCAGCTTCTCCATCCTGTTTGTCGCCGTCATCGACGTTATCTGCCGCACCTGCTTGGCCGTCCCGTTTGCCAACGTCATCTCCACGCTGGTGAGCCCGCTGTTCGCCGCTGCCGATTCCTACGCCGGCCTCGCCCTCATCTGGTTCATGATCCCGCTGTTCTGGTTCATGGGCATCCACGGCCCCTCGGTCGTTAAGCCTGCCCTCAACGCCGCGCTGTTTGGCAACATCACCACCAACCTCGCCACGCTGCAGGCCGGCGGTCACCCCGCCCTCGCCCTGACCGAGAACTTCGGTAACTACATCGGCGAACTCGGCGGCACCGGCGCCACGTTCATTGTCCCGATCATCTTCCTGCTCTTTATGCGCTCCAAGCAGCTCAAGGCCGTCGGCAAAGCCTCTGTCGTACCCGTGATGTTCGCCGTCAACGAACCGCTGCTGTTCGCCGCGCCCATCATCCTCAACCCGTACTTCCTGATCCCGTTCCTGTTTGCCCCCGTGGCCAACGTCCTCATTGGTAAGTTCTTCATCGACTTTTTGGGCATGAACGGCTTTATCTATGCCATGCCGTGGGCACTCCCCGGACCGATCGGCACCTTCATCGACACCAACTTCCAGCCGATCTCTCTGGTCCTGGTTGTCGTCCTGCTGGTCGTTGACTTCTTAATCTACTACCCGTTCTGCAAGGCCTACGACAACGTCCTGTGCAAGCAGGAGGCCGAGACCCTGGCCGAAGAAGAGGCCGAGGAGACCAAGGCCGTCAAGACCGCTGCCGCCCCCGCCGTTGAGGCTCCTGTTGTCGAGACCGCTTCTGCCACTGAGGCCTCCGCAGCTCCGTCCGCCCTTAAGGGCAAGGATCTGAGGGTTCTGGTTCTGTGCGCTGGCGCCGGCACCTCTGCACTGCTCGCCAACGCGCTTAAGGAAGGCGCCGACGAGCTGGGCATCGACATTACCGCCAACGCCGGTGCCTACGGCAGCCACTACGCCATCATGGACCAGTACAACGTCATCGTCCTGGCTCCGCAGGTTCGCACCTATTACAACGAGATGAAGGCCGACACCGACCGCCTGGGCATCACGCTGCTGTCGCCCAAGGGCAAACAGTACATCGACCTCACTAAGGATCCCAAGGGTGCCGTCGCCTGGATCGAGGAAAACCTCGAGGCATAAAACGCTGACGTCACCTGCCGCTCGCAGAAAAAAAATGGCCCGTGCATCGATGCGTGATGCGCGGGCCATTTTGTTTAGACCGCACCCGTCCTCCTGTTCATCTTAATCTGTAACATCTAGCCGAGTTTTTGGGTCCCAGCTGTTACAGATCGAGGTGAACGCACAGGCCAAGCCAAAAATCACAATCTGTAACATGTAGACCGCTTTTGACCGCTTAGATGTTACAGATCGAGACAAACAGATGGGTCAATCCAATCAATCTAGATCTGTAACACCTGGCTGGTCATTTCACTCCTAACTGTTACAGATCGAGACAAAGATGATGGCTGGGTAGACAAAATCTCAATCTATAACACCTAGTCGAGTTTTCGGGTCCCACCTGTTACAGATTTAGACGAGCAGGCCGAGCACGTCTACGCCCGCAGATCCCTTACGCTGGAACGCTCGACCAACACGCCCGAGACGAGCGTACGACTTCTGGAGCTCGGGGCTTCCAGACCTGCGACGACCTCGTTAAGCGCACGGATGCCCAGTTCGCGGTGGCGAAACTTCACCGACGTCAGAATCGAGTTGGGAATCGTCTTGTAGAGCTCATCGTCGAAGCCGATCACGGACACGTCGTCGGGCACACTCAGACCCTTGTCACGTAGAGCCATCATCACGCCGTTTGCCATGCAGTCGTTAGCCGCGAGGACCGCCGTGCAATCGGGCTTATCGGCAAGCACAAGGCCCGCGGCATAGCCACTATCCGCATTCCAATCGCCTTGCAGAGGCTCGGGCGGCTCAATGTCATGCGCCTCGAGTGCCGCTCGCCAACCTTTCATACGGCACTGGCTCGACAGCGCTTCTTTCTTACCAGAGACGAAGTACACGTTCTTGTGCCCGTGATTCAAGAAGTACTCGCACGCCATGCGCGCGCCGCCCTCTTGGTCGTCACTGACGGTGGAGCAGGTAGGATGTTCCATCGGTGTGATAATCACCGTCTTGAGGTCTTTCGGTGCCTCAAAAGTATCAAAGTCATCGACCATCTGACGCAGGTTGAAGATCATGCCATCAACAGGCAGCTGCGACATCCTACGCGCCGCTTCGGCAAGGGTCATCTTCTCCCCCGCCCGCTTTTTGATCATCGTGAGCGCAAAGCCGCGTTCTTCGGCGGCATCTGCGATACCGTCAATCATGTCCACGGCACCGCCCGACAAGTGGAACAGCACCACGCCGATGCACCCGTAACGGCCCAACTTGAGCGAACGCGCGGCAAAGTTGGTTCGAAACCCGAGCGCTTCCATTGCGGAATGGACCTTATCGCGTGTCGACTCTCGCACGCTACCGGGCTCGTTGATCACACGCGAAACCGTCTTGAGAGAAACACCCGCGGCAACTGCCACATCATTCATTGAGACATTTTTCTTGTCCATCGTTGCCACTACTTCTCCAGTCGGTTCTCTATCGCTTGCTTTTTGCGTTCTAGCATACACTACCTGCCTGACTGATAAATCAACCGTTTACCGGACAATATCGACCGCTCACCCGTATATCCTTGTTGCTCTTCCAAAAATGTCTTACGTTGTCATTAACGAAATGACAACGTTGTCATTTCGCAATGCCTTCCTTAAGCAGGAAGGTTTCCGGGCAGTCCTGACCATCCATCGACGACCAGTTCCATCCACATGCATCGCGCATCAAGTAGCAAAGGAGCTCTATGGACGCCATCGTAAAGATGCTCGAAAAGCATCAACCGTTCTTTGAGAAGATCTCGAGAAACATCTACCTCCAGGCCATCAAAGACGGATTCCTTGGGTGCATGCCCATCGTCCTTACCTCTTCGATCTTTCTGCTGATCGCCACCCTTCCCGGCGTAGTTGGCATCACGCTGCCCCAGCCGCTCATCGACTGGTGCAACAAGCTGTACAACTTCACCATGGGCGTCATGGGCATCATGGTTGCCGGCACCACCGCCAAGAACTTCACGGCTTCCATGAACCGTCGCATGCCCGCCGGCAAGGTGCTCAACGACGGTTCCACCATGGTGGCCGCCCAGTGCAGCATGCTGCTGCTCGCAGTCACGCAGTTCACCACCAAGTTCAACGGCTCCGAACTTTCGGTCTTCGATTGCACCAGCATGGGCACGCGCGGTCTGTTCTCGGCCTATATCGCCGCGTTCATTACCGTGTGGGTTTATAAGTTCTGCGTCTCGCGCGATCTGACCATTAAGCTGCCCAAGGAGGTCCCGGGCGCCATCGCTCAGAACTTCCGCGACATCATCCCCTTTGGCGGCGCCGTCATCATCTGCGGCATCATCGATGTCGTCGTGCGCAACCTCATGGGCGTTCCGTTCTCCGAGCTGCTCATCAAGCTGCTCTCTCCGCTCTTCACTGCGGCAGAGACCTACCCCGGACTTATCCTTATCCAGGCAGCCACCGCGTTCTTCTGGTTCATCGGTGTCCATGGTCCTTCGATCGTCCAGCCGGGCATCGACCCCATCCGTCTTGCCAACCAGGCCGAGAACCTGCAGGTTCTGCTGGCCGGTGGTCACCCCGCCCATTCCCTCACCTTTAACATGTCGCTCGTGGGTGAGTTCGGCGGCACCGGCGCCACCTTCATCGTGCCGCTTCTGCTGATTCTCTTTATGAAGTCCAAGCAGCTCAAGGCCGTCGGTAAGGCCTCGATTGTTCCTGTCGCCTTTGCTGTCAACGAACCGCTGCTCTTTGGCGCGCCGATGATCCTTAACCCCTACATGCTCATCCCCTTTGTTGCCGCCGGCTGCGTCAACGTGAGTGTTGCCAAGTTCTTTATCGATAACGTGGGCATGAACGGCTTCTCCTTCGTGGTGCCTTGGGCTACCCCTGCCCCCATCGGCATTTTCATCACCACGAACTTCCAGCTTATCGCCCTGGTATTTGTCGCGATCATCATCTTGCTGGACGCCATCATCTACCTGCCGTTCTTGAAGGCGTACGATAAGCTGCTCTGCGACCAGGAGGCCGAGCGCGCCGCCGAGCTGGGTCTCGAGTCCGATGGTGCTGCCACCATCGCCGCCAGCACCTCTGCGCCCGCTGTCGAGCAGACCGCCGCTGCCGTCGAGACGACCGCCGCTGCCGCCGACAGCGAGCCTGTCGCCGATCAGCCCGAGCCCGCCGCCGACGCATCCGCTAAGAAGGATGTCGACGGTCTGAAGGTCCTCGTCCTGTGCGCCGGCGCCGGCACCTCCGCCATGCTTGCCAACGCCATCAAGGAAGGTGCCGCACAGACCGGAGAGAACATCGCTTCCTCCGCAGGCGCTTATGGTCAGCACACTGCCATCATGGATCAGTACGACGTTATCGTGCTTGCCCCGCAGGTTCGTAGCTACTACAACGACATGAAGGCCGACACCGATCGCCTGGGCATTAAGCTGCTCGCTCCGCGCGGTAAGGAATATATCGACCTTACCCGCGACCCCGCTGGCGCCATCAAGTGGCTCCGCGAGAACCTCGACTAGTTTCCTCCCTCTGTTGGTGCCCGGATCCCCAGTTCGGGCACCTCTCCCTATCCGTATCCCACAGAAAGGATGACTCATGACCAACCCCATGCAGTTCCCCGACGGCTTTGTATTTGGCGGCGCCACCGCCGCTTACCAGGTTGAGGGCGAGACCCGCACGCACGGCAAGGGCAAAGTACCCTGGGACGATTTCCTGGCTGCCCAGGGTCGCTTCTCTCCCGATCCCGCAAGCGATTTCTACAACAAGTATCCTGTCGATATCGACCTGTGCCAGCGCTTCGGCATCAACGGCATCCGTGTCTCCATCGCTTGGAGCCGTATCTTCCCCAGTGGCACCGGCGAGATTAACCCCGAGGGCGTCGCTTTCTATCACGAGCTTTTCGCCACCTGCAACAAAGCTGGCGTTATCCCCTATGTCACGCTCGATCACTTCGATACGCCCGAGGCCTTTTACCAGAACGGCGGCGAGGGATTCCTGACGCGCACGACCATCGACGCCTTCGTCGAGTACGCCAAGTTCTGCTTTGCCGAGTTCACCGAGGTCAAGCACTGGTTTACCTTTAACGAGATTCCCGCAACCGCCGAGGGCAGCTTTATCGTCGGCAACTGGCCGCACGGCGAGAAGTACCGCCTGGACAAGGCCTTCCAGCTCATGCACAACATGATGGTGGCCCACGCCAAGGCTGTCGTCGCCTTCCATGAGGGCGGCTTTGAGGGCGAGATCGGCATTGTCCAGAACCTGGAGCCCAAGTATCCCCTCGACCCCAACAACGCCGCCGACTGCGAGGCAGCTCGCATGGCCGACGTCATCAACAACCGCTGGGTACTCGACGCCACCTTCCGCGGCCACTATGCAGCCGACACCATGGAGGCTGCGACCAAGCTGGCCCATATCGCCGGCGGCGAGCTCGACGTCCGCGACGAGGACATCGCCGCGCTGACCGCCGCGCTCCCCTACAACGATTGCCTGGGCGTCAACACCTACAAGTGCCAGTTCCTGCGTGCCGCCGAGGGCGAAAACGACATCAACCACAATGGCACCGGCGACAAGGGCTCCTCGCGCTGGTTCCTCAAGGGCGTGGGCGAGTCATGCGTGCGCGAAGGCATACCCACCACCGATTGGGACTGGATCATCTATCCCGAGGGCCTCTACGACCTGCTGCTGCGCATTAAGAACGATTACCCCAACTACAAGAAGATCTACATCACCGAGAACGGCATGGGCTATAAGGACGACTTCGAGGACGGCTTTATCGACGACGCCCCTCGTATCGACTACATGCGCCAGCATCTCGCATGGATCCTCAAGGCAATCGACGGCGGCGTAAACGTCGACGGTTACTTTGTGTGGTCGCTGCAGGACCAGTTCTCCTGGACCAACGGCTATAACAAGCGTTACGGCCTGTTCTACATCGACTTTGAGACCCAGAAGCGCTACCCCAAGGCGAGCGCGTACTGGTACAAGAACGTCGCGGAGACCGGCCTGCTTATGGCCTAGTTTCCGCCGCATACCCCCTGTCGGCCGCATGCGAATCCCTCCACGGGTTCGCATGCGGCCTTTTTGTTTTTGGTGAGCCCGTGCGGGCCGTTTATCTCGATCTGTAACATCTAGCAGGGATTTTCAATCCTAACTGTTATAGATTTAGACGAACGGGCGACCAGGGCTGAAAGATCTCAATCTGTAACACGTAGCCCACTTTTAACCGTCTAACTGTTACAGATCGAGACAATAAGATAGTCAAATCCGAACTTTCCAAGCAGTTATGAACCATGGTTTCTAGTTTTCGGTATCACGAACATACTTTCGGTATCATTTAATGATATTATGATATCGAAAGTATGTTCGTGATACCGAAGGGAGCCGCATGCGCCAGTTCGATTACACCACAGTCCCAGCGGAACTCGAAGCAACTCCAATCACCAACCTCCTCCTCTCGATACGCGAGCATAAAGGCCGTCAGCTTGCTCTGAGTCAAGTCAAACCCGAGCTTCTATCGTCCCTAATGGAGGAGGCTAAAATCCAAAGCACCCGATCCTCCAACGGACTTGAAGGAATTGTTACCACCCAAAAAAGACTCAAAGCGATCATGGCGTATTCCGCCAAGCCAAGCTCCCGCGCAGAGGAAGAAATCGCTGGATACCGAGATGTGCTGTCGCTTATTCACGAGCAACACGATTCCATTCCCGTAACGCCATCGGTCATTCTGCAGTTGCATCGTGACCTCATGGTACACACAGCAATCTCGTATGGGGGCCATTGGAAAGATAGCGATAACGAAATCATCTCCATCGACGATCAAGGCAATCGATTTGTGCGCTTTAGGCCGCCTTCGGCCCTAGCAACCCCCGGACTTATCGAAGAAGCCTGTCGGTCCCTCAACGACGCCTTATCTCGTCAAGTTTGCGACCCCCTCCTTATATCATTCCGCTTCATCTTCGATTTTGTCAGCATTCATCCCTTCAACGATGGCAATGGCAGGATGAGCCGGCTCCTTACAACGCTGCTACTCGAAAAGACTGGATACGACGTTGCGCGTTACATCAGCATCGAACGACTTATTGAAGACAACAAGGCGCTCTACTACAACGCCCTCGCTGCAAGCTCCGCTGGATGGAATGAAAATCAAAACACCGAAGCACCCTTTATCCGTTTCATGCTCGGAACAACCCTGGCCGCCTACCGACAGCTCGAGCAGCGTACCTTAATTGAATCAAGCACTCGTCCCATGTCGAAGCAAGCGCGCATCGCCGTTCTATTTCAACAGAGACCCGGTGTCATTAAGAAATCCGACATCCGATCCAACTGCCCCGATATCAGCGAGGTTACCGTTAAACGAACCCTCGGTCAGCTTGTTAGTTGCAGCGCAATCGAAAAAACAGGAGCGGGTCGTTCGACGGGCTACATACTCAAAGACGTCCATGCTCTAGAACTATTCTTGCAATCCACATTACCCGATAGCGAGGCCGCAATAACAAAAGAGGCTCCAAAGGATAAGCTCCTTGAACGTGTAAACCACGCCGAGGATGAAAGCAGAGAGGGGCTCTATGAAGACTACGATTCATTCTCAATGGACATAAAGACGAAATACGGAGTCTAGTCATATCTCAGAATAGCCTCATCCTTGTTGCCCAAAGTCATTTACGCGTCATTTTAAAGCGGTACCCCTGCGCCGGCAGGGGGGGGTGTTCCTATAGTTTTGTCAACTGGGAAATGCTCTCCGTGCGACCGAATCGCGGCATGCTGACGCCAAGCCATTAGGCCGGTGGGCTTCAGTCTGCTCGGTGCGTTTCGGCTAGGCTGCGTAAGGCACCCTGTCTCGCATGACCGCGTAGATGACCTTCAGTCTCTTTCGCGCCAGCGCCTTGAGCGCCTTGCCGTGCGACATGCCCCGCTCCCGGCACCTGGTGTAGTAGTCGCCCCATCTCCCCTCTGTCCGGGTAAGGCAGTTACATGAGAATATGAGCAGGTTCTTCAGCCTCTTGTTGCCTTGGCGCGATGCCGTCACCG
>URNI01000011.1 GCA_900549135.1 uncultured Collinsella sp.
TCAAGGCCACACTGCGCGGCTATCAGGTCGACGGCTACCAGTGGCTCGGCTCGCTCGAGCACCTGGGCCTCGGCGGTATCTTGGCCGACGATATGGGCCTGGGCAAAACGCTGCAGATGATCGCACATATCCTGGCGCGCGTGGAGGCGGGGGACACTAAGCCCACGCTCGTGGTATGTCCTGCGTCGCTTGTGTACAACTGGACCGCCGAGCTGGAGCGCTTTGCGCCTTCGCTCGACGTGTGCGCTATCGTGGGCGCCAAGGCGCAGCGCCGCGTGCAGATAGCCGGCGCTGACGAGCATAACGTGGTCATAACGTCGTATGACCTCATGCGGCGCGATATCGACGAGTATGCCGAGCAGGACTTTGCCCGTGTGGTGCTCGACGAGGCCCAGTACATTAAAAACCCGCTCACGCAGGTGGCGCACGCCGCCAAGCGTCTGCCTGCCGGCGTGCGCTTTGCCCTGACGGGCACGCCCATCGAAAACCGCTTGTCCGAGCTCTGGAGCATCTTCGACTTTTTGATGCCGGGCCTGCTTGGCTCGCGCGAGTCGTTTGCCAAGCGCTTCGAAAGCCCGGTCGAGCACGCCGAGGGTGACAGCGCCGCTCGCTTGCAAGCGCTCGTGTCGCCGTTTGTGCTGCGCCGCGTTAAGGAAGACGTGGTGGCCGACCTGCCCGAGAAGATCGAAGACACCGTCATGGCACAGCTCACCGGCGAGCAGCGCAAGCTCTACCTGGCCAACCAAGACCGTATCGCCCAGCAGGTGCAGCATCGCGAGGCATCCGAGTTTAAGAAAGACAAGCTCAAGGTGCTCGCCGAGCTCACCAAGCTGCGCCAGATCTGCTGCGACCCGCATCTACACTACGAGGACTACAAGGCAGGGAGCGCCAAGCTCGACGCTTGCATGGAGCTCGTGCACGGTGCGCTCGACGGCGGGCACCACATTCTGCTGTTCAGCCAGTTCACGGGCATGCTCGATATCATTGGCAAGCGCCTGGCCAAGGAGGACATCGCCTTCCTTAAGCTCACGGGCGCATCTTCTAAAGAGAGTCGCGCCAAGATGGTTGCGCAGTTCCAGGCGGGCGAGGTGCCGGTGTTCTTGATTTCGCTCAAGGCGGGCGGCGTGGGCCTTAATTTGACGGCTGCCGACGTGGTCATCCACTACGACCCGTGGTGGAACGTGGCGGCGCAGGACCAGGCGACCGACCGTGCCCACCGCATTGGCCAACAGCACACCGTGACCGTGTACAAGCTTATCGCCAAGGACACGATCGAGGAACGCATTATGCAGATGCAGGAGTCCAAGCGCGACCTGGTCAACAGTGTGCTCGGCGGCGATGGTATCTCGTCGGCGCTGTTTACCCGCGAGGATGTTCTGGCGCTGCTCGGCGGCGACGGTCGCTAACCGCGCGCGGGATGGGGTTGCCGGGGCGGATAGTACGCGCCGCCCCACCGTTCCCGCCCGTTATGTGTTCATTTGCCATGCCGTGGATGGTTCGCCTGCCTTTGGGCATAAGAACCATCGAGAACATCGGCACATCAGCAAAGGAGAACATCATGGCGAAATTCTTTAAGGACCCCGACGGCAAGCTCATTGCCGCCCTTGGCAACGACGTTGCAACCCCCGCCGGCTGCACAGAGCTGACCGCGAACACCGAGGACGCGGCGCACGAGAAGCACGTGCCGGTCGTCGAGAGCGAGCGCGACGGTCACGTGATCCGTGCGCGCGTGGGCTCGGTCGAGCACCCTATGGTGCCCGAGCACTACATCGAGTGGATCGCCCTTGAGGCCGAGGGCCGTCTGGAGGTCCATTACCTTGAGCCCGGCATGAAGCCCGCGACGTTTTTTGCCGGCGGCTCCAAGACCGGTACCGTCTATGCCTATTGCAACCTGCACGGGCTGTGGTCCGCGACGTTCTAGGAGCGCGCCCCCGCTCGGGGTATCATAGCTAGCATATGCACATGCGAGCGCCGACTGCATCATGCGGCCGGCGCTTTTACTACGACAACGACGATTTACGACGGAAAGGGCTGGGCCATGAAGCTCGCACTTGCACAGATCGATATGCGCCTGGGTGATATTGAGGGCATTTGCGGCCGCATCGAGGACCAAGCTCGCCTGGCTCATGAGCGCGGCGCGCGCGTGCTGTGCGTTCCGGCCCCGCTCTTTATGGGTGCCATGCCGGGCAGCCTGGTGGGCGCTGCCGATTTTGAGCACGATATGCTGACGGGCCTGACGGGCGTTGCCGAGCGCATCCAAGAGCTCGACATGATCTGCATCGTGCCCTCTGCGGTTTCGTTTGAGGGCCAGCCCCTGCTCGACTACATGATGCTCAAGGACGGTCATGTGGTGCCGGCGCGTTCGAGCATTGCCCTGCAGCGTGGCGAGAACAACGACACGCGTTGGGCACCGCCGGTGTTTGACGTGGACGGCGTGCGTATCGCCGTGATCTTCGACTTGGACCGCGAACTCGAGATGCTGCCGACCGGTGTTGACCTCATTGCGTATTTCCAATTCAACGCGTTTGACATGACCGACCGCGAGACTGCCGCCATTGCCGCCGTTCGCAGCGGCGCCTACCGTAAGATCGCATCCAAGCGCAGCGTGTGGTTTGCCTGCATGGCGCCGGTCGGCGCCTATGACGAGTCGGTGTATACCGGCGGGTCGTTTGTGCTCGACGACTGCGGCCGCGTGGTGGCCCAGGCGCCGTGCTTTGAGGAGAGCCTGCTGGTTCAGGAGATTCAGCGCGGCGTAATGCTCGATGCCTTGGAGGACCACGAGCTGCCCGAGTTTCGCTCCGAGGAATGGCTGTGGCAGGCACTGGTGCTCGCTGTTCGCGATAACGCCCGCGCCCGCGGTGCGTCGCGCGCCGTGGTGGCGCTCGAGGGTGACTTGCCGTCGTCTTTGCTTACGGCGCTGGCTGTCGATGCATTGGGCTCGCGCAATGTGGTCGGCCTGGTGCTGGGGCGCAACCGCATCTTTACGCCGGCGCAGGAGGAGGCCGAGGCTGCTCGCTGTGCCGCCGTTCGCGCCATTGCCGAGCGCCTGCATATTCGCACGGTTGAGCGCGATGCGCCGGATGCCGCGCGTGTGCTCGACCGCGATGTGTCGGCGGGCGACGCCGAGCGCCTGCGCTCTCGCACGCTGGGCCTCATGCTGGAGGATACGGCGCTCGAGCTGGGTGCGATGGCGTTGAGCCCGCTGTCCAAAACTGAGTACGCGCTGGCGTCGCCTGCGCTTTGCGGTGGCTACCAGGGCGATTATGCACCCTTTGGTGACGTATACCTGTCGACGCTCGAGTTTGTGGCGCGTGTACGCAACCGTACGTCTGCCGTGGTGCCGCAGGAGCTCGTGACGCTCAACGCGGTGGAAGATTGCATGGAGCGTGTGCTGGCGCAAGCGCTCTCGACGCTTGACGGTCCGGTCGACATGCTCGACCGCGCGGCGCAGCTGCTCGGCGGGCTTGAGCCGGGTGAGGTCGATGGCGCGCTCGAGGCGCACGTGGATCGCAATCGATCTTTCGACGACATCCCGATGGCCGCTGGCAAGCCTGAGGCTTGCTCGCTGCTGCTGATGCTCGTTCGACAGGGTGAGGCTGCCCGCCGCATGTTGCCGATGGCGCCGATCGTCTCGGCCCGTTCGTTTGCCGAGCGTGCCTGGCCGTATATGCTCGCGTGGTCCGACCTGGGGCTTAACGGCAAGGAGCGTATGACGGTCGATTCGCTGGCGCGCGCCGAGGTGCGCCGTTTTGCTGACGAGGATACGAGCGAGCGCGTGCGAAACGAGATGATGGGCGTGCTGGGCGAGCTACTGGGTATTTCGCCCGAGCAGATGGAGGAGCTGCGCTCTGAGGATGGCCAGCGTCGTTTGCATGAGGGTATGAAAAAGTTCGAGGGCGAGGTTCAGGACGCCATCGATAAGATGATGGGCGGTCAGGGCGGACCGCAGGGCGGGCCCCAGGGTGGCCCGATGCCGCATCCGCCGGTTGATCCCCGACAATTCCCGTTCTTCTCTCAGAACTAAACTGGGGATGGGATTCGCTCCCAACCCCGATACTTCAACTAAGCATCTTTGCCCCATTGTGTTATTCTAGAACAGACGTTCGTGAATGGTGCGCGGGGCCTTGCCTTGTGCTGTGCTGGTGACGAGGGGAGGTCGGCTTGGTTATCTTGGGCATCGACCCCGGTTTGGCTCATACGGGTTGGGGGATTATCGAGGAGCGGCGTGGCGAGGTTCGTTGCCGTGCCTATGGCTGCATCGAGACCAGTGCCGGAAGTCCGCTCGCGGTTCGCCTGTCGCATATCGCCCATGACCTTAAGGATGTTGTTGAGCGTTATCGACCCGACACGGCTGCTGTCGAGAGCATCTACTTTGGCGCCAACGTTCGCTCGGCCATCCCCACGGCGCATGCCCGCGGTGCTGCACTCGTCGCACTTTCGGAATGCGCGCTCGAGATTGGCGAGTACACGCCCATGCAGATCAAACAGGCTGTGGTGGGCACCGGCGCCGCGGACAAGCGGCAGGTCGCCTACATGGTACGCACACTCACACAGCTCGATCACGACCCGCATCCCGACCATGCCGCCGATGCCCTGGCCTGCGCCATCTGCCACGTAAACCTCAGCCGCACCCGCGCCCTCACCGGTGGCGAGTTCTATCAACAGAGAGGAACCGGATACTGATGATTTCCCAGCTCCACGGAACGCTTGTCGAGGCCACGATGAGCTCTGCTGTCGTCGATGTGTCGGGCGTTGGCTTTGAGCTCGGCATCTCGGGCAGCACTGCGGCCACGTTGCCGACGCCCGGCGGCGAGGTCCGCCTCTACACGCGTATGCAGGTGCGCGAGGACGCCATGACACTTTTCGGTTTTTCCTCTAAGGATGAGCGCACGATGTTCGACCGGCTCGTGTCCGTCTCGGGCATTGGCCCGCGCTTGGCGCTCGCCGTGCTTTCCACCTATACCGTGGGGCAGCTGTATTCGTTGGTGATGGCCGAGGACGACAAGGGCATGGCCAAGGTACCCGGTGTGGGCAAAAAGACAGCTCAGCGCCTGATCCTGGAACTCAAGAGCACCTTTGCCAAGGATAAGGGCTTTGTGCCGGTCGACGTGATTCCCAGCCAGGTTGCGATGCCCGTGCCCGCTGCTGCTCCCTCGGCCATCGATGATGCCCGTGCGGCGCTCCTTTCCATGGGCTTTAGCCCGCAGGAGACCGATGTTGCCCTGAGCGGGTATGATGGGCAGAATATGCGTGTCGAGGATCTGCTCGGCGCGGCGCTTAAGCGACTCGGAATGGATGCGTGATGTGGGAAGCCGATGACTCTCAGGACTTGTGGTCGACGCCCGGCAACTCGCCGGCGGCATCCATGGCGCACGGTGAGCGCATGGTGGGCTCGGAGCTAACGCCCGAAGACCTCGATGTCGACCGTACCCTGCGTCCCCAGCGCCTGGACGACTACCGCGGTCAGGAGCACATTAAGCAGAGCCTGCGCGTGCTGATCGAGGCGGCGCAGAGCCGTGGCGAGACGCTCGACCACGTGATCTTCTCGGGCCCTCCGGGTCTGGGCAAGACCACGCTGGCCACCGTTATCGCCAACGAGTTGGGCGCTCAGATCAAGACGACGAGCGGCCCGGCCATCGCGCGTACCGGCGACCTGGCGGCTATCCTTACCAACCTGCAGCCGGGTGACGTGCTGTTTATCGACGAGATCCACCGTCTTAACCGTTCGGTCGAGGAAGTCCTGTATCCCGCTATGGAGGACTTTGCGCTCGATATCGTGATTGGCAAAGGCCCGGCCGCTCGCTCGATTCGCCTGGATATCCCCAAGTTTACGCTGGTAGCGGCAACGACCCGCTCGGGTATGCTGACCGGCCCGCTGCGCGATCGCTTTGGCATTTCGTATCGCTTGGACTACTACACGGTCGAGGAGCTCGCCCAGATTGTGACGCGCTCGGCGACTATCCTGGGCGTGACGATCGATCATCCCAGTGCGCTCGAGATCGGCTCGCGTTCGCGCGGCACGCCACGTCTTGCCAACCGCCTGCTCAAGCGCGTGCGCGATTACGCACAGGTGCGTGGCAACGGCCCCATCGAGCTCGATATCTGCCGCCAGGCGCTCGAGTTCTTCGAGATCGACGAACTCGGTCTGGACTGGATGGATATTCGCATTTTGGAGACGCTCGCCAAGACGTTCTCCGGCCGTGCCGTAGGCCTGACGACCCTTGCCAGCGCGGTGGGCGAGGACCCGGGCACGCTCGAGGATGTCTATGAGCCCTATTTGCTGCAGTGCGGGTTGATGATTCGTACGCCGCAGGGCCGTCAGGCAACCCTTCGCACCTTTGAGCACCTGGGGATTGAACCTACCGTTTAGGGCGCTTTGTTTTGGCGGGCTGTTGGACTATCGCTGGGCATCGGGTAAACATATCGCCGTTCATCGGTTATGGGCGTTTTACTATTGCGCGCCCGTGCTATGCTGAATTGGTCTTTTTCTCATTCGGTAACGAAAGGACCGCCCATGCCTACTGACATCGAAATCGCACGTTCTGTCACGCCGCTGCCTATTACCGAGGTGGCCAAGAACGCCGGCGTCGACGTTAAGCACCTTATTCCGTACGGCTTCGACAAGGCTAAGGTCGACTATTCACTGCTCAACGAGCCGACTGATCACCAGGCCAAGCTCGTTCTCGTGACCGCTATCAACCCAACGCCTGCGGGCGAGGGCAAGACCACCACGACCATCGGTCTGGCCGATGGCCTGCGTCGCCGCGGCGTCAAGAGTGCCGTGGCCCTGCGCGAGCCTTCGCTCGGCCCTGTCTTTGGCGTTAAGGGCGGTGCTGCCGGTGGCGGCTGGGCTCAGGTGATCCCCATGGAGGATATCAACCTGCACTTTACCGGCGACTTCCACGCTATCGGTGCTGCCAACAACCTGCTGGCCGCCATGCTTGATAACCACATCCAGCAGGGCAATCAGCTCGGTATTGACGTTAAGCGCATCACTTGGAAGCGCGTCGTCGATATGAACGACCGTCAGCTGCGCCACGTCATCGACGGCATTGGCGGTAAGGCCCAGGGCGTGCCGCGCGAGGACGGCTTCGATATCACCGTCGCCTCCGAGGTCATGGCAATCCTGTGCCTGTCAACGAGCATCAGCGACCTCAAGGAACGTTTGGGTGAGATCGTCGTTGGCTACAGCTTTGCCGGCGAGCCCGTCCGCGCCCGCGACCTCAAGGCTCAGGGCGCCATGGCTGCGCTGCTTAAGGATGCGCTCAAGCCCAACTTGGTGCAAACACTCGAGGGCACGCCCGCGTTTGTCCACGGCGGTCCCTTCGCCAACATTGCCCACGGCTGCAACTCTATCATGGCCACGCGTATGGCGATGCGCTTTGGCGATGTTGCCATTACCGAGGCCGGCTTTGGCGCCGACCTGGGTGCCGAGAAGTTCCTCGATATCAAGTGCCGCATGACGGGCGTTCGCCCCAGCGCCGTCGTGATCGTCGCGACCGCTCGTGCGCTTAAGTACAACGGTGGCGTCGCCAAAGCCGACCTCAACGAGGAGAACCTCGAGGCACTCAAGGCTGGCATGCCCAACCTGCTGCGTCACGTCGACAATATCCAGAACGTATATGGTCTGCCCTGCGTGGTCGCCATCAACCGCTTCCCGACGGACACCGAGGCCGAGCTTGCGCTCATCGAGTCCGAGTGCCAGAAGCTCGGCGTCAACGTTAAGCTTTCCGAGGTCTGGGCCAAGGGCGGCGAGGGCGCGCTCGACCTGGCCGATGAGGTCATGCGTCTGATTGAGCAGCCGAGCGAGCTCAAATTTGCCTATGAGGACGGCGCTGATGTCGCTGATGCCCTCGAGGCCGTTGCCACCAAGGTCTACCGCGCCGACGGCGTTGACTTTACGCCGGCCGCCAAGCGCCAGCTCGCCGAGCTGCGCGAGAATGGCTTTGGCAACCTGCCGGTGTGCGTCGCCAAGACGCAGTACAGCTTTAGCGACAACGCCAAGGCGCTGGGCGCTCCCGAGGGCTTCCGCATCACCGTGCGCGAGCTCAAGGTTTCCGCCGGTGCCCACTTTGTGGTCGCGCTGACCGGCAGCGTTCTGACCATGCCTGGCCTGCCCAAGGTTCCCGCGGCCGAAAACATCGACGTCGACAACGACGGCAACATCACCGGCCTGTTCTAAGACTGCTGCCTATAGTCGCTTACCCGCCCCGTCGTGCCCACCAGGCTCGGCGGGGCTATTTGATCCTTAGGCCCGCGCATGTCTTGTAGATACCGACGGCCATTGCCCATCTTAGGCTTTTGCGCGGGTAGAATGCATGGATAACTTGAGACTCACGCGCGACGGAAAGGAATCGTTGCATGGATCAGGACAAGACAACCGTGATGGGCGGCTACGGTTCCGCGCAGGCTGGCGATAGCGCCGATGCGACCCGCGTTGTTCCCAACCCCGGTTATACCGACCCCGCCGCGACGCAGCCTTCTGCCGAGCCCACCCGGGTTATGGGCTATGGCGACACGGCGCAGGATTCTTACGCTGCATCTTCGCAAGGCCCCTATGGCAACGCAGCTCCGGATCCGTTTGATTACGCGCCGCAGGATTCTTATGCTGCCTCGACGCCGAATCCCTATGACAACCTGCCGCAAAATCCCATTCCGCAGCCTCAGCAGACGACGTATATGCCGCGCACGGCGCAGGCCCAGCCTCGATATGAGTCGCGCGATCCGTATGTGCGCCAACCTTATCGCGACTATCCCAAATCGATCCCGCAGTATGGTGAGGACGAGGAAGAGACGCCGTCGCGTTCGTCGAGCGTGATCAAGAAGATCCTCATTGTGTTGGCGATCTTTTTTGCGCTGTCGGTTGTGTTTGCCATCGTGACGGGCATGCTCAACAAGCGAGGTGCTACAACCAGCACGACGGCTGAGCAGACAGAGGTCGACCAGACAGGTGCAGTAGAGCTGGGCGATATCCCGGGACAGTACTGGTCCAACGCCAAGAAGCTCCTCAAGTCGCGCGGCGCCGATCTTTCGAATGCCGTGGTCCTGACCGATGATGGTTCAACGCCCGTCGTCGATGCCAACTGGGTCGTTACTTCTGCCTACTACAACGACAACGGCAACCTCGAAATTCAACTCACGCACAAGAACAGCTATGGCAACTCGTCCGGCGGCCAAAGCGGTACCGACAGCTCGAGCTCCAACACGCTAGAGGACCTGAGCAACAAGGCGCAGGAATTGGGAGACAAGGCGCAAGAGCTGGGCGATACGACACAAAACCTGGGCGATACCGCGCAGAACTTGGGAGACATGGCGACGGATGCCTGGAACGCCCTACAAAACGGCATTTCGGGCGCACAGGGAAACTAGCGGCCGAGCGGCTAGAGCCTTAGCAGTGCAAACAAAAACGGGACGCAGGATCGCGTGACCGGGCGCATAGGCGCGTTGGTCGGCGGTCCTGCGTCCCGTTTTGCTGTCGATTACAGCTGCTCTGCCGGACGGTCGGGCGAGCTAAAGCCCGAATCAAACGTGACGACGCATGAGGCATCGGGTCGGCGCTCGTGCACGATGCGCGTGACGAGCTCCAGCAGCTCCTCGTCGGATATGTCAAAGCCGTCGGGACGCACCAGGTCAAACGAAACGAACCCGTCGTGCTCGTGCAGGTCGTGGATGGAGAGCGCGGGATCGATCTGCATGACGCCGCGCTTGACCCAGCCGCGCAGGTCGTCACCGGTCGTTGCGATGGGGTCGCAGTGCAGTGTAATGTCGATGCCCATCTGGCGTTTGATGTCGTGTTCGATGGTGTCCAGGATCTCGTGGTGCTCAAAGGCATCGCCCTCGCCGGGCATTTCCACGTGTGCGCTGGCAAACTGGCGGCCGGGGCCGTAGTCGTGCACCATCAGGTCGTGTGTGCCCAAGACCTGGGGGTACGACATAATCCTGTCGCGAATCGCTTGAACGAGCTTGGGGTCGGGCGCTTGCCCCAGCAGCGGGCTGATGGCGTCGCGCACCAGGCCCATGCCGCTGATGCAAATGAAGATGCCCACGCCCAGGCCCGCCCAGCCGTCGAGATCAAAGCCTGTCGTTTGCGAAATAAGCGCCGCCGCCAAGACCGAGCCCGAGGTGATGACATCGTTTTTGGAGTCCTGCGCCGTGGCGATGAGCGTCTCCGAGTCGATGCGGTTGCCCAGCGTGCGGTTGAACGCGGCCATCCAGAGCTTAACGAGCATGGATGTAGCCAGTGCCGCAAGGGAAACGAGCGTGTAGGCGGTGGGGGAGGGCTTGATGATCTTGGTAACCGACTCCAGGATCAGGTTGATGCCGACAGCACAAACGAGGACGGCGACAACCAGACCGGCGAGGTATTCGTAGCGGCCGTGTCCATAGGGGTGACCTTCGTCCGCCGGGCGACTGGCAAGGCGGAATCCGAGCAGGCTCACGATGTTGCTCGAGGCGTCGGAGAGGTTGTTGAAGGCGTCGGCGATGAGCGAGACGGAGCCGGCGAGCAGGCCCGCGATGCCCTTGGCTAGGCACAGGGTAATGTTGAGGCCAATGCAGATGAGGCTTGCGGCAAAGCCCGCGTTGGTGCGACAAGTTGTATCGACCGGCTCGTCCTCACTGCCGGGAACAAGCGTATGTACCAGCCGATTTACAAATAGCATGGCAATCGTCCTCACAATCATGGTTAAGGGGATAGTGTAGCTCGCATGGACGCGCCGTGTGCCGATGCTCAGAAAATGCAGCAATGGTCTGCCCACGTTAACGAGCGACGTGGGATGAGCGGGGCGTATCGTCCGGCGAGTATGGTTTCCCGACTCGTCGATAGGCGGGACGTGTTTCTGCGCTACCATTTGCACTAGTTATGACTGCAGCCGTGCCGCATGTGCAAACCGTGCGCCGCGGATTAATTGGAAGGGGAGCTATGGCGACGAGCGTTACGCCTGAAATCAACGGATACGAGCTGACCGATGATCAGGTTGGCAAGCTCCGCAGCTGGTGCAAGGGCAACGCAGGAGCGGCGTCGTCCGCGACGGGTGAGACACTCACGCGTCCGCTTGCTCCCGTACTTGTTGGCGGCGACCTGTTTATCTACTCGATGAGCCGCATGTTTTTTGAGTCCTATGGCGTGAGGCCGCTTGTTTTAATCGCGGAGAACGTCAAGATCGTGACGACGACCAAATTCGCCGAGATCATGTACGTTCGCGGTACCGATGACGAGCCCACGCTGCTCGGCGCCCTCAAGGCCGTCTCGGATGCCATTGCGCCCTGTGACCCGATGCTTCACGTTTTGGGTACGGGCGACTGGTATGCCCGCACGTTTGCTCGCAATGCGGAGCTGCTGCGCTCCTGGGGCTTTACCACGCCGTACTGCGACTACGACACGTTTGATTCCATTACGCAAAAAGGTATCTTCCAGGGCATTTGCGACGAGCTGGGCATCGCCCATCCAGGTACCTATGCCATGCCTTGCGACGAGTCGGTCGAGGCCGTTGACCCGTATGCCTGCCCATTTAGCTTCCCGGTCATTGCCAAACCTTCGAATTCTGCTGCCTGGCATTATGTCGAGTTTGACGGCAAGGCAAAGGTCATGACGGTTGACTCCGCGGAGGAGCTCGCCCGCGTCTACTCGGCGCTTCGCCCTTCGTGCTACGACAAAGACCTGCTGGTTCAGGATATGATTCCCGGATTCGATGAGTCACTCTATTCCATTACCTGTTTTGCCTGGCAGGGCAAGGTTGAGTTCTCTGTCTTGGGTCACGTGCTGCTGCAGGACCACGCGCCCTCTGCCATCGGCAACCCGGTCGTGATCGTGGGCGATACGGAGATGCCCGCATGGAAGGTTAATCTTCTAAACGATGCGAAGCGCTTCCTCGAGAAGGTCAACTATACGGGATTTGCCAACTTTGACGTTATGTACGACTCTCGTGACGGCTCGTATCGTTTCCTTGAGGTCAATGCCCGCCTGGGGCGCAACTCGTGGTACCTTTCGCTCGCGGGTATCGATTTGCCGCGCGTTATGGTCGATCACTGGATTGCCCCCGCATGCCTTGGCACGGAGCCGACGGCAACGTATGGTACCCAGAGCGAGCCCTCCCATGCGTCGCGCGCATTTACGTTCAAGATGGTTCCCGATGCCGTCATCAAGCGCTATGCCGCTTCTTGTGCCGATAAGGACTATGCGCTTTCGGACAAGGCGGATGAGTCGCCCGTTCTGTGTAAAGCGGACACGCTTGAGCACAGGCTCTGGGGATGGATCACAAATATGAACCAGATTCGCAAGTTTAAGCGCTACGTTGGAGATGCCCGCAAGTAGCGAATAAGGTCCGGCCGCCAAGACGGCTCGGGACTTTATTGGTTGGTGCGATAAGTTGTTTCGACCGGCTCGCCCTCGCTGCCGGGAACAAGCGTATGTACCAGCCGATTTACAAATAGCATGGCGTATCTCTTCGCATCCTCGTTTAAGGGGATGGTGCGGTTCGCATGGGCGCACCGTGCACTGATGCTCAGAAAATGCAGCAAATGGGCTGCTGGAGCTAACGGGCAGGGCTTCTTGTCCGACCGGGTGCTCCATTTTGGGCCACATGGGTATGGGCATGTGCCTGCCTGCCCGACATACTTAATGTCGACAGCCCCTGCGCAAAGGAGGACGTATCCATGGACGAGATGTTTGCCATTAAATGCCAAAACTGCGGCGGCCCTATGTACTCACACCAGGCTAAACGCAGCTTTGAGTGCGCCTATTGCGGCACGGTCGTTCCGTGGCAGGCCGATGCGGGGGAGCCCAAGAGCGCCCTGGGCATTCGCCATGCGCCGCTGACGGTTGTCGATGGACTGCTTAAGCTCACCCATGTGTCGCAGCTCGAGTGCCCGGTGGACCCCGACTGGTATTTCTTTAATGCGTACTGGCGCAACCAGTCGGTTCTGGAGCATCTGCTGTGGGAGGACCGCGGCACGGCGCAGGAGTTCCAAGAAGCCACGCACGTGAGCATTCCCTGCCCCTTCTGCGGCGCATCCTTTGAAGGCGAGTCCACTCAGCGCGTGTTTGAGTGCCCGTCCTGCGGCAATAAGATCGGCGTTGCCGACCTGCTCAAGCCCGGTACGTTTAGTAAACGTTTGACCTTGGGCGTTGGTGCCGAGTATGTGCCCGAGCAGGGTATTCCCTGCGAAATCTCGCCGCAGCAGGCACGTGCCAACGCGCTGCAGCTGGTGCGCCAGTATCCCAACGCCTTTGCCGGGCACGACGTGGAAGACGCGATTCAAAATGACATGATGCTCTTCTACTTCCCCATGGCGCTCGCGGACCTGCGCATGATGGCAAGCTTCCCGGGCAAGGGCCTGAGCAAGGAGACCTTGGTGTACTACGAGGTGCTCGACTGGGCGTATCCGCGGGCAAACTACCTGGACGTTCGCCTTATGGGCATTCTGGAGCCGTGGGACTTTGCCAAGGTTGGGCCGTTTGACCCGGCCATGCAGGAGGGCGACTTCCGCGTTGTCTCCGTCGATGCGTCCACCAAGGACCAGGTGGTCATTGATAAGCTGGCACTCGACATTGCGGGCAACGATGCTGAGGCGGTGCTGGGGCTCAATAAAAAGAGCATCCGCACCTGGGCGCGTAAGGCCCGCAAGCACAAGGATGGTCTGGTTATGGTGCCGGTCTACTTTGTCGATCGTCCGGTGACGGACGGCCGCGATGACGAGCAGGTGCGCATTGCCGTGAACGGCCAGACGGGCCGTGCAGCCGCGGTAGTGTTTAGTGACAAGCGCGAGACGCATGTGGTGGCGCCGCTCAATCCCAACGTGATGCTGTCGAGCGAAAGTACCGTGCATGCCACGCCCATCGAGGTCAAATACGTTAAATCGCCGTTCCTATACCAGATCGTGCGCCGTGGAGGCGGCGAGCAACCGCGTCAGGTGGCAGCAGCTGCCGAGAGTTCCTACCGAGAGGAAAAGCCCAAACGCAAAGGACTGTTCGCAGCGATTTTTGGGAAGTAGGGGAGCGGTGCTGGTTGGTCTTATGACGCGATAGCCAGGGACACGGGGCGCCTCGCAGAAGTGCGGGCCGCCCCGTTTTTGTATTGCGGGGATATGGCATCCGAATTGCCGTAGGGTCTCAGCTAAATGGCTATTTAGCTGCTTGAGATCGAGCTCTGAGACATCGATCTCGCCCGTCATAAGCTTGGGGAGAAGGGCGTCGCGAAGCGAGCTTAACTTCAATGACTCCTCTTCATTTACGCGCATCATGGAGTGCAACGATGCGGCCTCTTCTTCAAAGGCTGTGAGCTCTTCGTCTGACGGAACTAGAATCTCCTCAATCTTCAAGTCGCGTGTATTGATTGCAGCGAATGTAGCGCCGTTGGCTTTAGCTTTGAGCGACCTTACGGCCCTCTTGATTATTTGATATGCCGCAGGCTGCGAAATGCCTAGACCTCTAAACGCAAAGCAAGATTGATTCATGGCCATTGGCTTGCCCGCCATTGCGACCTTCCCGACGGTCCCCCTTGCTGTTAAGAAAACAGTATCAACGGGGTAAAGCTCACTATTGCAGTTTTCGAGGCCCAATTGCGTTATGCGTTTGGCTGTCGTCAGGCAATATGTAGAACCATTTGCATCGCCTGGTCCGAAGAAGGGAATTTCGCCGTCTTCCCAGTATTCGCTAATTTTCGTCCTGGGCGTTCCGCCGCTTAGTATCTCAACAACATCGGTAAGCGTTTTTTCTTCGGCTTGTCCAAGAGCCTTCTCGAACAGACCGTCAACAGCATCAGCTAAATAGCCATTTACTTCACTATGCACAACGCGCCGTCCACACTGTGGCTATCGTACTCGACGAAAGGAGCAGCGTGGAAACTGTCATCAATACCGTGCTTTCGGAAATGCAGGGCCTTCTCGACCCACACCAGCTCAAGCATCTGGCCATTACGCTTAGACGGGCACTTGGACCGAAACAAGCGGAACCGGGACAAGATCTGCTCGCGCTCTTTCTCACCGCTAAAGAGGTCGAGGGATGCTCTCCTAAAACCATTGCATACTATGAGGCAACTTTACAGCATATGAACACAACACTTGCTAAGCCCTATACCCAGGTTGAGAGTGACGACCTGCGCCGTTATCTCAATGATTACGAGTTGAATCGCGGTTCTAGTAAGGTCACAATCGATAATATACGTCGCATCATGTCGAGCTTCTTTTCGTGGCTTGAAGATGAGGATTACATTGTAAAAAGTCCTGTAAGGCGCATTCGTCGCGTCAAAACAGCTCAAGTAACCAAAGAGGTACTAAGCGACGAGGAGCTGGAGGTCTTGCGAGATACTTGCGAATCCAGGCGAGATCTTGCCATCGTTGACTTGCTTGCTTCGACAGGAATGCGTATCGGTGAGCTTGTGCGGCTTGACAGGAAAGATGTCAATCTGCACGAGCGTGAATGCCTTGTAATGGGAAAGGGAAATAAACAGCGTCCTGTTTACTTCGACGCGCGTGCCAAGTTGCATCTCACGGAATATCTTGCGAGCCGCGTCGACAAGAGTCCTGCACTTTTTGTCGCACTCGATTCCTCAGCTCGACGCATTACGGTTGGGAGCATAGAGCTCCGTTTACGTGACCTAGGCAGAAGCGCCAGCATCAATCGCGTTCATCCGCATAAGTTTCGCCGTACACTTGCTACCCATGCCATCGATAAGGGAATGCCCATAGAGCAGGTGCAAAAGCTGTTAGGCCATGCGAAAATAGACACCACCATGCATTACGCCATGGTTAATCAGAACAACGTAAAGGCTTCGCATAGGAAGTATTTGGAATGAGCTGGACGCAAAAGACCTTGGGAGAGATTGTTAATCTAAAAAGGGGGTTTGACCTCCCCTCCAGCAACAGAGTTGATGGCCCCTACCCTGTTTTCTCATCTTCGGGACAAACGGGTACGCATTCGGAAGCCGCCGTTAAGGGGCCATGCGTCATAACCGGGCGTTATGGAACTATTGGGCAAGTTTTTTACTCCGATGCGGCTTGTTGGCCGTTAAATACGTCTTTGTACTCCACGGAATTTAAGGGCAATAATCCTAAGTTTGTTTATTACCTACTCAAAACTCTTCCGTGGCGAGACTACTTAACTGCAAGCGCTGTGCCGGGCATAAATCGCAATCACGTTCATCTATGCCCGGTCTGTGTTCCGGATTACGAAACACAGACCTCCATTGCTACTGTCTTGGGTTTGCTGGACCAT
Organism: uncultured Collinsella sp.; assembly: GCA_900549135.1. GTDB lineage: Bacteria > Actinomycetota > Coriobacteriia > Coriobacteriales > Coriobacteriaceae > Collinsella. The sequence continues at coordinate 16,214 of URNI01000011.1, forward strand.
AAAATTGACGTCAATACTAAGCTAAATGGCTATTTAGAAGAGCTAGCCGCGCTTGAGTTCTCTAGACGATTTGGCGAGATTGAATCGTCTATTGATCTCGGTAAGGTTCTCTCGATTTCAACAAAAACTTTGAAACCGCAAAACTGTCACGGAGAAATTTGGGAGCATTACAGCATTCCCGCTTATGATGCAAACCGTCGGCCTGTTTTTGAGTTGGCCGACGGCATCAAGAGCAACAAATATGTTATTGATGCCAGTTGCATCTTAATTTCCAAGCTTAACCCTAGTATCAGGAGAATTTGGATGCCCGCCTGCTCAAGCAAGCAGGCTGTGTGCTCAACGGAATTCATTGTTTACAAGCCAAAGAACCCTGTCCATAAAGCTTTCTACTATGCCGCAATTGGCGCACCAGCTTTTAGAGACTTCCTTCTTGCGCATGTTACCGGTTCAACGGGTAGTCGCCAAAGGACGGAGCCTAAAGCAACGCTAACATATCCGATTCCCAACCCTGGTTTGGAAGCTGTCGAAGATTTCTGTGCGTTTGCAAACCCGCTATATGAGCAGATAAAAGTCAATGAACGCAATTCGACGCAACTCGAGGAGCTTCGCGACACCCTTCTTCCCAAACTCATGACGGGCGAAATCGATGTCTCGAAGGTCGATTTCACGCAGCTAAATAGCCATTTAGGCGAGTGTTGAGATTGATTTTTCGTTCTATCGCGGCGAGAAAGGAAGCGATGGCGTCTTGCTTTTCTTTTGGGGGCAAGTCTAATCTCATGCCAAGTAGGCTTGCTTGGCTCAATTTTGGCTGTGTTGAGCCGGTAATATAGGCGGAGATGTCAGTTGAGTTTAAATAGAAGCGCAAATAATCAATGTTGCACTTACTCGTTTCGCACAGCACGTGTGCGTGATTGTTTACACGGAATTTGCCATCGACGGAATTGGCGATTGGGAGTTTGCGGCTCCTTAGGTTCTCTCCGTCTTCGGCAACCAATAAACGCTTGCCTTCGAAGGTATAGTCGCTTAAATAGTCGACTATACCCTGGGCTCCGTAATATGGATATTGACCTTTTCGGCTTGCCCTTTGCATTGATGATAACGGCTCTCTTTTTGAATCTTCGAGAAGAATGATGTCCCCTAGAAATACGGTTGATGACGGCTTATATCCCATAACCAATTGCCTCCAGGTTCTTTTTAATCTGCTCCTGCAAGCGATTGGACTCTTCAAAGCACTTCGAAATCTCGCTAGTCAGGCGTGCCATCTTCTCTTCAAATGGTTCGCCGTCGTCTTCGGTTTCAGCAATGCCTACGTAGCGGCCGGGTGTCAGAATGAAATCTTGCTTGGCGATTTCATCTAAATCCGCTATGGCGCTGAACCCCTTCTCGGGCTCGAACTCGCCTTTGCGGAAGGAGTCGAATGCGGATGCAACTTTGTTGATGTCCTCTTCGGTAAACTCGCGTAGTTTGCGGGAAACCATGGTGCCCATTTCGCGCGCATCGATGAACAGCGTCTTGCCGGTCTGGGCTTTCTTCTTATTCAGAATCCACAGGCACACGGGAATTTGGGTGCTGTAGAACAGCTGTCCCGGCATGGCTACAATGCCCTCTACCAAATCGTCCTCTACGATAGCGCGTCGAATATTGCCCTCGCCGCTCGTCTGGCTCGAGAGCGACCCGTTTGCCAATACAAGGCCAATCTTACCTGTGCCGTTAAGATGCCAAATCATATGCTGCATCCAAGCGAAGTTAGCGTTACCCGTGGGCGGCATGCCGTACTTCCAACGTACGTCTTCCTGCAGCGCTTCGCCGCCCCAGTTCTTAAGATTGAAGGGCGGGTTTGCCAGTACAAAATCGAACTTTTCATTCTTGTGCTGGTCGGCACTGAAGGTGTCGGCATAGTTGCCCAAGTCAGCCTCGATGCCGCGAATACCGAGGTTCATCTTTGCGAGCTTCCACGTGGTGGGGTTGCTTTCCTGGCCAAAGATGGTGATGTCCTGTACCACGTTGCCGCCATGGTGCTCGACGAAGGCGGCGGACTGCACGAACATGCCTCCGCTACCACAGCAGGGGTCGTACACGCGACCGTGGAAAGGCTGGAGGATTTCCACCAGCGTGCGCACGATGCACGACGGTGTATAGAACTCGCCGGCGTTTTTGCCCTCCATTGATGCGAATTTCTGCAGGCAATATTCGTATGCGCGCCCTAACAGGTCTTTCTCGCTCTCGTTATCGGTCATTTGTACGTTTGTGAATAAGTCAACGACGTCGCCTAAGCGCCGCTTGTCTAGTTCGGGACGAGCGAAGTTCTTGGGCAGCACGTCTTTGAGCTTGTCGTTCTCGTGCTCGATGGCGCGCATGGCATTGTCGATGATCTGGCCAATTTCGGGCGTATGCGCCGCCTGTGAGATGTTCGCCCAACGTGCTTCTTCGGGAACGAAGAAGACATTCTGCTCCATGTAGCAGTCACGATCTTCCTCGTCGCCGTAACCCTCTGCGACGAGCTCTAGATAGCGCTCGTCGAAGCGGTCCGAGAGGTACTTCAGGAAAATGAGGCCTAATACGACGTTTTTGTACTCGGCAGCGTCCAAGTTGCCGCGCAGCACGTCCGCGGCGTTCCACAGTTGGTCCTCAAAGCCAACATCGGCCGTGTTCTTCTTGGTGTCCTTAGCCTTGCTTTTAGCCATGCTGTTTTAACTCCCTATGCTGCATTGTCGGCCCAGAGTTCGCACTGATCCATCACGGTGGCCAGTGCCGACTCCATGCCCTCTGGCGGATACTTATGATGTTTGAGCAGACGCTTAATTGCAACACGCATAGCAGCGCGTGCACTTTGCTTCTTCTGCCAATCGACCGTGCGCATTTCGCGCATCTTCGCAGCGAGCTCTTGCGTGATGGCGACCAGCTCGTCATTTCTTTCGCGATAGTAGTCGGCGACTGCCTGCGGTTGTGTTAGCGCCTCGTAAAACGCAAACTCCTCTTCGCTAAGTCCAAGCTCCTTTGCCTTTTGGTTTTCGGAAAGCATCTCCTTAGCCATCTTGAGCATTTCTTCAAACACTTCAGCGTTTGTGAGCTGCCCGTTGAGATAGCCATTTACCATGCTTTGCATGAGTTCTGAGTACTTCTTTGCCTGCGTTACGCTCTTTTTGCGGTAGCCCTTGATTTGGTCGTCGATGAGTTTTTTCAACAACTCGTAAGCCAAGTTCCTCTCTTTCATACGCGAGAGGCTCGACAGAAACTTGGGATCAAAAATCGAAACCGTTTCGTCTTCCACCTTAAACAGGTCTATTACGCCGTCGGTATGGACGATGTTCTGTTCGAGCAGTGCATTGATGCGCTCATTTACCTGCTTAAGGGTAAGTTTGTCCCCGTTTTTGCTGCGGGTGCCGCCCTGCTCGGTGAGCTGAAGGATGAGCTCTCGAACAACCAGGAAATAGCCAGCCTCGATGCGCTGCATGTCTGTTGCGCGACTTTTGGCGAGTCCATAGGCTTTGAGCATGACTCCTGCCTGCTCAACAAAGTCGCGGACGGTATCTTCGTCGCCGTGTGCAAGGATATGATTTACTCCACCCGTTATGAGTTCGCTTCGACGTGCGGCGGACTCGGTGCTCATGAATTCCGAATAACCGTATCCGAACATTTTGTCGCGACAGACCGCCAGCTTTTCTAAGAACTTAGGATAGGCGGTTTTTCCGATATCCATGTCGCCGTATTTCTTTTGGTCGCGCTTGGTGTAGTCCTTCATGGCGCGTTTAAGGGCGTTGGCTATGCCTACGTAGTCAACAACCAATCCGCCAACCTTGTCTTTGTATACTCGGTTTACGCGTGCGATTGCCTGCATCAGGTTATATCCGCGCATGGGTTTATACACATACATAGTGGCAAGGCTCGGCACGTCAAAACCGGTGAGCCACATGTCTACGACGATTACGATTTTGAGCGGGTCGGCGTCATCCTTAAACCGCTTTGCCATCTCCTTAACATGGGCCTTATTGCCTACGACGTCGAACCACCACTCGGGGTCCTGATTGCCCATGGTCATGACAACGCCGAGCTTGCCCTCGTCCTTCCAAGAGGGTCGCAGCTCGCATATACGTTGATATATAGCCATGGCAGCGGGGCGCGAATACGCAACGATCATTGCCTTGCCGGTGAGTTCGTGCGCACGGTTTGTCTCATAGTGCTCTACGATGTCCTGACATAGGGCGTCGATGACTTCGGGTGCACCTAGAACGGCGTCCAGATTTGCAAAGTTGCGCTTGCTTGCGTCAATGGTTTCGGCGTTAGCCTGCTCGGTGAGCTTTTCGTACTCATCATCAACTTTTGCAAGGATGCCCTGATCCAGTTTGAGTGCGACGACACGGCTCTCGTAGAACACGGGTCGAGTTGCGTCGTCCTCTACTGCCTGAGTCATGTCGTAGACGTCAATATAATCGCCGAAAACCTCGCGAGTCGATCGATCTTCGGCAGAAATAGGGGTACCGGTAAAGCCGATGAAGGTGGCATTCGGAAGGGCGCGGCGGATGAGCAGCGCGGTGCCCGTGTGCTTTTTACCGTCACGGTCGTATTTTTCCTCGAACCCGTACTGTCCGCGGTGCGCCTCATCTACCATCACCACGACGTTCTTGCGCTCGGAAAGGGCGATGGCCTCCTCCTCGAACTTCTGCATGGTGGTGAAAATGATGCCGTTGGCACGGCGGCTCGAGATCTGCTGCGCAAGATCGGCGCGGCTCTGTGCCTGAACGGGCGTCTGGCGCAGGAAGTCTGAGCATTTGGAGAACTGCGCGAACAGTTGCGAGTCGAGGTCGTTGCGGTCGGTAATCACCACGATGGTCGGGCTGTCGAGTTTCTCTTCGAGCAGATGGGCAAGGAAAACCATCGAAAGCGACTTGCCCGAGCCCTGCGTGTGCCAGAAGACGCCGCCCTTGCCGTCGCCGCCGATGGCCTCATGCACGCTCTCGAGTGCCTTGTTTACCGCGAAGTACTGATGGTATCCCGCGAGGATTTTCGCGTCCTCGGAGAACAGGATGAAGTTCTTCAGGATGTCGATGAGCCGCTCCTTGGGGAACATGCCGTCCAGAGGGGTTTTCCAATCGGCGTACTGGGTGGCCTCGTAGCTCCCATCGACGCTCTTCCACTCAACGAAGCGTGACTCGTTGGCGGTGATCGTGCCAACCTTGGTGTGAAGCATGTCACTGGTGACGCAGAAGGCGTTGTACACGAAAAGCGATGGGATCTGTCGTTTGTAGTTTTGAATCTGTTGGTAGGCATCTTCGCTGTCAGCGTCGGCTCGAGCGGGTGACTTCAATTCAAAGAGAACGAGCGGAAGCCCGTTGACGAATACGATGACATCTGGACGTTTGTTGGTGCCACACTCGATGTAGGTCCACTGGTTAACAACGTGGAAGCAGTTCTTTTCGGGATTGTCGTAATCGACCAAGCGCACGATGTCCGTATGCTCTTCTTTGCCGTCAAACCAGCTTGTCTCCACACCGTTCTGGAGCATGTCCATAAAGATGCTGTTCTTGGCGATGAGGTCGCTGCCCTCGATTTCCTTTAGTTTAGTTATTGAGGCCTCAATCGCGCGTCGATTGAGCGTGGGGTTAATGCTCTCAAGAGCGGGCCCAATGACGTCAGGTAGGAAGGCGTCGTCAAACGCGTCGGAGGAACGAGCGACATCAGGTCCATAGAGGTGCTCGTACCCCAGACTCGTTAGCAAGTGGTCAATGATGCCTTGTTCGAAAGCATCCTCATTAAATGACGTTGAGGAGCTGTAGTCGACAGCAATCATGCGCACTCCTTACCTTATGCTTCTTCGACGCTGGTGAGCCTGTCCACCATTGCATTCTAGCAGTTAATCTTGCATATATTGGTATATCTGACACCCGTTAGTTGCCATTTGACTTATCGGTTGATCGCGCCAGAATGACAATTGGTGGCAAGGCTCTCTTGCTTATTTAAATCGACTTCTATTTATGGGCGCTCGTGTTGTGACAGTTGCCCAAGCGCTTGCTTGAAGCCGTTGTTGATGATCTCGAGATCGTTTCCCGCTTGCATTTTAATGAGTGTCGGGCCGGAGGCGATGGCGGATGTGGTGCGATGGTGCCAAGAAAAGCGCCTAGACCTGGGTGAGGAACCGAGGCCGCGGGAGCTTTTCTATTTCTTTGGTCGTATGGATTGTCGGTTCTGTTGGTCGCGCCGGCGTTGTTTCTTTGCTCTCGTTCGCACGGAATCCGCTTGTGGCGGTAGATGTAAATAAACGGTGGAGTGGCTGCAAAAGAGCCGTCTCGCTGGGTAAAATCGGGATGTGCCGCGGAACCCGCTCCTCAGCTAGTCACACTTCGGAAGCGCGGGCAACGCAGGTTCTATCGTCTTAAAGGGTCGGCTGCAACCGACCCTTTTCTACGACTCCCTTCGCTATCCGTTGCTGCTTATATTCCCACCAGATCGCGTAGAGGTTCCGGGCAATGCCGGTCGCATATATCGAGAGGCGCAGGATTTCAAGAAACAAGTTCATAGTTTGAATTGAGCAAGCGTCTGCCCGAAGAAGCTTAGTTCGGATGGCCCATAAATGAGCGAGCCGCCATCTTCGGTCTGGTAGACCCCGCAGGGGAGGTAACGCCCGTCGGGGAGGACATAGAGGCTGGCTTCTTCCTTCAGTCCTGCTGGAAATAGCGGAATCCCGTTTTCGTCCACTTGGAACTCGTCTATATTTGCGATCTCTCTTTCCATGGCGCCTCCTGGTCAGTTTCTATCGTAAGTGCGCCTTAAAACAAACACTGCTCTATCAGCTCTTTACCGCGCAGGATGTCAATCCACTCTCGTGGGACGGCCTCGATACCGTATGCCGTGCCGGCGAGGGCGCCTGCGACAGCCGCTGTGGTGTCGGTGTCGTCGCCCAGGTTGACGGCGGCAAGCACGCAATCTTCGTAGCTGTTAGTGTTGACAAAGCACCAGGCGGCTGCCTTAAGCGTGTCGCGCACGAAGCCGCCAGACCTGATTCCACGCTCGGGCACGTCTTTCAGATGGAGCACCCATGAGGGGAGCGCGCCGTTCAACACGTCTCTCATCAGTTCGACAAATATGACGCATGCGTCGGTCGATGTTCTGTGGGCGTGCGTGATCGCGGAGACCTTGCTGACCTCTTCGTCTGTCGCATCGGTGAACGCCAGGGGTGCGATGCGCATGAGCGAACCGTTACCGTTGTCGCGCTCGCCGGAGCCTCCTTTACCGGCGCGCAGGGCGCGAACGGTCGTGTCGCCGTAATCGAAAACGCCGTCGATCGTATACTCACCACGGGCAATCCAGCTTGCGAACTTGTCGCGCATGTCCGCGGTGTCGATGTGCCCAAGCTCCCTAATCGAGTCGCAGGTAGCAAGCGTCATGGACGTGTCATCGCTCCAGGTGCCGGCGGGCTGCCCATGCGTGCCGTGGCCAATCATGTCGGTGCATTCGAACGTGCCGCGGGGCCTGAACTCGTAGGGAACGCCCAACGCGTCGCCGACGGCAAGCCCATAGATGCAGTCGCGCAGTGTTGTTTTCGGTCTGTCTGTCATGGAAAGCTCCTCTTATCCCGGGTGATGTGGAGCGCCATCGGTGGTGTCGGTCGCAACGTATTGCTATCCTTGTGCTTCGCTATTAGTCGCTTCGTTGATGGCGCGGTACTCGGCACTCAGCTCGCGCGCCAGCTCTTCCTTACTTGGAAGATACGGCAGGTATTTGGCGGCAAACACTTGGTCGTTGTCTTTGGGCAGCGTGTACTCGACAATCGAATCGCTTTTGTCCGCGCAGAGCACGATGCCTATGGGCGGATTGTCGCCTTCGTTCATGAGCTCGCGCGTGTAGTAGTTCACATACATTTGCATCTGGCCCAAGTCCTGGTGCGTAAGATCGTCCGTCTTAAGGTCGATAAGCACGAAGCAGCGCATCAGATAGTTGTAAAACACAAGGTCAATATAGAAATGGCGCCCATCAAAGGTGATACGCTTTTGGCGCGCTTCGAAAGCGAAGCCACGGCCAAGCTCCAGCAGGAACTTCTGAAGATGTGTGATGAGCGCCTGCTCTAGATCGCTCTCGCGAAACGCAGTATCGTCCGAGAAACCTAAAAACTCCAGTACATATGGATCGCGGATGATATCCTCGGGGCGACGAGCCGGGGCGCTCTTTTGGATTTCCTGGGTGACGGCCTCTTTGTCTTTGCTGGCAAGTAGGCGCTCGCGGAACATGGTGTTGATCTGGCGTTCGAGCTGACGCGTGCTCCAGCGAGAATCGGCACATTCGTTCATGTACCAGGCGCGAGCATCAGGGTCGGGAATGCGCATCAACCTGCGGTAATGAGTCCAGCTCAATTCGCTACGCAGTGCGTCGCGAATTGGAAACGCAAGAAAGAACTGACGCATATTGCGAAGGTTTGCGATGCCAAAGCCTCTTCCGAAATCCGCGGTAAGCCTTCTGGAGAGGCCTGCAATCAATGCCTCTCCATATGCTGCGCGCTCCTCTCCGGCCTGCTCATCAACAATGCTCTTGCCGATCTCCCAATACGCCTCAACCATCGCAAAGTTAACGGCGGTATAGGCCTTGTCGCGAGCGGCGTTGAGAATCGAGGAAACCTGCTTGTAAAAAACTTCTGGCACGATTACCGATTCTCCACGGTTTACCAGTTCGTCCATCACTGTCGCCCCACTTTCCTCTTGTGGAATGCATCTTTATCGCATTTAGTTTAAAGCTTCGCGCGGACACGAATTGCTGTGCTGTCTGGCACCTTCGCATGGGAGCCTTGCGGTGACTAAAATGTGGCAATAGAGGCAGTTTTAGCGAACCCCATGGGAGTGGCACGCATGGACAACAACACCTTGCTGTTTCAGGACAAGGGTTCGGGTAGGTTTAAAGACATCAAGATCTACCCTAACCGCATTGAGGTACTCAAGAAGGGCACTTTTGGCGGCAAGCACACCGAGATTGTCTACCTTAAGGACATCACGGGGGTCAGCAGGATCAAGGGCCGCGACGTTTTCCTACGTAACAGGCTGTTGACTGCCTGTGTCTTTAGTCTGAGCAGCCGCTCCCAAGCTCAGGAGTTCGTGAATGCGCTGAACATGGTGATGTAGCCGATAGCGGCGTTCGGGCCAAGGTAAAAATCGGGGGCACAGAACGGTGTTCTGCGCCCCCGATTGAGTCGATGTGTCTAAAAGGCCGGCTTGCCTATTCGACAACGTCCTCGTTGTTTTCACCGTCACTGGCAAGCATCGCCGCGCCGGCGACCGTTGTCGCCACGGCGGCGGCAGCGAGCCCGGCGGCAACGCCAGAGCTGTCGCCCGTGTCGGCGAGCTTTCCGCCCGAGCCCTTGCCCTTGTTGCCCTTACCGTTCTTATCAGCGCTGCCTGCGTTGGAACCCGTGCCGCTGCCGGTGCCGGCAGCACTGTCCGAGGCCGCTACGGTAAAGCTTGCGGCTCCGTCGCTGGCGAGCGTGTAGTTCTGCGCCGCGTTGCCCAAGAGACCGTTCACGCGCACCCAGTACGTTCCTGCGGCAAATGTTTCGCCCTCGGCCATTGCTGTGCCCGGAGCGCCGTTCGCGTCGTGCACAAACTCGAGCTGGGCCGTGCAGGCATCGGTTTCGAGCTTGCCCTCGAGTGATGCCGCAATCTTGGCGCGCACGTCTTCGCCGGCCTTAAGGCCTTCGAGTCCCTCAAAATGGGGCGTCAGCGCGCGTGGATCGATATCGATGGGCACAGAGCCCTGCAGCCCCGTAACGGTCTCGTTGCCCAGGGCGTCGACATCCACGTATTCAATGGCAAACGCATGGCCCGAAGCTGTCGCGTTGAGCGCGTTGCTGCTGTCGGCAAGGCGGAAATGACCCTCGCCAACGGTCTTGCCATCCTGGAATGAGGCATCGCTCAGCGAGTCGCCGTACGTCATGCGCATGCGGGTCGGGAGATAGTACGGGAGATAGTACGAAGCCGTCTGCTTGTGCTCCGTATCGTAATTGCGCTGATAGATGCTCCGGGCCAGCGCCGCATCAACAAAGTCGGATGCGATGATGCCAATGTGCTTGAGGTAATCTGACTTTGTATCCTCGATGCCGCTGGGATTGATGTACGGGCTCTTATACAGATGCTCGTTGACTACTCGTGCCGAGGTAAAAGGATTGCCTCCGTGCGACAAGCCCGTGCAGCTGGTGTAGTTGATAGACCAGCAACGCTCCAGGACTTTCTCCTTGGCCCCGTTATCGTCCTCGACATCTACCTCGTTGCGCGTGCGCCCGGTCGTTTCCTTCAGCGCATTATCGACCCAGCTGAGCTTGTCGGTTCCCGTGAGTTTGTACTTGTCCTGGGCGTATACCTTGGTGCAATAGGGCTCTTTGTCGCCTGTTTCCCCCGCGGCTTCAAAGCCCCGCGCGTCTTGGACGAGACACATAGTGGCGCTGTCGGAGTGAGCCTTGATCTTGTCATCCCATTCGGTAAGGTCGAGGCCCCACGTGTGGCCGCTTACACTGTTGCCGGCGAGCCTAAATCGACGCAGCAGAACGATCTTTCCGCGCACCTCGTGTAGCGTGGGGATTCGGCTCGACGTATAGAACAGTTTGGGGTTGTCGTCCAAAACCTTGGCGAAAGCCGTCGTAACACTTTCGTCGGTAGCCTCGTCGTTGCCTCGTGATACAAGCATGATGAGCGCTTCTGTCGGGTTTTCGTTCAAAAACGTTTTGAAGTAGCCTATGACATCGGAAAGATGCATAAAGTACGCGTCTTTTTTGAGCAGGTAGTAATCCCCGTGGTCGATACCGGGGTTGTCGCCCTTTCCGAGCCGGATATCAAAATAGCGAATGCCTTCGAGCAACTGCGTGGGAATGTAATCCTGCTGGCATTTTACTTGCGAGGATTGGGGCTCGGTGTCGTTGTCCACGCTGCAGGTGCCCGAATCGTGCGTACCCGGGATGCTCAGCTCGTCGAGGAACTTGTTGTCGTCGACGTATTTCATCCAACATGGCCCATCGACGTAGCTGCTGTACGTGATCCAGTCGAGGCTGCTAACCGTGGCATCGTTCTTTTTCATGTCGTAACCGATAAGTTCGAGCTCCCACGGAATGCTCTTACTCTTATGGCAGATCTTATTGTTGTCCTGGTCTTCGCCGTTCGATTCTATTGCCAGGTACTTAATGTCTTTTTTCTCGGTTTCTTTCTCGACCGTGCGGTCTCGGATGATATAGGTTCCGTTTGATTGACGCTCGAACGCAAAAGAGCGGCTGGGCTTGCCGTCATGCTCGCCACTCCATACGTGGATGACCTTTCCGTCTTTGTCCGAGTCGCCATCGACCGACCAAATGCTGTAGCCCGTCTTTTTATGCTCTTCGAAATTGAGCAAGGTGCGGATAGCATACCAGTTTGTATCGTCATTCTTGGTCGTTACGTTCTCAAGGATGAGCTTGCTGGACGTGCCGTCATTAAACAGATGGCAGACGTTGCCGATGACGTTGCCGTCTTCGTTAACGCTTGCGGTACGAAAATAGCCCGCGGGGCGAAGGCGAATGACGAAATTGTCGAGGCTGACTGCTGGCCCGGCCGTGCCGTCCGCAAAGGCTGCCCGCGGGCTAATGCCCAGCATGGCGGTTTCGGGCAGGCTTGCAAGTGGCGACAACGCCGCGAGTCCAAGGCCCAACGTAAATGCTCGGCGGCTGATGGCGTGATGTTCGGTCATAACTTCTCCATTCGCAGAGTGCGGTTATGCGATAGTTTTGGTCACTATACTGCTCAGATGTTTAAAGATGCTGGTTTAATTGCCTGCGCGGCACAATAAATCGGCGGGCGGACGTGTTGGGGCGTTTGTCGTTTTCGTACTGTTGCTACATTTGGAGCGGTTCCGGCGTCCGGCATCCTCGCGTTCGTTGGCTACAGGCATAAGAAAGGGAGGGTCGGTTTACCGGCCCTCCCTGGGTACGAAGCGCTGGGGTACCGTCGCTTGTTTGCACTGCGCCCGTGTTTCCCGCTGCGCTCGCCAGTCGCTTAACGCTTGATCTCGATATCGTCGAGCTTGACGTCCATGGCCTCGGTCTTGGCCTCGGTGATGTCATCGGCAAATTCCAGGGACTTCATCATGGTCTCGACGGCGTCCTTGTGCTCCTCGACGTTGTCGATGCGCACATACACACTGCCGCCGTCAACGTCGGTGAAGTATTCGGTCGTTACGCCGCCCGAGTGCGTGAAGTAGGCACTGCGCCAGGTCTTGCCGTTGTACTTAACGGGATCGCTCTCGGTCCATCCAGAGTTGGCCTTCCACTTTGCCTCGTAGTCGAACAGCTCGTCGGCGTTCTTGTCAGGATCGAAGACGGGGATGAAGCGATCGCTGGCGTGCTCGCTCTCGGTGAACTTAAACTGGGCCCTGTCGGCGGTGTCGCCTGCGACGTCGGTGATCTCGACGCCCTCGGGGACCTCGACCTTAAACCAAATGAAGTCGGTCCTCATATCCACGGCTGGCTTTTCCGCTCCACCGCCACCACTGCTGCCGGTAGCGCCGCCGCTGCCACCGCAGCCCACCAGGGCAACTGCGGCAAAGAGGCTTATGCAGAGGGTGAGAATCGCAAAGGCCTTCTTTTTCATGGTCGTGTCCTCCTCGATCTGTAACCGCCCACGGATTACCTGCCTTTACTGTACGCGTGGACGGCTCGCTAGGGTGGGCCATGTGTCCCATTCTGGGGGCTGGAATTGCGCCGACAAGTGGCAATATGTGCGGTCGCAAAAGAGGGGAGGGCCGATGCTGTCGGCCCTCCCCGGGGTGAGGTGCCCGTTGATTTAATGGGGCGCGCGTGCGTGGGCGTTGCCCCAACAGGTTCCTTGTTTATAGATATGCCTCAGTTTTTGACGTCCGGAAGTCTCGAAAGGTGGGCCATGTGTCCCATGTTTGCGGTGCCGACGCCTATCGTTCGTCATAGAAATCCGCGATGGCCAGGTGCGCTGACGCTCATGTACTTATGGGCTAGACTTAGCACCATTATGTGATCGATGCGGTCGGTCGGCGGTTGCCACCCGACCGATGTATATGACTTGAAGGTGCGTGCGTATGAGCCAAGAGATGATGGATAAAACCTGCCGCGGGTTTGCCGAGGCGCTTGCCGCGCGCGAGCCGGTTCCCGGCGGTGGCAGCGCGAGCGCCTTTGTGGGCGCGCTGGGCGCCTCGCTGTGCGGAATGGTTGCCCGCTACGGTGCGACCAATCCCGCGCTTGCTGATCGTGCGGATGACCTGACGCGCGCGTTTGCCCAGGCGGATAAGTTGGCGCAGGAACTTGTGGGTCTGGTTGCCGAGGACGTTCGTGCCTACGGGCAGGTGTCCGCGGCGTACGGTATTCCGCGTGACGATCCGGCTCGAGCGACCGCGATTCAGGATGCGCTGCATGTGGCCGCTATGCCGCCGTATCGCATTATGGATGCCTGCGGGCGTGCGCTGGCGCTACTCGAGGACATGGCCGACAAGGGTTCGCGTCAACTGCTGTCCGATGTGGCGTGCGGCGCCGTGTTCTGCCGTGCCGCTATGCAGGGCGCGAGTTTGACGCTCTTTGCGAACACCACGTCTATGAAGGATCGCGCTCGTGCTGAGGAGCTCGAGACGGCGTGTGATGAGTTGCTCGACACATGGTTGCCGCGCGCCGATGCGCTGGCGCGCCGCGCCTCCGACGCTGCAAGGAAGAGAGGATAGCCATGGCTGAACTGCTGAAGGGTGCTCCCGTTGCTCGTGCTTTGACTGAGGAACTTGTTGCTCGCTGCGCAGCCCTGCGCGAGCGGGGCGTTGTTCCGACGTTGGCTATCGTGCGCGTGGGCGAGCGCGAGGACGACCTGTCCTATGAGCGTGGCGCTCTTAAACGCTGCGAAAAGGTTGGCATCGAGGCTCGTCGCGTTTTGCTTCCTGCCGACGTCTCGCAGGACGAGCTGCTGGCGGCTATCGAGGGCATTAATGCCGACTTGGCTGTTCATGGCTGTTTGATGTTCCGCCCGCTGCCCGCCGGCCTTGACGAGAACGCCGTCGCCGCAGCGCTCGATCCCGCCAAGGATGTTGACTCCATGACGCCGGCTTCGCTGCTCGCCACGCTTTCGGGGCGCGGCGAGGGTTTTGCCCCCTGCACGGCCGAAGCCGTGCTTGCTTTGCTGAATCATTACGGCGTTGAGCTGGATGGGGCCAAGGTCGCGGTCGTTGGTCGGTCGCTGGTGATTGGCCGTCCCGTTGCCGCCATGCTTACGGCTCTCAATGCCACAGTGACGACGTGCCATACGCATACGCGCGACCTTGCTGCCGAGTGCCGTGCGGCTGATATTGTGGTTGCGGCCGTTGGACGCGCGCGCACGATTGGTGTGGATGCCGTTCGCGAGGGCCAGACGATCATCGATGTTGGCATTAATTGGGACGAGGCCGCTGGCAAGCTGGTCGGGGACGTTGATTTTGATGCTGCAGAGC
>URNI01000012.1 GCA_900549135.1 uncultured Collinsella sp.
CTTCGCAAATGCCGCTGCCGGGACGGCGGCCGTCAGGGGCGATAACTTCCGCGCATGGGGCCACGGCCCGCTGACGGGCGATGTATCGCTCGATGCGGACGAACCCATGGTCACCTATACCATTCCCTGTGTGCATCAGGGCGAATTCGCCGAGGCACGCATCGCCTTCCCTAGCGACTGGGTGCCGCAGCTTACCGCCTCGGGCGAAGAGCGCATGTCAACGATCCTGAGCGAAGAGAAGGAATGGGCCGACGAAGCTAACGCCCGCCGCGCTCACGCTCGCATGATTGCCAATGCACTTGCCGTGCTAAGTGTTGTTGCGGCGGTGGCCTTTACCGGCACAATCGTTATGCTCAAGCTGCGCAAGCGCAAGCCCAAGCCGCTTTTCCAGGACGAATATTTCCGCGATGTGCCCTCGGCCGACCATCCCGCCGTGCTTTCGGCCCTCATGAACTGGAACGAGGTGCCCGATCAGGCATATATCGCCACGCTTATGAAGCTCACCGACGACCGTGTGATCAAGCTGGAGCAGGCGACCGTGACCAAGGCCAAGAAGGGCCTGTTGGGGCATGAAAAAGAAGAGCAGACGTATCGCGTGACGGTGAGCGATGCGGGCTGGAAGTCGGCCAAGGGCATTGACCGCATGGTGCTCAAGGTCTTCTTTGCCGGTGCTAAGCCCGACGAGAATGGCGATCGCTCGCGCACGTTTGACGAGCTGCAGCACTACGTCAAACAGCACGCTACGCCCGTGGGCGACAAGCTCGAGGACTATCAGAACACCGTTAAGGGCAAGCTGGCCGATAGCGAGTACGTTGCCTCGGACGGCATTGTCGCAATGGTGTTTTGCCTGGTTCTCGGTATTCTGATCGCCTGTGTTCCCGCGGGATCCATCTTCTTTACCGATGGCGCACAGGCGAACATTATCGTCGCGGTTATCTCGGTGCCGATTGTGCTGGTGGGTATCGGCGTGGGCCTTACGTTCCGCCGCTTTACGCCGGAGGGCGCCGAGGTGGCGGCTCGCTGCAAGGCACTTAAGCATTGGCTCGAGGACTTCACTCGTCTAAAGGAAGCCGTCCCCGGCGATTTGGTGCTGTGGAACAAGCTGCTGGTGATGGGCGTGGCGCTGGGTGTTTCCAAGGAAGTGCTGCGTCAGCTTGCCGAGGCCGTGCCGCCCGAGGTGCGCGAGGCCGACGGCTTCTATGACAATTATCCCTGCTACTGGTGGTACTACCATCATTACGGTATCGAGTCTCCGCTCGATTCGTTCGATGACGTGTATCACGAGAGCATCCGTGAGCTGGCGTCGAGCTCCGACAGCTCGGGCGGCGGCGGAGGCGGCGGCTTCTCTGGCGGCGGAGGCGGCGGCGTCGGCGGAGGCGGCGGCGGAACGTTCTAGCGGTCCTAAATTATGGGATGGGCTTTTCTCGACAGCCGTCGGGGAAAGCCCATCCCATTTTTATGCGTTACCTACGAGGACTGTCCCCAACGACTAGTCACTGGGGACGTTCCTAAATGACTAGGTATGGCTGCTGGGCCTAGGCTGTTAGGTCGAGTTCGTAGAGGAAGCTTTCGCGCGGCATGTCGTGACGGCGCTCTTCGCGGTTGGCGCGGTGCGTGGCCGTGCGCTTAAAGCCGTGCATCTCGTAGAACTTCCACGAGCAGTTGGAGTCGGTGTACAGGTGCGCCCTCGTCGCTCCAAGCGAGGACAGGTGCGAGACCGCGGCGTCGAGCAGAACCGTGCCAACGCCCAGGCCATGGACATCGCGATCCACGGCAAGCAGCGTGACCTCGTTGTCGTGCGGCAACGGGCTGCTTTCGAGCAGGCGGTTGTTGGTTCGGATGGTTGCGCGCACAAACGAGAGATACTCGGCGCAGGCATCAGGCTCCAGCTCACGCATCTGCGATAGCAGCGCGCGTTCGGTATCCATCCAATGCTCGTTGATAGTGACGCCGGAGTTCTGTCCTGCGCGTGCAAGTGCAATGCCGCGCGCCTCGCCGTCAATCACCGCTACCTGCGAAAACGTCGATGACGAAAGGCAGTAGGCAAGATCGCACGCGGCCTCAAGGCGGTTGTACTCATCGTTATCCGAATTGTTATGCCAAAGCTGCTGCAGAATCAGCGCGATGGCGTCGAAGTCTTCGGTATCAAACGGTCGGTAGAGAACCCGCGAGACCATGGTGCCTCTTTCTATTGCGGATGCATATCGAGCACAGTTCTACCACGCCGTTGGCATCTAATTATGGTGCCCCTGTGTTCCATGAACTCACCGTGCCCAGTGGCGCTCCTGCAACCTCCGCTCGCAAGCTTTTTCTGCACAGCCGTGCGTTGCGGGGTGCATCGTCGCGCTCGATGCGCTACATTGAATCAGTATTTTCAATGCCGCTGCGCGAGCGCTGCAGATCGACGTATCACCGACTCACAGAGCACGGCGGCGTACCAGACAGGAGGACTGCATGGGATCTGATGTGAAGATCGCACGCGCGTTGATCTCGGTTACCGATAAGACGGGCGTCGTCGATTTCGCACGGACGCTGGTTGACGACTTTGGCGTCGAGATCATCTCTACGGGCGGCACGGCTCGTGCCATCGAGGACGCGGGCGTTCCCGTAACCCCCATCGAGGAGTTCACGGGCTATCCCGAGATGATGGACGGCCGCGTCAAGACGCTGCATCCCAAGGTTCACGGCGCGCTGCTGGCCCGCCGCGATTCCGAGCAGCACATGCAGGAGGCCGCTCAGCACGGCATTAAGCTGATTGACCTGGTCGTCGTCAACCTGTACGAGTTCGAGAAGACCGTCGCCAACCCCGAGGTCACCTTCGCGGATGCCATCGAGCACATCGACATCGGCGGTCCCTCCATGCTGCGCTCTGCTGCCAAGAATGCCACGAGCGTTACCGTCATCTCCGACCCGGCCGACTATGATGCCGTCCTGGCCGAGATGCACGAGACCGGTGGCTGCACCACGCTTTCCACCCGTCGTCGCCTGCAGGTGAAGGTCTACCAGACCACCGCCGCCTACGACACGGCTATCTCCCGTTGGCTTGCCGCCCAGGCAAGCGACGTGGCGGACACCTCTGCCAAGCTCGAGATCTCGCTGGAGAAGGTCGACGACCTGCGCTATGGCGAGAATCCTCAGCAGAAGGCCACGGTCTACCGCTTTGCCGAGGGCTGCGAGAACACCGCGAGCTCGCAGTTCCCGCTTGTGGGCTCCGAGCAGATCCAGGGCAAGCCGCTCAGCTACAACAACTATCTGGATGCCGACGCCGCCTGGAACCTGGTCCGCGAGTTCGACGAGCCGGCCTGCGTGATCCTCAAGCACCAGAACCCCTGCGGCTCCGCCGTGGCCGAGGACATCACGGCCGCCTACGACCGCGCTTTCGCCTGCGATCCCAAGAGCGCCTTCGGCGGCATCATCGCTTGCAACCGCGAGGTTCCCTTTGAGCTGGTTGAGCACTTTGCCGATCAGAACAAGCAGTTCGTCGAGGTCATCATCGCCCCGAGCTACACCGACGAGGCGCTCGAGCGTATGGCCAAGCGCCCCAACTTGCGCGTGCTGGCTACCGGCGGCGTGGACCACGGCGCCCAGGTGGAGCTGCGCTCCATCGACGGCGGCATGCTGGTGCAGGAAGTCGACCACGTGACCGAGGATCCCGCGACCTTTACGTTCCCCACCGACCGCAAGCCCACCGACGCCGAGATGGCCGAGCTCGAGTTTGCCTGGAAGGTCTGCAAGGGCGTTAAGTCCAACGCCATCCTGGTCTCCAAGGGCAAGGCCGGCATTGGCATGGGCCCGGGTCAGCCCAACCGCGTGGATTCTGCGCTGCTGGCCTGCGAGCGTGCCGAGGACTTCTGCGAGCGTGAGGGCGTGGAGAAGGGCGGCTTTGCCTGCGCAAGCGACGCGTTCTTCCCGTTCCGCGACAACGTCGACGTGCTTGCCGAGCACGGCGTGACCTGCATCATCCAGCCCGGCGGCTCCAAGCGCGACGACGAGAGCATCCAGGCCTGCAACGAGCACAATATTGCTATGGTCTTCACCGGTGCCAGGCATTTCCGTCACTAAGTTTCGCCCCGGGACAAAATAATCTCCGCAAAAGACGGTCGCTCCGTTTGGAGGGCCGTCTTTTTGGTATAAGAGGACGGAATGACTAACACGAAAGGTACAACCATGCCCCAGATTGATGATGCCGAGCTGTTTGGCAATGCCGAGGATCAGCGTGCGTACGAGGATTTTTGCGCCAATCAGGAGGCGGTTGAGAAGTTCACGCTCGACAAGCCCGCGCTTGTCTGTCGTTGGCGCATGTCCAACAAAAAGGTGCCCATGCTCAACCGTCACATTCGCGCACTGTCCGAGCGCCTGGTGCAGGGCGAGCCACTTACCCATAACATGCTCAGTTGGGCCAAGCAGCACGTTGAGTGGTCGCTTGCCGAGGGCGACTACACCGCCCGCGACGGTGTGCTCATGCTGGTGATCGACGTTAACGGCAACGCCGCCATGACGGTGGGCGAGTACGAGCCGCTGGCCGACACGTCGGCCAAGGCGCTGCGTGCCCGTTCTGCCGAGGCTCGCTCCGAAGCCGACGAGACCGGCGTGGCGCCCGAGCTGCTCGCCGCCGTCAACAACGGTGAGCTGGCCTTTGTGGCACCGGCGGACGAGTGCCTGTGCGGCACGGCAACGCTCATCGAGCAGCTGGCCCAGACCAAGGGCATCCCGGTCACGCGCGTGGACATTCCCGCGCAGCTTAAGGGCGCGCTGTTCCTGGTGAGCGACGAGCACGGCGTGGTCCCCGCAACCGAGACGGACGCCGCCGAGGCCGACGCCGCCACGGTCGCCTTCTTCGCCGAAGGCTACGAAAAACTCCGCGCCCGCCGCTCCTAACCTCAAGGCGGGGTAGGCTTACTGAAGCGAGCGAGCGCGTTCGATGGCGTAGGCGAGCGACAGTTGCTCCATCTCCGGGGCGCATTTGTAGCTCAGTCCGGTGAGAGCCGTCACCTTATCGAGGCGATATCGAATCGTGTTCGGGTGCTGGCCAGTCTGCTTGGCGGTTTGCTCGATACGTCGGCCGTTCTCGATGAATGCGGCGAGCGTGGATTCCAGTTCGCTGCCATGCTCACTGTCATGCTCGCGTATCGGCGAGAGAATCGCCTCCGAGAACGATCGCATCTCCGGGGCTTCCGCAAAAGGCATCACGGTTCTCAGGATGCCGAGCTGCGCATAGCGGACGGGACCCTCGGCTCGTTGACAAGATAGGCGCTGTGCGTAAATCGCCTGCGAGATCGCCTGCGCCACCGCCTCGTCTCCAAACAGAACATCGCTGATGCCGAGCCCTACCGCTCCGCCATCGATACCGCTAGCCTCGATGAGCTCCGTGAGTGCCTGCGCGATTCGCTCCACATCGAGCGTCTGCTCCGAGTCGCTTGTCGCTACGAATAGCAGACCTCCGTCATAGGGCGCCAGCATGTTGTGGCATCCGGCGAGGGTCGATTTTGCACAGAGACGTTCGATTTGCAAAAACGTACGCGGGTCGAGGGGCCCTGCAAACGATGCGAACAGGGCGACCGCTTCGTCCAGAAATGACGGGTTGAGACCTCGGATGCGTCGGCAGATGGACTCGGGCGATACGTCTGTCCTCAGGGCATCGATCTCGCGCTGCGCGAAGTCGATGGACGCGAGCTGCTCGATATGCCGTTTGACCTCATAGATGACGCTGTCAAAGAACAGTGAGTCGTCGGTCGTGAGAAAGACCGGGTAATGCCGCGCGTTGGCGTAGCGGATGGCTTGGTCGGGAATCGGGATGTGCAGGACGTTTTTGATGATAAGACCGCTCGTTCCCTTGGCGACGAGGTACTTCACGGCTTCAGTGATGAGGTATGGGTCGTCTTTCGCATAGAGGAAGGTGCTGAGGACGATTTCGTCTGGGCTGAAGTTGACGCGCTGGTACTTGTTCTTGAGGCCGGGCATGAGTTCATAATCGAGGATCCCGACGCCGGAGACGGCACGCGAGACGCCATCGCTGCCGGCGATTAGACGGACCGACCCCTCATATTCCCGTGAGAAGTCCGAGATGGTGTATAGCATCAACATCACCTTGTAAATCACTACAATAAGTACAGGTATAAATAGGATAATCGCACATCCGTATACAGTTGATGCGAGAAATGGTTCAAATACCTGCTGATAAAACGAAAAATCAGATTGAGAATCGTTGTAGATTCCAACAATAAATGATCCTTGGCGGCATCGTTACTAAACCGTACAGTGAAGCAACGTAAAGCTTTCGCTGAGAGGAGCGATGATGGGGCAGATGATGGTGCTATCGGCCGAGGAAGTTTCCAAGGTGCTGACGATCGAGGATGCAATCGCTGCCGTGGAGGAGGCATATCGCCAGAAGGCAACAGGCAAGGGTGTTGCGTGGCCGATGGTATATGAGCAGTTCGAGCCCGGTGTGGCCGATATGGATATCCGCTCGGGCGAGTTGGCGGGAAGCAGCCTCTTCGGCCTCAAGCTCACGGCCTGGTTCTCTCAGAATCCTAAAAAGGGGCTGCCCGAGATCTTTGGCACCACGCTGCTGTGCGACAACGCGACGGGCGAGCCGTTGGCGCTGCTCAATGCCTCTGCCGTCACTGGACTTCGCACCGGTGCCGCCGCTGCGCTCGGTGCCAAGTGGCTGGCTCGGGCGGATGCGTCCAAACTGCTTGTTGCGGGTGCCGGCCATATGAGCACCTACATGGTGGCGGGCGTGCTCGCCGCCTGTCCCAAGGTGGGCGAGGTCAAGGTGTGGGAGCCGGTTTCCGATGCCGCGCCCGAGGCCCGCGTCGAGCGCATGCGAGACGAGGTCGCCCATATCTTGGGCGCCTGCGAGCATGCTCGCGAGTCATCCACCTATTCCATCGAGGCGACGGCCGACGGCCAAAGTGCCGCGGCAGAGGCCGACATCATCGTGACGATCACGCCGGCGACCAAGCCCATCATCCCCGATGCATGGGTACGCCCCGGTACGCATATCTCCTGCGTCGGTGCCGACATGCCCGGAAAGCAGGAGCTCGCCTCGGCGCTTGTCGCCCGTGCCGCTGTTTACGTCGACGACCGCGAGCAATCGGTCGCGTCCGGTGAGCTGGAGATTCCGATTGCCGAGGGTGCCATCGCGCCCGAGGACATCAAAGCGGAGCTCGGCGAAGTCATCGCCGGCGCGGCTACGGGGCGTTCGGATGACGAGCAGGTGACGGTGTTCGATACGTCGGGCATCGCCGTTCAGGACCTTTCGGCATCGAAAATCGCCTACGACCGCGCCGTCGAGGCGGGGCTGGGCACCGTGGTGGAACTGTAAGAAATTCAAGGAAAGGAAGCGACAATGCAGATCAAGGATTTCGCCGTCGAGCAGTGGATGAACGAGTGGGAGACCAAGTGCACCCACAACGTTGCGGAGACGTGCGTCTACTCCCTCACGCTCGACCAGCTGTTCGAGCTTACGAACACCGACAAGAAGGCGTGGCTTGATAGCCTGTGCTCGCGCCGATTCACCTACGGAGACATCGAGGGACAGCCCGGCTTCCTCGAGGGGGTCGCGCGTCTCTATAAGACGGTCGAGCCCGGGCATATCGTGCCCACGCACGGCGCGACCGGTGCCAACTCCCTGGTTATTTCCACGCTCGTCGAACCGGGCGATCACGTAGTCTCCGTCAAGCCCACCTACCAGCAGCTTTACTCGATTCCCGAGATGTGCGGTGCGAAGGTCGATATCCTTCAGCTCGATCGCAAGAACGGCTACCACGTCGACGTCGACGCGCTCGATGCCCTGGTGACCGACGATACCAAGCTCATCTGCATCAATAACCCGGACAACCCCACGGGCGCCCTGCTCGACACCGATACGCTCAAGGCGATTGTCGAGGTCGCGCGCAAACACGACGCGTGGGTGCTCTGCGACGAGGTCTACCGTCTGCTTACTCAGACGGATGAGTACTCCGAGTCCGTGATTGACCTGTACGACAAGGCCATCGTCACCGCATCCATGTCCAAGGTCTGGTCGTTCGCCGGCCTGCGTCTGGGCTGGGCGGTCACCAAGAGCCCGGAGCTCCGACGCGCGCTGCTCTCGCATCGCGACTACAACCTGATTTCCGCCGGCATATTCAGCGAGTCGGTGGCGGAGCTGATTCTGGGCAACGCTTCCGTGATCCTTGAGCGCAGCCGTCGTATCGTCCGTCAGAACCTTGCTGTTCTGGAGAAGTGGGTCGAGAGCGAGCCGCACCTGTCGTTCGTCAAGCCCGAGGCGGGTACCACTGCGCTCGTGTATTACGGCTACGACATCGACTCCAGGACGTTCTGCATTGACATGATTAAGAAATCCGGTGCGCTCGTCACCCCGGGCGATTGCTTCGAGGAGCCCAAGAGTATGCGCATCGGCTATGCATACTCCGATAACACCAACGACCTGCAGAAGGGCCTGGATGCCATCTCTGCGTACATGCGTACGCTTGAGTAGAGGCTCGAGGTCGAAGTGATGGGGCCGATCGGTTTAGGACCGAGGCCCCTATTTTCTCTCAAGGCTACCGAACACTTTTGTCATATTAGGTGTCCACGGGGTCGTATCGCTGCGACGCCGTGGGCATAATGGTGTGGAAAGTGCAAGTTACGCGAAATGGGAGGACACATGGCGCTGATCTATGTCGTTGAGGACGACGAGCCCATTCGTCGTGAGCTTGTCGACATCCTTGCCCGCGCCGGGTTTGAAGTCGAGGCCTGCGAATCGTTCGAACATGTCTCGCGCGATATTCTCGCCGCTGCGCCCGACCTGGTGCTGCTTGACCTCACGCTTCCTGTCAAAGACGGCCAGCACGTCTGCCACGAGGTTCGCCGCGATTCCGAGGTTCCCATCATCGTCCTCACCTCGCGCACGACCGAGATCGACGAGGTCATGGCCATGACGCTCGGCGCGGACGACTTTGTTCCCAAGCCCTACAGCGCGCGCGTGCTCGTGGCCCGCATCAATGCCTTGCTGCGTCGCACCGCGGCGGCGGGCGAGCACAGCACACTCGTACACAAGGGACTGGGGCTCGACCTCGCACGCTCCATGGTCACCAACACGCAAACCGGCACCAGTACCGAGCTCACCAAAAACGAGCTGCGTATCCTCTCGCTGCTTCTGAGCCGCGCGGGCAAGATCGTCTCGCGTTCGGCCATCATGCAGGACCTGTGGGACTCCGACGCCTTCGTGGACGACAATACGCTCACCGTCAACATCAACCGCCTGCGCACCACGCTCGAAAAAATCGGCATCAAGGGGTATTTGACAACGCACCGCGGCCAAGGCTATTCGGTCTAGGGGCCGGCTATGTCGTTTGGCAAGTTCTTTAAAGACGCGCTGCTTCCCGTCGCCGTGTGGACGTGCGGCGTGCTGCTGAGCTGCTTTGTGCTGACGGTCGCCGGTGCACCCGTTTCTATTGTGGTCGTGGCGGTTGGCGTGTCCTTTATCTTCGGTATGCTCGGCATCGTGGTCGAGTACGCTCGCCGTCGCCGTTTTCTGCGTCAGTTGGAGCGCGCGGCCGAGGAGCTCGAGAGTCCCGCATGGGTGCAGGAGATGGTGCAATGCCCGACCTATGCCGAGGGCGAGCTCGAGTACGAGGTCTTGCGCCGGGTGGGCAAAGCCGCTTGCGACGAGGTTGCCGAAGGCCGGCGTCAGACCGATGACTATCGCGACTATATCGAGAGCTGGGTCCACGAGGCCAAGCTGCCCCTGGCGGCGTCCCATCTGATTTTGGAAAACCTGGATGGCAGCGAAGACGACCTGTCGCGTGTGGATGACCTGGGTCGCGAGCTGGCTCGCGTGGAGCGCTATATCGACCAGGCGCTGTACTACGCGCGCTCGGAAGTCGTGGAACGCGACTACTTGATTCGCCGCTGGGATCTCAAGACCCTGGTGACGGGCGCGATTAAGGCCAACGCGCGCGAGCTCATCGCGGCGCACGTGGCCCCGGTGTGCGAGAACCTCGACTTTGAGGTCTTTACCGACGAGAAGTGGCTCGAGTTTATTCTGGGCCAGCTCATTCAGAACAGCATTAAATATGCGCGCGCGGATGGCGCAAAGATCGTGTTTTCGGGTGCGTTGCTGGACGAGGGCCTGGCAAGCGAGCGCATCGAGCTTACCGTCGCGGACAACGGCTGCGGCGTGTGTGCGGCAGACCTGCCGCGCGTGTTCGAGAAGGGCTTTACCGGCGACAACGGCCGCACCACCAAGCGCGCAACGGGCATCGGCCTCTACCTGGTGGCGCGCCTGTGCTCCAAGATGGGCATCGATGTTACCGCGGCATCCGACTCCGGCGAAGGCTTTGTCGTAACATTCGCCTTCTCGACCAACAAGTTCCAATACTTTGAGTAGTCGGGTCGTATGGCGTAGCCGTTCAGGATCTTCCCATTTAAGAAGAAATCAGGCTTTTCGGCAGCTATATTCCTGAACGGGAACATTGCTAATGTAGTCAACACTATATTCCCGTACATGAACATAGTGCTACAGTTTTATACTATGTTCACGGACAGGAATATAGCTGGAGGCGTCATGAGAACGGTGACAACGATTAAAAAGCTGGATGGGCGCATCAAGCTCAAACCGTCGGAAGTCGCTTTCTCGGAGCGCACGGTTTTCGATCCCGCCGAGATAGGGAAGGCCCTTAGGCTCAGAAGGCGTGAGCTCGGTTTGACTCAACGTGACGTCGCGACTATGACGGGTCGCAGCCTTCGTGTGATTGGTGATATCGAACGGGGGCGGACAACGGTCGAAATTGGTGTCATTTTCGATTACGCCTCCATCGTGGATATTGATTTTATTCTGAAGGTGAGGGGGAAGTAATGGATGGCACGCTGTTCGTTCACCGTGAGTTTAATGGGTCTTACCAGCTGGTTGGCATATTGGAGGAACATGCGGGGTTTCCGGCATTCACCTATAGCCCCAAATATCTCGAGAGCGGTGATGCGGCGCCGATTTCGATCTCGCTGCCGTTGTCGGCCGAGGCATTTAGTCTGGACGCAACGGGCTCCTTTTTCTCTGGCATCATTCCGGAGGGGCAGCTCAACAGGGACCTTGAGAAAAGGGCGCGAGCGGAACGCGGAGATTACTTCAAGGTGCTCGATTTAGTCCGCGATGAACCTGTCGGCGCTCTGGTTTTGACGCGAGAGCCTTCGGCCGACAGTCTCGAAATGGGCTATGAAGAGATAGGTGAGGGACAGCTAAGCGGGCTGGCATACGCGCCGGCGGAGGTTGCTTTTGATTTAGCGCTAGAGAGTCGAATCTCCCTTGCAGGTGCTCAGGCGAAGGTCGGTCTCTACCATACGGGCGATGACCCATGTGGCGGATGGTACCTGCCTCATGGAGCGGCCCCATCCACGCACATTCTCAAGGCGGGATCGAAAACGTTCCCGGGCGAGACGGTGTGCGAAGCGATGTGCGTGAGAGCCGCCTCTCTGATGGACCTATCGGCCGAAGAGTGTTTTCTTGTCCGAGTTGAGGATGCCGAGCCAATTATCGCCGTGAAGCGATTTGACCGAGTAACGCCTGATGCTGGACGCTCGGTTGACGGATTGCCAATTCCGTACCGTTTGCACCAGGAAGATGTTTGTCAGGCCAAGGGTATCTCGCGTGAGCTTAAATATGAGCCGACGGGCGTCAATTACCTGGGGCTTATCGTCGATGCGGTGCGAAGGGCGTCGACGAATCAAATGGAGGACAGGTTCCTTGTCGGCTATAACCAGCTGTTCGACTATGCCGTAGGTAACTGCGATAACCATCTAAAGAACTGGTCGCTCGTATGGGACGAAAGTTGGAAGCAGGTGAGGTTGGCGCCGCTCTATGACGTGCTGTGCACAACGGTTTACCCCAGTCTCGTTCGTGAGATGGGCGTCTCGTTTGGTGGGAGCCGCAAGATTGACGACGTAACGCGTGGGTCGGTGATGAGCCAAATGATTGAGCCGGGTTTGCCTGGGGGAATTGTCGCCGGAATGATTGCTGATACCTGCAATGAGGTTCCAGACGCGCTAAGAGACGCGGCGCGCGGTCTCAAAGAAGAGGGTTTTCCCGAGGCGGAGGTAATGTTCGAGAAGATCATTCCAGAAGTGCAAGCTCGTCTAAGCAGGATCGCCTTATAACAAAAACGTGCCGCCCCAAACAAAACGTGCCGCCCCAAACGGGGCGGCACGCCATTTTTCTATCAGCCAACTCGCTGAAGTAAGGCTGCGAAGGCCGCGGGGCCGGGAGGGGTTTCCTAAGGGCACATCCCGCAGCCGCAACGCGGCGAGGACGTGCCCGTGGAAACCCCGCAGGCCCCGCGGCCGGTGGGAGCAACGCTACTTCACGACCAAAATGTCGCAGTCCGTGTTGCGCAGCAGGAACGTCGAAATCGAACCCAGCAGCGCATACTTGATCGAGGACAGGCCGCGGGCGCCGCAGAGCACCAGGTCGGGCTTAACCACGTCGAGCATCTCGTCCTTGAGCGTCTCGCGAATACGGCCGGCGCGAATCATGACCTCGACCTCGGGAATATCGGGATTGGCCTTGGCCTCTTCGAGCTGCTTGGCGATGGAGTTCTTAAATGCCTCCTCTAGGCCGTTGACCAGGTCGACCGGATAGGAACCGGCGCTCTCGAGCGCCGTGGAATCGATAACGTGGCCGATGATTAGCTTGGCGCCGTTGTTCGCGGCGACCTTGATGGCGCGTGCGAGCACAAAATCCTGCTGCTCAGTACCGTCGAGTGAAACAAATACCTTGGTGTAGCCCTCGTTCATGGTTTCCTCCTTGGTCTATCGCACGGGCGCGGGGCTCGTGCATCGGGCGGGCGCGGGCGCGTCGGCCGCCGGACACTTTATCTTGTTGCAGTTATACCCAAGGATTTGGGTTTGACCGCTCGCAATTCTGTGAACGGGCGAGTTTTTTGGTAAGGGTAGGCGCAGGCGCGCCGCCAACGGTTGATAATGGGACATCGCCCGCACCGTCCGCAGAACAATATCGGCGGGTGTCTAACGAGGGGGTCCCTTTGGATATTATCGAGCTTCTAAAATCTGCCTTCATGGGCCTGGTCGAGGGCATCACCGAATGGCTGCCTGTTTCGTCGACCGGTCACATGATCTTGGTGGACGAGTTCGTCAAGATGAACGTGAGCGAGACGTTCTGGAATATGTTCCTGGTCGTGATTCAGCTCGGCGCCATTCTGGCCGTCTGTGTGCTGTTCTTCCATGAGCTCAATCCGTTCTCGCCCAGCAAGGGCAAGGAGGGCCGTCGCGACACCTGGGTGCTGTGGGGCAAGATTGTGCTCGGCTGCATTCCCGCCGCGGCGATCGGCCTGCCGCTCAACGACTGGATGGAGGAGCATTTCTACAATGCTCCCGTCGTGGCGCTGGCGCTCATTGTGTACGGCGTGCTGTTTATCGTGATCGAGAACTGGCGCGCGAGCAAGCGCGAGGAAATGGTCGTTGCCGGTTCGTTTGGTTCGCGTGCTGTGGTGTCGGGTGGACGTCCTGCCGGTGCGCACTTTGCGGCGCCCGCCGCGGCTACCGCTGAGGATGAGGACGATGACGAGGATCTGGACTTTGGTTCCATCACCACGCTCGAGGATCTAAGCTGGAAGACTGCGCTGGGTATCGGCTGCTTCCAGGTGCTTTCGCTGATTCCGGGCACGTCGCGCTCCGGCTCCACCATCATCGGTGGCTTGCTGCTGGGTTGCACGCGCTCGGTGGCGTCTAAGTTCACGTTCTTCCTGGCTATTCCCGTTATGTTTGGCGCAAGTGCGCTCAAGCTGGTCAAGTACTTCATCAAGGGCGGCACGTTCGGCGCCAACGAGGTCGCTATCCTGGGCGTGGGCTGCGTTGTGGCCTTTGTGGTTTCGCTCATCGCCATCAAGTGGCTCATGGGATTCGTCCGCCGTCACGACTTTAAGTGCTTCGGTGTTTACCGCATCATCCTGGGCATCGTAGTGCTCGCATACTTCTTCGTTCTGGAGCCGATGCTCGGCCTCTAACATTAGTCGACGCTGCGCGGCGGCCAGGGCGACAACTTGTCATTCAAAGAGGGCGGCGTGACCAAAAGGTCTATGCCGCCCTCTTTTTATGCCAATTTGTTCGCCCTGACCGTCGCTCGCTGCTGCTGCCATGACATCGGCGGTTTCGTGATTGTCAATAGATTGGTGCAGACTAATCTGACCCCATTGCGCCAAATCCGTTGGGGCGGGCCTGACGGCGGCACACGGAGTCGTGGTGTGATTTGCGTCGGTGTCCGCGCGGCTCGGTATACTGGTACGGCTCAAACTATGGCGCTGCCCGCAGGCGCGCCGTCCGTCAGATGAGGAGTCGCCCATGACCCAGCCCTTGCCCTGGGAAAAGAATGCCGCGGTACCCGTGCCGCCGGCGCCGGAACCTGTGCCGCTCGATGCATACACCGCCCCTGCTGCGCCGGAACCCGAGCTCGTCCCGCTCGACATCTACGACGCTCCCGCGCCGGCACCCAAGCCCGCCAAGCCGCTCGTCGACATCGACAGCCTTAATCTCGCCCAGCGCGAGGCGGTCCTGACCACCGAGGGCCCGCTGCTGGTGCTTGCCGGCGCCGGCTCGGGCAAGACCCGTGTCTTGACTTTCCGCATCGCCCATATGCTCGGCGACCTGGGCGTTAAGCCCTGGCAGATCCTTGCCATCACGTTTACCAACAAGGCCGCGGCCGAGATGCGTGAGCGTCTGGCGGCACTCATTCCCAGTGGCACCCGTGGCATGTGGGTATGCACCTTCCATGCTATGTGCGTGCGCATGCTGCGCGAGGACGCTGACCTGCTGGGCTACACCGGTCAGTTCACCATCTACGATGACGACGATTCCAAGCGCATGGTGCGCGATATTATGCAGGCGCTCGGTATCGAGCAAAAGCAATTCCCCATCAATATGATCCGCAGCAAGATCAGTTCGGCCAAAAACGCCATGATCGGCCCCGAGGACATGCTCAAGAGTGCCGATAGCCCCAACGACAAAAAGGCCGCGCAGGTCTACCTGGAACTGGAGCGCCGCCTGCGCGCCGCCAATGCGATGGACTTCGACGACTTGCTCGTGCGCGCGCTCGAACTGCTGCGCACCCGCCCCGAGGTGCTCGATAAGTACCAAGAGCGTTTCCGCTACATTAGCGTCGACGAGTATCAGGACACCAACCACGTCCAGTACGAGATCGCCAACCTGCTGGCCGCCAAGTACCAAAACCTCATGGTCGTAGGCGACGATGACCAGTCCATTTATAGCTGGCGCGGCGCCGACATCACCAACATCCTGGACTTTGAGAAGGACTTTAAAAACTGCAAGACCGTTAAGCTGGAGCAGAACTACCGCTCCACGGGCCATATCCTGAGCGCCGCCAACGCCGTGGTGCGTCACAACTCGCAGCGCAAGGACAAACGCCTGTTTACGGCCGAGGGCGACGGCGAGAAGATCCAGGCCTTCCAGGCAAGCGATGAGCGCGACGAGGGCCGCTGGATTGCCGGCGAGATCGAAAAGCTGCACTCCAAGGGCACGAGTTACGACGATATCGCTGTGTTCTACCGCACCAACGCCCAGTCGCGTATCCTCGAAGATATGTTCCTGCGCGCAGGCGTGCCCTACAAGATTGTGGGCGGCACGCGATTCTTCGACCGTGCCGAGATCCGCGACGTCATGGCCTACCTCAAGATGATCGTGAACCCGGCAGACGAGATGAGCGTCAAGCGCGTCATCAACACGCCGCGTCGCGGCATCGGCTCCACCTCGATCCAAAAGATCGAGCGGCTGGCGCGCGACAACCGCTGCTCGTTCTTCCAGGCCTGCGAGATCGCGTGCGCCGAGACCGGCATGTTTAGCGCCAAGGTGCGCAATGGCCTGTCGAGTTTTGTGTCGCTGGTGCGCGAGGGTCGCCGCATGGACGGCGAGCTCAAGGACGTTGTCGAGATGATTGTCGATAAGACGGGCCTGCTGCAGGCTTTCCGCGCCGAGGGCACCATGGAGTCCGAGAGCCGCGCCGAGAACATCCAGGAATTCCTGGGCGTCGCCGCCGAATTTGAGGAGACGCACGAGGATATCGAGGGTACGCTCGAGAGCTTGGAAGAGCTGCGCGCTGCTGGTGTTGCCGATGTGCCCGCTAGCGCCGAGCCCGAGCCTGTCGTGGTGAGCGCGCCTGCGCCCGAACCGGGGCCATCTGCCCCGGTATCCTCGTTTGAGGCGCTCGTTGGCGCGCGTGACGCCGCGGGCTCCAATTCGCTCGATAGCTTGGCCGTTCCGGCGCTGTCTCCGCAGGATGCCCTGGCCGCCGCCATCGCGGGCAACGCGTATGCCGCGCCGACGGAGATGCCGGCGGGTGCCGTGCATGCCGACGAGATCGAGCGCACCTACGGTCCGCTCACCTGTAAGGCGCTGCCGGCGCTCATGGAGTGGCTGGCCCTGCGCTCCGACTTGGATTCCCTGGCCGGCGAGACGCATGCCATTACCATGATGACCATCCACTCCGCCAAGGGCCTGGAGTTCCCGGCGGTGTTCGTGGCCGGCATGGAGGAGGGTATCTTCCCGCACGTGCACGACTTTGGCGGTAGTGACGATCCGGGCAAGCTCGAGGAGGAGCGTCGCTTGGCCTACGTCGCCATCACGCGTGCTCGCAAGCGCCTGTTCCTGACCTATGCGGCCACGCGTCGCACCTACGGCTCGACCTCTGCCAACCCGCGCTCGCGCTTCCTCAACGAGATTCCGTTTGAGGATATCGAGTTTAGCGGCATCGGTTCTGCCGGTTTTGAGGGCACGGGCTGGGAGAAGCGCGGCGACCGTCACGGCACCTTTGGCTCGGGCATGGGCTCGGATATGTACGGCGGCAAGGTGTTTGGCTCGCATACGCGCTCGACCGGCGGTTCCGGTTCGCGCGGCGGATCGAGCTTCGACGACTTCTTTGGCGGCAGCAGTTACGGGACCGAGCGCCATCGTGGGGTTTCGCCTGACGCCGGCCGTGTTGCCTCGACTTTTGGTTCGGGCGCGTCGCGAGCCAAAAAGCCGTCTTCCAAGGTGTCCCCGACGGTGGAGCGCAAGGTCGATCGTGCCAGCGCATCGCAGGACTTTGCCGCGGGCGATACCGTGAGCCACAAGACCTTTGGCACGGGTACCGTGATTTCGGTCGCTGGAGACATGATCGAGGTTCAATTCGAGAAGACCGGCCAGACCAAAAAGCTAATGAAGGGCTTCGCTCCGATCGTCAAACTGTCGTAGTCCCGGCGGACCTGGGCAGGCGTATAGGGCAACATCGCCTGCTCGGACAGTCCTGCGCAAGACGGAGAGCACATTAAGTGCTCTCCTTTGCGTGCGGAACTCGCGATCGATGTTGCCCTATACGCCCGCCCAGGTCCTTGGGTAACGTTGCTGGACGAACGTCGCTTTGCTCGTTCGCTTTTTGATCTGGAGAGCCGGGTGGGCTGAATACTTAGACATGGCAAGGGGCTCCCCCGTTGAAGAACGGGGAGCCCCTTGTTGCGTTTGGGTTGTTGGTGCGATCTACAGGTGCGAGACGATCAGTTCCATCTTGCCTTCGAGGTCAATGGAGCTGACGGTGCTGGGTGCCAGCAGGTGGCTTCCCTTGTGGACGGGGTCGCCGCAGACGGTGCCTTCGCCGTCGATGACCGACAGGCACATGAAGGGCCAGCGCTGGTCGAGGGTCTTGCTGCCGTTGACGCGCACGCGATCGACGGTGTAGCAGGGGTTGGACTCGAGCTCGGTCACGCCGTCCACCTCGGGCGCGGTCACCGTGCCGTCGGTCGGAGCCTGAGCATCAAAGTCGATGCAGTCGAGGCTCTGCTCAATGTGCAGCGGGCGCAGCTTTCCGTCGGTGCCGGGACGGTCGTAGTCGTACAGGCGATATGTCACGTCGCTCGACTGCTGCGTCTCCAGAATCAGCGTGCCGGTCTTGATGGCGTGAACGGTGCCGGAGTCGATCTGGAAAAAGTCTCCCTTGTGAATCGGCAGCACGTTGAGCATCTCGTCCCAACGGCCCCCCTCGATCATCTGCGCGGCCTCGGCGCGGTCGTGCGCGCGCTGGCCGACGATGATCGTGGCACCGGGCTCGCAGTCCAGTACATACCAGCACTCGGTTTTGCCCAGGCTGCCGTTCTCGTGCTTGGCGGCGTACTCGTCGTTGGGATGAATCTGGATCGAAAGGTCGTCCTTGGCGTCCAGAATCTTGATGAGCAGCGGGAACTCCTTGCCCTCGCAGTTGCCAAAGAGCTCGCGGTGCTCGGCCCACAGCCACGACAGCGTGTGGCCGGCGTACGGTCCCTCCGCAATCTGGCAGTCGCCGTTGGGATGGGCCGAGATGGCCCAGCACTCACCGATGGGCCCCTCGGGAATGCCGTAACCAAATACGGTTTCGAGCTGGCGGCCGCCCCAGATCTTCTCGTGGAAGATCGGCGTCAGTTTAATCAAATCGGACATGTGCATACTCCCATAAGGTTGTGCGGGTGCCGCGTAAGACAGCTCAAAACGAGCACCCACCGGATTACAAAACTAGGCCAGCGTTACGTTGTGCAGCTCAAAGCGGTCGCCCACATTGTGCGAGATAGAATATTCAAACGCGGTGCCGCTATCCAAGAAGCCAATCTGGTTGAGTTCGAGCAGGGGAGAGCCGGGTTTGGTATCCAGGCGCTCGGCTTCTTCCTCGGTTGCCGCCACGGCGCGGATGGTGCGATGGAAGCTCGAAATCTTCAGCCCGCATTGCTCGCGGATAAAGCCGTAGACCGATCCGTACAGGTCCTTCTTTTTAAGGCCCGGAATCAGCTCGAGCGGCATGTAGGTATACTCGATAACGATGGGCTTCTCGTCGGCCTGACGCACGCGCACGATGTGATAGGCAAAGTCATCCTCGGCAATTCCCAGCTGGGCTGCGATGTCCGCTGGTGGATTAACGATCGAGAAATCGTAGACCACCGAGGTCACCTTCTCCCCGCGGTGCTCATACGAAAAACCCTGGGCACGGTCGTTTTTGCCCTGGAAAAACGCCTGGCCGGGAAGCCCCGCCGTGCCCTTAACGTAGGTACCCGATCCACGCCGGCTGGTAATAAGACCTTCTTCGGTGATTTGTTCAAGAGCTCGTTTGACGGTGATTTTTGAAACGCTATAGAGCTCGCAGAACTCAACGACGGTGGGAAGCTTGTCGCCCGGTTTAAGAGCGCCATCCTCAATACTTTGACGAATATCTGCAGCTATCGCCTCGTATTTGGGAATCAAGGAACCTCCTTTCCAACTTGATTGAGAATAAAAGAAAGTATAGTCAACACCTAAGTATCTCTATTGAGTTATTGAAAAGTTCGAGGAAGATAAAATTAAAAGTCGCCCCGCTTGAAAAATTAGAGCGTTTTAAATGATAAACATCTGAGTAGTGTCGTGTTGAGAAATGATCGGTCCGAGGACGGGGCCGAACCGATATAACACCCAGCGAACCGAATCTCGTACTCTGCGCTTCCCCAGATAAAACCTGCCAAAACAAACCTGTCCTTTTTGGTAGGTTTTTGCCTTGGGAGCGGTACCATACAGGCAATGTTTAAACGAGAAAGGCGGGCTCCCATGGAACCTAAGCAGTATTACATCGGCATCGACGTCGGCGGCACCTCGGTCAAGGAGGGTCTGTTCGATGAGGACGGAAACCTGCTTGCCAAGGCTAGCGTGCCCACGCCTCCCATCGTTGACGCTGCGGGCTTTGCCGCGGTGACCGAGGCTATCGACCAGGTGGTCGCCAAGGCCCAGATTCCGCGTGCCTTTGTGTCGGGCATTGGCCTGGCCGTTCCGTGCCCCATCCCGGCATCGGGCGATGCCAAGGTCAAGGCGAACATCGCCATCAACCTGCCCGAGCTCAAGATCGCCATCCAGGAGCACTGCCCCGACGCGGTCGTTAAGTACGAGAACGACGCCAACGCTGCTGCTATGGGCGAGGCCTGGCTCGGCTCTGCCAAGGGCGTACAGAACGTGGTGATGGTCACCATTGGTACCGGCGTGGGCGGCGGCGTTATCGTTAACGGCGACGTGGTATCGGGCGTTGTGGGTGCTGGCGGCGAGATTGGCCACATGTGCCTGAACCCGGCCGAGGAGCGCACCTGCGGCTGCGGCGGCCATGGCCACCTGGAGCAGTATTCCAGCGCCACCGGCGTGGTGAGCAACTACCTTGCCGAGTGCAAGAAGGCGGGCGTCGAGCCCATCGAGCTGACCGGCCCCTCCGATTCCAAGGACGTGTTCCAGGCTTGTCGCGAGGGCGACAAGCTCGCGCTGGCCGCGGCCGATACCATGGCCGACTATCTCGGCCGCGCACTGGCGCTTATTGCCAACGTGGTTGATCCCGAGATGTTCCTCATCGGCGGCGGCGCCTCCGCCTCGGCCGATGTCTACCTCGACAAGGTTCGCGAGCACTTTAAGCAGTACGCGCTTTCCGCCTCGCGCGAGACGCCCATTAAGGTCGCTTCGCTCGGAAACGACGCCGGCATCATCGGTGCCGCCTACGTAGCCCTGCGCGCTGCCGGTAAATAGCTGGTGCAAGGGGGGGCGGGTGGTACAAGGGGGGACAGACTTCGCCCCCCAGGCTCACCCCAAATTGCGCCGCGCCCCTTCCGTCTCATAAGGTTCGGCGCAGCGTGCTACCATAGCTACGTCCAAGTACACATATCAAGTGGAGGATATCCATGGCAAACGTTCTTGTCTTTGGTCACCAGAACCCCGATAACGACGCCATCATGAGCGCCGTCGTCCTGTCCCAGCTGCTCAATCAGGTTGAGTATGCCGGCAACACCTACGAGGCCTGCGCCCTTGGTCAGCTTCCGGCCGAGTCCGCCAAGCTGCTCGCCGACGCCGGCATTGCCGAGCCCCGCGTGATCGAGTCCGTCGAGGCCGGTCAGCTCGTCGTCCTCACCGACCACAACGAGTCTGCCCAGTCCGTCGCCGGTCTTAAGGACGCCACGGTCTTTGGCGTCGTCGACCACCACCGCATCGGCGACTTCGAGACCGCCGGCCCGCTGCACTACATCTGCCTGCCCTGGGGCTCCAGCTGCACCATCGTCACCAAGCTCGCCGGCGTGCTCGGCGTTGAGCTTTCCGACGTTCAGGCCAAGCTGCTGCTCTCGGCCATGATGACCGACACGCTCATGCTCAAGAGCCCCACTACCACCGATGTCGACCGCGCCGTCGCCGCCAAGCTCGGCGAGCAGGTGGGCGTCGACCCGGTCAAGTTTGGCATGGAGGTCTTCCTCACCCGCCCGTCCGGCTCCTTCACCGCAGCCGAGATGGTTGGCAACGACATCAAGATGTTCGAGCCCGCCGGCAAGAAGCTGCTCATCGGCCAGTACGAGACCGTCGACAAGAGCCGTGCGCTCGGTATGATCGACGAGATCCGCGAGGCCATGCGCGCCTACGCCGCCGAGAAGGGTGCTGACGGCATTGTCCTGTGCATCACCGACATCATGGAGGAGGGCTCGCAGGTCCTGCTCGAGGGCGAGACCGAGGCTGCTCAGAAGGGCCTGGGTATTGCCGACGAGCACGACGGCGTCTGGATGCCGGGCGTCCTCTCCCGTAAGAAGCAGGTTGCTGCCCCCATCATGGCCGCCTGCTAGGTTTAGTTGACCAAACGCCACGACCGGATCGCGGACGCCCCGCGCTCCGGTCGTTTTTTGTGCACGGCGCCGCGTCGTCTCTTGGACAGGCGTGCCCGTGCCGTTGAGCAAATAATGTTCAACCTGTGGTTCCGCTTTTCGGCCACGCCTGCGTGCTTGTCGTGCAGGGTAGGCTAGATGCAAGCGTAATACGTTAGAGCGCGGCGCCGCCACTTGGGCGGGCCGTGCTTTTTTAAGACGGGAGCCATCCCGTGAAAGGAGCCGCCCATGGCAGCAACTGAGCAGCTGTTCAACGTTCGTGAGCGCAAGCGCTTTGAACGTCACGACATCTGGGAGCGCATCGCCGAGAACGGCACGATTTCCGCCGCCGTCATGGTCTTCGCCGCCATCGCCGCCGTCATTTGCGCTAATACCGATGCCTACGAGGCCATCCATCACTTTTTGGAGACCCCGCTGTATGTGGGTCTGGGGCATTTGACGGCTGGCCTCACCGTCGAGCTTTTCGTCAACGACTTCCTCATGGCGATTTTCTTTTTGCTGGTGGGCATTGAGCTCAAATATGAAATGACGGTCGGCGAGCTCAAAAACCCGCGCCAGGCTATGCTTCCCATGCTGGCGGCCGTGGGCGGCGTCGTCGTTCCCGCCTGCATCTATCTGATCTTTAACCATGCCGGCGCGCACAACGGCTGGGCCATTCCCATGGCAACCGATATTGCCTTTGCGCTGGGCGTGCTGTCGCTTTTGGGCAATCGCGTGCCCAACGGCGTGCGTGTGTTCTTCTCGACGCTCGCCATCGCCGACGACCTCATCTCCATCGCCGCCATCGCCATCTTCTACGGTCAGAGCCCCAATCCGTTTTGGTTGGGCGCCGCCGCGCTTGTGACGTGCGCACTCGTGTGGCTCAACAAGACGCAGCACTACCGCCTCGCCCCGTATTCGGTGCTGGGCCTGCTGCTGTGGTTCTGCATGTTCAAGAGCGGCGTGCACGCTACGCTTGCCGGCGTCATCCTGGCCTTCACCATCCCGGCCAAGTGCGGCGTCAAGCTCGATAGCCTCACCGATTGGTTGGGCGAGTGCCTGCCGCTGCTCGATGACCGCTACGACGACGAGGCGCACATCCTGGGCCAGCATGACTTTACCGTCTCGACCACCAAGGTCGAGCGCGTCATGCACCGCGTGACCCCGCCGCTCATCCGCATGGAGCGTCTGATCTCCACACCGGTCAACTTTGTGATCCTGCCGATCTTTGCGTTCGTCAACGCACAGGTTCGCCTAGTGGGCGTGGACATGAGCACGCTGCTCACCGACCCGGTGACGCTCGGCGTGTACTTTGGCATGCTGCTGGGTAAGCCGATCGGTATCTTTGGCATGACGTTCGCCTTGGTCAAGCTCAAGGCCTGCGAGCTGCCGCACAATGTCAACTGGCATATGATTGCCGGCGTGGGCATTCTGGGCGGTATCGGCTTTACCATGTCGATTCTCATCAGCGGCCTTGCCTTCCCGACGGCTGAGTTTGAGGTTCTGGCCGCCAAGGCTGCCATTCTTGCCGGTTCGGTCACCGCTGCCGTGCTCGGCATGATCTACATGAGCGTGGTTTGCAAACACCCCGCGCCCAAGGACGAGTAAGAGCACATATAAGTTTGAAAACGCCGCTTGTGAACACCATCACAGGCGGCGTTTTAGTCATTCGAGACGTTCTTAATGACTAGGTTTATTCTACGGTGCCGTAGATGGCGCCCCAGCCGTGGGCGGCCAAGGCGGAGTTGAGCTGGTCGCAAAGCGATTGGCGGTCGTAGTAGCCGGGCGGCAAAAGGTTCACGATTTCCATAAGGTCGGGTGTCAGGTCCAAGATCTCGGCCTGCACGATGAGATCCAGGCGGTCGATGGCGTGGCGGTCGTAAAACAGTCCGTCGACCAGGCGCTGAAGGTCGCCGAATTCCTCGGCCTGGAACGATCCGTACTCCATAGTGCCTCCTTGGGCGCTTCATGCCGGCATGCGCGGCGATTCGTAATTCATTGCGATGGACTTAATCTATCACGGCTTCATAACGTTGCGACGGTGGCGGTCTATACTTAGAAGAATTGCAACGTACCGCTTCGTGAAAGGTCGCACCCATGCAGACGATCTACCAGAAGATGGAAACCACCGAACTCGATGCCGCCATCGAGGCGCTCAAAGCCGAGGTCGCCGAGGTCAAGGCCAAGGGCCTGGCGCTCGACATGGCCCGCGGCAAGCCGTCGCCCTCCCAGGTGGACATCTCTCGACCCATGCTCGATATCCTCAATGCCGATGCCGATCTGCACGACGGCAATGTCGACTGCTCCAACTACGGCTGCTTTGAGGGCATTCCCTCGGCACGCAAGCTGGCGGGGGAGTTCCTGGGTTGCCCCGCCGAGCAGACGCTCGTGCTGGGTTCGTCGAGCTTGCTGATCGAGCACGATATTGCCGGTATGTTCTGGCGTTGCGGCTCGTGCGGCAGCGAGCCCTGGGAGGCTTATGAGGCCGCGCACGACGGCAAGAAGGTCAAGTTCCTGTGCCCCGTTCCCGGCTACGACCGCCACTTTGGCATCACCGCCGATCTGGGTATCGAGAACGTCCCCGTCGCGATGACCGACAACGGCCCCGACATGGACGAGGTCGAGCGCCTGGTTGCCGCCGACGACTCCATCAAGGGTATCTGGTGCGTGCCCAAGTATTCCAACCCCACGGGCATTACCTTTAGCGAGGACACCGTGCGTCGCCTGGTCGAGATGCCCACGGCCGCGCCCGATTTCCGCATCTTCTGGGACAACGCCTACTGCGTGCACGACCTGTACGACGAGACCGACGAGCTCGCCAATATCTTCGACCTCGCTCGCGCGGCGGGCACCGAGGATCGCGTGGTGGCCTTCGCCTCGACGTCCAAGATCACCTTCCCGGGCGCCGGTATCGGCTTTATCGGTGCGAGCCCCGCGGTCATCGCCGAGTTCTCCAAGCGCCTGAAGGCAGGCCTTATCAGCGCCGACAAGCTCAACCAGCTGCGCCACGTGCGTTTCCTTCCCACCATCGAGGCGGTCAGGGAGCACATGAAAAAGCACGCCGAGTTCTTGCGCCCGCGCTTTGAGGCCGTTGAGCGCAAGCTCACCGAGGGCCTGGGCGATACGGGTTGCGCCACTTGGACGCATCCCCGCGGCGGCTACTTTGTGAGCTTTGATGGTCCCGAGGGCTCGGCCCAAAAGGTCGCTGCGCTTTGTGCTGACCTGGGCGTCAAGCTCACGCCGGCCGGTGCTACCTGGCCCTATGGCAAGGACCCGCGCGATACCAACATCCGCATCGCGCCGAGCTATCCCACGGTCGAGGACCTGGAGGCCGCGCTCGATGTGCTGGTGCTGGCCGTTAAGCTTGTCGCTGCCGAGCTCGCGCGTGCCGAGCGCGCCTAACGCGCGGCTTCCCGTACTATCCGCACCTTCGATACGTAAAGGAGCATATACATGGATTTGGGTATTTCCACCAACCCCACGCCAGAGCTCTACACCATTAAGGTAACCGGCGAGATCGATATCTCTAACGCCGATAGCCTGCGCAATGCCATCGACCTGGCGCTCGAGCAGCCCACTGAGGCCGTTGAGCTCGATTTTGCCCAGGTGAGCTACATCGATTCGACGGGCATTGGCGTGCTCGTGGGCGCCGCGCACCACGCGGTCGACCACGGCAAGCGCTTTAGCTGCACCAATGTGCAGCCCCCGGTGATGCGCGTGGTCCAGCTGTTGGGTGTCGACCAGGAGATTTCGATTACCGCTGCATAATCTTTGCCCCCAAAAG
The DNA here is from genome assembly GCA_900549135.1 of uncultured Collinsella sp. Taxonomy (GTDB): domain Bacteria; phylum Actinomycetota; class Coriobacteriia; order Coriobacteriales; family Coriobacteriaceae; genus Collinsella. The sequence continues at coordinate 25,411 of URNI01000012.1, forward strand.
GGCGTGCCGTTTGGCATATGTTTGTGATGCGCTCGGACGTTTTGGCGTCCGGGCGCTATACTTGACCGAATGAATAGACGAGTTCCGGCCGAATGGCGCGGTGCGGGCTCGACTCACATCGAGCCTTGGAGGTATGTGTGTTTGGTATTGGAGAGGGTGAGCTCGCGATCATCGTGGTCTTCGGCTTTTTGCTGTTTGGCCCGGATAAGCTCCCGCAGATGGGCCGCACAATCGGCCGTGCCATCCGTCAGTTCCGCGAGACGCAGGAAAAGATGACGGCCGTTGTTCAGTCCGAGATTATCGATCCGGTAAGTGAGGCCGCTTCGGCACCGGTCAAGCCCAAGAAGACTGCCGTCGATGACGATTCCGATGCGGACGAGGATGCCGCCGAGACGGCAGCGCCCGCAAAGAAGGAGACCTTTGCCGAGCGTCGCGCTCGTCTTGCTGCCGAGAAAGCCGCGAGCGAGGCTGCCGCCGAGGGCGAGGGTGCTGCTGAGGAGTCCGAGGCCGAGGGTGCCGAGCCTGCCGCTGCCGTCGAGCCTGTCGTCGAGCCCGAGCCTGCTGCAGAGCCGGAGCCCGAGCCCGAGCCGGCAGAGCCCACGACGGCTGACCTCTACGCCCGTCGTCCCCGCAAGCGCAAGGCCGTCGTCGACCAGCTCGCTCGCGAGCTCGAGGCCGAGGACGACGCCGCTGCCGCCGATGCCCCTAAGGGAGGCGATGAGTAATGCCTATCGGACCTGCGCGAATGCCGCTCTTCGATCACCTGGGAGAGCTTCGTCGCCGCCTGACCATCGTGGTCGTGTCGGTGTTTGCCGCCGCCATCGTGCTGTATTTCGCCACGCCCGTGGTGCTCGACATCCTGGAAGACCCCATCCGTTCCTTTGTGCCGGACGGTAAGTTCTACATCACCACCACGCTCGGCGGCTTTGGCCTGCGCTTCTCGCTGGCCATCAAGATGGCCGTGGTCATGTGCACGCCCATGATCATCTGGCAGATTCTGGCATTTTTCCTGCCGGCACTGCGTCCCAACGAGCGCAAATGGGTCGTGCCCACGGTGCTCGCCTCGACGGTGCTGTTCTTCCTGGGCGCCATCTTCTGCTATTTCATCATCATCCCGGCGGGCTTTGAGTGGCTTATCGGCGAGACCTCGGCCGTCGCCACGGCGCTGCCCGACCTGGAGAACTACGTCAACATGGAGCTGCTCTTTATGATCGGCTTTGGCGTGGCGTTTGAGCTGCCGCTCATCATCTTCTACCTGTCCGTCTTCCACATCGTGTCCTACGCGGCCTTCCGCAGTGCCTGGCGCTACGTGTACGTGGGCCTGCTTGTGGGCTCGGCTGTGATTACGCCCGACGGCTCGCCCATTACGCTGGGCCTCATGTATGGTGCCCTGCTCTCGCTCTACGAGATTTCGCTCGCCATTGCCCGCGTGGTCATTACCGCGCGCGAGGGCAAGGAGGGCTTGTTTGTGAGCCGTCTGGACCTGTTCTCGGACGATGAGGACGACGAGGAGTAAATCGGTATGCACGAGGTTGGCATTGTCAACGGCATACTCGATACAGTGATTCGCGCGGCGCGTGGGGCGGGGGCCTCGCGCGCCGTTTTGGTAACGCTGCGTATCGGGGATATGACCGAAGTTGTGCGCGAGGCGCTCGACTTTGCGTGGGAGACATTTCGCGATGAGGACCCGCTCACGCGAGGCTGCGAGCTTGCCGTGGAGGAAGTCCATCCACAAAGCGAGTGTCTGGACTGCGGGGAGGTCTTTGAGCACGATCGCTTCCATTGCCGCTGTCCCCAATGTGGCGGCGCCAACGTGCGTCTGCTGCACGGCCGCGAGCTCGACATCGCAAGTATCGAAATCGAAACCCCCGACGATTAGCCCGCTAGCCATCTGGTGATGGGGTATAAAGGGGCCAAAGTAAGGAGTGCCGAGTATGGCTGAGAAAACGATTGATATCGCGTCGCCGATTCTGTCGCGCAACGAGCGCCTGGCAGATCAGCTGCGACAGCGGTTTAAAGAGACAAACACCTATGTGATCAATGTGCTGTCGAGCCCCGGTTCGGGCAAGACCACCACGATCCTGGGCACCAACGAGCGCCTGCGCGACAAGGCTGGCCTGCGCTGTGCCGTCATCGAGGGCGATATTGCCTCGGATGTCGACGCCATCACCATGAAGGAAGCCGGCATGCCCGCCATCCAGATCAACACGGGTGGCCTGTGCCACCTCGAGGGCAACATGATCATGGAGGCCGTTGACGCGTTCGACCAGGCCGTCGGTCTGGAGAACATCGACGTCATCTTTATCGAAAACGTGGGCAACCTGGTCTGCCCGGTCGACTTTGACTTGGGCGAGAACCTGTCCATCATGATTCTCTCGGTGCCCGAGGGCGACGACAAGCCCATCAAGTACCCGGGCATCTTCCAGCACGCCGGCGCGCAGCTGCTCAATAAGGTCGACGTGGCCCCGGCTTTCGATTTTGACATGGATAGGTATACTAAGACACTCGATGACCTCAATCCGCAGGCGCCGCGGTTTGCCGTGAGCGCGCGCAAGGGCGAGGGCATGGATGCCTGGTGCGATTGGCTCATCGGGCAGATCGAGCAAGCAAGGGCGTAAATCGGCCGCCATACGGGCGGGCGTAGCCGCAGAGACACGAGATAGGAGCCTCTTTTGAAGCTCATCATCGCCGAGAAAAACGACGCCGCGCGGCAGATTGCCGAGCGTCTGTCCACGGGTAAACCCAAAAAGGACAAGGTGTACAACACCGCCATCTACCGTTTTGAGTGGAAGGGCGAGGAGTGCGTGACGATCGGCCTTGCCGGTCACATCCTTGCGCCCGATTTTTGCGACAGCGTGCTGTTCGATAAAAAGTTGGGCTGGTATTCGGTCACCGAGGACGGCGAGATGCTGCCGGCCGACATGCCCGATGGCCTGGCTCGTCCGCCCTACGACACCAAGCGCAAGCCGTTTCTTGCCGATGGTATCTCCATCAAGGGCTGGAAGCTCGAGAGCCTGCCTTATCTCACCTGGGCACCCGTCATTAAGCTGCCGGCCGAGAAGGAACTCATCCGCTCGCTTAAGAACCTCGCCAAAAAGTCCGACAGCGTCATCATCGCCACGGACTTCGATCGCGAGGGCGAGCTGATCGGTTCGGACGCCCTCAACAAGGTGCGCGAGGTTGCGCCCGACCTGCCGGTCGCCCGCGCCCAGTATTCTTCGTTTACCAAGGCCGAGATCACGCAGGCCTTCGATAACCTTGTCTCGCTCGACCAGAACCTGGCCGACGCCGGCGAGAGCCGTCAGCACATCGACCTCATTTGGGGTGCGGTGCTCACGCGCTACCTGACGCTCGCCAAGTTTGGCGGCTTTGGCAACGTGCGTTCCGCCGGCCGCGTGCAGACGCCGACGCTTGCCCTGGTGGTCGAGCGCGAGCGCGAGCGCATGGCGTTTGTGCCCGAGGACTATTGGCAGATCCGCGGTATGGGTGCCGCGCAGGGTGCTGCCGAGGACGATCGCTTTAAGATCGCTCACAAGACGGCACGCTTTACCGACAAGGACGCTGCCGAGACGGCGTATGGTCACGTCGACGGCGCCAAGACGGCAACCGTCGCCGCAGTGACCAAGCGCTCACGCAAGCAGCAGCCGCCCACGCCGTTTGCGACCACCTCGCTGCAGGCTGCCGCTGCGGCCGAGGGCATCTCGCCCGCACGCACCATGCGCATCGCCGAGTCCCTTTACATGGCGGGTCTTATCAGCTACCCGCGTGTCGACAACACCGTGTACCCTGCGACGCTCGATCTGGGCGCCGTGGTGAGCGACCTGGCAAAGATCAACCCGGCGCTGGCGCCGGTGTGCAAAAAGGTGCTCGCCGGCCCCATGAAGCCCACGCGCGGCAAGGTCGAGACTACCGACCACCCGCCTATCTACCCCACGGGCGAGGGCGATCCGTCCACGCTCGACGGTGGCCAGCGCAAGCTCTACGACCTCATCGCCCGTCGCTTCCTGGCAACGCTCATGGGTCCCGCGACCATCGAGAATACCAAGCTCGAGCTCGATGTGAACGGCGAGCCGTTCGTGGCCTCGGGCGACGTGCTCGTGACCCCGGGTTTCCGCGAGGCATACCCGTACGGCCTTAAGCGCGACGAGCAGATGCCGCCGCTGGAGCAGGGCGACACGGTCGACGTGTTCGACATTAAGCTCGAGGCAAAGCAGACCGAGCCGCCCGCGCGCTACAGCCAGGGCAAGCTCGTGCAGGAGATGGAGAAGCGCGGCCTGGGTACCAAGTCCACGCGCGCGAGCATCATCGAGCGCCTGTACGCCGTGCGCTATCTCAAAAATGATCCCGTTGAGCCGAGCCAGCTGGGCATCGCCATCATCGACGCGCTGACGCAGTTTGCCCCGCGCATCACGAGCCCCGATATGACCAGCGAGCTCGATGGCGACATGACCCGTGTGGAGCGCGGCGAGGATACCGAAGAGCATGTCGTGACGCACTCGCGCGCGCTGCTGGCTGGCGTGCTCGACGAGCTGCTCAAGCACACGCAGGAGCTGGGCGACGCCATCAGCGACGCCGTCACGGCCGATGCGCGCGTGGGCGCTTGCCCCAAGTGCGGCAAGGACCTGGTTATGAAGACGAGCGCCAAGACCCGCGGCAGCTTCATTGGCTGCATGGGCTGGCCCGACTGCGACGTGACCTATCCGGTGCCGAGCGGCGTCAAGGT
>URNI01000013.1 GCA_900549135.1 uncultured Collinsella sp.
CGGCCCTCGTCATCACAATCGAAAGGATGTCATGGCCGAGGTTTGGCGCTTCTTTGCGCATGAGGATGATTTTGCCGGTATAGACGAGGCCGGCGCATGCGAGCGCCTGGGCCGTGTGCTGTCGTTTCCGACGATTTCGAGCATGGATGCCCAGACGGTGGACTGGCAGGCGTTTGCCGACCTGCGCGCCTATATGCAGCAGGCCTGGCCGCGCGTGTTTGCGACGGGCGAGGTCGAGCTCATCGACCATTCGCTGCTCGTGACGCTTGCCGGCGCCGACCCCGCCCTCAAGCCGGTCATGCTCATGGGCCACATGGACGTGGTTCCCGTGGTGCCGGGCACCGAGACGGACTGGACGCACGATCCCTTTAGCGGGCACGTGGACGACACCTATATTTGGGGTCGCGGCGCCATCGATATGAAAGACCAGGTTGCGGGCATCCTGGAGGCCGTTGAGTATGCGCTGGCGCACGGCTGGCAACACGAGCGAACCCTGCTGCTGGCTTTTGGCCAGGATGAGGAGACCACGCAGTGCGGCGCGGGTGCCATTGGCCGCGCGCTCGAGGAGCGTGGCGTTGAGCTTGAGTACCTGATCGACGAGGGTGACTATCGTATCGTTGCGGCTGCCGAGTACAGCGCGGGTGAGGGTTGGCTTATGCATGCCGATCTTGCCGAGAAGGGATATGCCGATATCGTGCTCAGGACGAAGAGCGAAGGCGGGCATTCTTCCAACCCTTACGGCGGCACGTCGCTCGAAGTGCTCAGCCGCGCTATTGCCGCGATTTGCGATATCGAGTGGCCGGCGCGTGTGACCGATCTGCTTGCCGCGCAGCTCATCGAGCTGGGGCTTTATGCCGCAGACGAGATTGCTGCCAGCAAGGATGCCATCGTGCGCGACTGCCTCGCCAGCAAAAAGCTGTACCCGCTTGTGACCACCACCTGCGCGCCCACGCAAATCGAAGGCGGCAGTACCGGTGCCAACGTAATGCCGCAGGATATGTGGGCAAATATCAACTTCCGCATGCTCGAGGGTACGAGCGTGGCCGATGTCGTGGCCTGCTGCCGCGAGGCCGTTGCCGCCGCTGGGCTCGCTGACCGAGTCGAGGTCGAGCTGGGCCCCGGCAGCTCCGAGCCCTCGCCGTCCCCGCGCGTGGGCGGTCCGGGGCTCGAGGCCGTCCGCGCCATCGCCGCCCGCTATTTCCGTGATCCCAAGGGGACGGAGGAAAACGGATCGTCTGCGGTGGGCCAAGAGCCGATGAACATTGTGCCCTCGACCGTGATTGGTGCAACCGATGCCGCCAACTACCAGCGCATTTGTCACGAGTGCATCCGCTTCTCCGCCTTTGTGGTCGACGATGACGAATGTGACCGCGGTGTCCACGGCACCAACGAGCGCATCACCCGTCGCGCCTACCTCCAAGGCATCCGCTTCCTCATCGCCCTGCTCCACACGCTCTAGAATGTGACAAAGGGACTGAGCCGATTTCATCGGTAATGAGACAAAAACTGTCATAGAAAAAGACTAAGATATCTTAAGAGACATATGCTGGGGTTGGTATTCCTTGAACGACTGCGGGCATGTGCCAGACTGCCTCGGCCCCCCGGGGAGTGCCCGGGCAGGTCGCCGTGTGACTGGGGAGGAAATTATGCAGGAGCTCAGAGAGATGACGTCTCGGCTCGTGAATATTGCTACCGGGGGGGGGTGTCTAAGCAGGGAACTTCCTGGTGAACACCGGCCGCGCGAGCGGTGGTCCGTCATGTCTTGTGGCCGTCGTCGCGGGCTGCGCCCGGTTTCGCCATATGCGATTGTTCTGGCCCTCGCCGTCGCGCTGACGGCGAGTTTCTTCCTGCCGCTTCGTGCCGAGGCGGAAATTTCGGACCACACGGTTCCGACGATTTCGCCTTCGGGGACAACAATCAACCTGTTTGATTACTGGGTGAATCCCGATAACCATCTGTCGGTTTCCGGCAACGGCGGCATCAACAAGAACCACCGCTTCCAGTTCAAGGATCAAGGAGCCAGCGAGGAACTTAACAAGTATACGGGTGGCTCCCGGGTCCGCACCGGCATCGTGAACAATGTTCTTGCCGGTGGTTACCCGAAACTCACCAACTGCTGGGAGGGAGAATCCTTCGGCTACCTGTTTGATTCCTCCGTCCAGACGGGCAAGATATCCCATATGGGTGTGACGGGTCTGTTGCAGGCCAAGGGTGGCTACTACGAGTATGACAGCTCGCGGAACTACGCGGCGTACAACGCCAATAAGAATGCATTTGATGTCTACAATGCTGCCGGCGTTATGCAAGCGGGGGCTGAGCCTCATTCAGTAGGCCAGTTCTTCCCCTTCGATGCGGCCGATGAGGTATTCAAGGAAGAGGACGGCAAACTCGTCCCGAACGGCATTACGTCGCAGAACAACGGACCCCTCAACCATTATTTCGGCCTCTCCATGTCGTCGCGCTTCGTGCAGCCGAAGGATGGCAAAACGAACGCTGACAAGCCCATGACCTTTGAGTTCGCCGGAGACGACGACGTCTGGGTGTTCATTGACGATGTCCTCGTGGGCGACATTGGCGGCATCCACACCAGTGCTAAGCTGACCATTGACTTCCAAACGGGCGAGATTAAGGTTAACGATTCCCCAGACGGCACGCTGTTAAGCAAGTTCCAGGAAGCAAAGCAGGATACTACTAAGGGCTTCAAAGGCAACACCTTCGCTGACGGCACCAACCACACGCTCAAGTTCTTCTACTTGGAGCGTGGCGCCACCGACTCCAACATGAGGCTCAAGTTCAACCTCGTGACGGTTCCCGAGTCCGACATTATCAAGTTCGACCAGGATGGCGGTCTGGTGGAGGGTGCTCAGTTCGCGCTGTACAAGACAGACGAGAGCTTCGCTGACACGACCGCCAATCCAAATAACCTACTTGGCTCCGGCACCACGAACGCGAATGGACAACTAACGCTCACAAATAAGGCGGACAACGGCGTTATCAACTTCGATGACCTTTATAAAGAGTATCATTACAAGTACTACCTCCTGAAGGAAACAAAGGCGCCCAACGGTTACCGCTCGAGTCTCACGGCGACGGATGGCAGCATGCAGCTCGAGTACGTGCCCGGGAGCGACAAGAACGACGCGGGCGGTGTCATCATCAACCGCGGCGGTATGGACGCGGGCAGCGTCGTGTGGAAGACCGGTGCGTTCGCCGCCGCGAAGGAGACCATCACCGCGCCGCCGACCGTGTACAAGGCAAATAATGACCTGACGAAGTCCAACGAGACCGTCAAGCTGGACTCCGGCATACTGTTCGCTGTGGTGCTCAAGCGCGATAAAAGCGCAGGCGCGGATATCAAAGATCAGAACAATTGGTACGCCGTGTCGGGCGACCCATCGACGGGAGCGGGGTACACCCTCGCCGAGAATCCGAGCAAGGCCGGCGCTATCGAGGCGGCGAAGAAGGACCTGCACGCCTTCACGCTCAACACGAGCGGCCAGTACCAGGTAGAGATTCAAAATCTGCCCGGCGACATCTCCAAGTACTACTACCTGCTGAGCGGTAATGACCGCAAGAATGCCGAGTACACGGTGGCCATCTACCATACAAAGGCGAGCTCGATCGGCGACGCGACTCCCGAGAACACCGTCCACGTGTACAGCGACGACATCGCAGACGGCACGAACTTCAAGCGACAGTTCGCCACGCGCTTGCTCGTCACGAACATCCAGAATCGCCTGTTCGTGCAGAAGACCGATACCGAGGGTAAGCCCGTTGACGGGGCGAAGTTCGCCCTGTACACCTCCAGCCAGGTGACTACGGAGAACGGCAAGGTCATGCTCAATGGCGAGCGGACCCCCTACGACACCCTGACGACGGGGTCGGTCGACTACCCGGTCCTGCTCGAAGGTGCGGGCATATTCCCGAATACGAGCAACGGTAACAGGCCGCTCGTGAAGGGGACCTACTTCCTAAAGGAGGTCTCGGCGCCCGAGGGCTTCCTGCTTAACGACACGCTTACCAAGGTGATTGTGGACGATTACGGCGTCCATGCCGATGCTGGTACGGACGATGACGGTGTTTCGACGTTCGTGGGTCCGGGCGCGCTCATGAAGAGCCTGGGCCAGTTTGGCGCAGAGGGTGACATCGACAACACGCTCACGTGGATCAAGGGCCAGCGCCAGACGTCCGACGGCAAGCTCGACGGCAACGACAACCTTTCCTGGAACAATGACGCCAAGGGCGGCGAGGATGAGGTGCACCTCAAGTACGGCGCCAACGGACGTGTCTACCAGTATGGGCCCACCGAGGAGGGTAAACCTTATCGCTTGGAGACCGAGACGGGCTGGATACGTATGGGTATCATGCAGGACGAGCGGCCCAAGGGGACCACGTCGAAAGGTGCCCGTGCCAATCTGGGCGACATGAACCTGAACGCCCTGTTCACGGGCGCCACCTGCGTGCGCGTGGCGAACGAACGCGAGGCGAGCCTTGAGGTGACGAAGAAGGTTGTCGTGCCCAATGGCCTGACGGGCAATAAGGACGCGAAGTTCACCTTCAAGTTCACCGTGCCTGATGGGAAGACCTACAAGGCTGCAGTGTTCAAGAACGCTGGGGCCGCAAGCGAGAAGCAGGTCGGCGATATGTTCGACCTGACGAACGGTCGCGAGCAGACCATCACGGCCGGCCAGACGATCCGCGTGTACGGCCTCGCCGAGTACGACGCCTACACGGTGCAGGAGCTGACCGGTACGGACAAGATGCCGGCCGGCTTCACGCTGACCAAGCGCGAGCAGGGCGGCAACGCCCTGAGTGGCGAGGGCGACAGCATCTCCGGCACGATCGCAAAGCAGAACGCCGACGGCACACTGGCCGACGCCAACAAGCTGGTATTCACGAACACCTACAGCGTAAAGTCGCCGGTGACGCTCACCAATGCGTTCTGGGCGCAGAAGGTGCTCCAGGGCCGTGACTGGAAAGATGGCGATAGCTTCAAGATTTACCTGCGCGCGGACAAGGGCACGCCGATGGCCGACGGTGCCGAGAATGCACCCGTGAGTGGTATGAAGCAGGTTGTGAAGACCGTTGAGAACGGGGACAAGTTCGACTTCGGCGAGATTGAGTACACCAAGCCCGGCACCTACACCTATCTCATCGCCGAGGCCACGCCGTCTCAAAACGACGCTAGCTGGCTGCCCGGGTTCGGGTATTCAAGCGCTTCCTACCGCGTCACGGTGACGGTGAGCGATAACGGCGACGGCACGCTGTCGCAGCCGGCAGTCAAGATGGAGCAGACCTACACCGACGACGGCGTGAGCCATGAGGACAACCCGATCAAGGTCGCTGACAAAATCGCCAAGATCACGAACACGTACCGACCGAAGGGGACCTCGGTAACGCTCAAGGCGAAGAAGCGCTTCACAGGTGGTGAGCTCGCAGGGAACGACTTCACGTTCCAGCTGCTCGACAACGACGGCAAAGAGCTCCAGGCTGTCCAAAACGACAAGGACGGCAAGGTCGCCTTTGCAGCCATCGACTACGCTACGCCGGGCGATCACGACTACGCCATCAAGGAGGTTGCCGGCAACGACTCGACCATCGTCTACGACGCGAAGGACGTGAAGGTCCACGTCAAGGTCACCGACGAGAAGGGCGAGCTGAAGGCGGTCGCCACCTACGACGGCGAGAAGGCCGTGCCGACCTTCACCAACTCGAAGCCGACGGCCGACGCCACTATCGAGGCGACGAAGACCCTCAGGGGCAAGGACCTGACGGCTGGTGCGTTCACTTTCGGCCTATATCAAGGCGACACGACTACGGTTGATCCCATCCAGACTGTCCAGAACGACAAGGACGGCAAGATAAAGCTCATCCTCACCGGTCTGACCATAGGCGAGTACGACTACACGCTCAAGGAGGTCGCTGGCGGCGATTCGACCATCACCTACGATTCCACGGCGGTGAAGGTCCACGTCTCGGTGAAGGCGGACGGTGACAAGGCAAAGGCGACTGTCACTTATGACGACAGGAATGACGCCCCGACCTTCACCAACAAGTACCAGCCTGCCGAGACCTCGGCTACGCTCACGGCGAAGAAATCGTACGTGAAGTCCGACAACACGCAGGCCACGCTCAAGGGCGGCGAGTTCACCTTCGACCTGTACGAGGGTGATCTGACGGCTGAGCAGCTGAAGGGCAAGCAGCCCATCCAGACCGCTGAGAACGGCGAGGACGGCACCGTTGCCTTCCCGACCATCGACTACACCAAGGCCGGCGAGTACAAATACACCATCGCGGAGCAGAAGGGCAACCTGTCCCACGTGACTTACGACGCTACGGTGCACCATGCCGTGGTGACGGTCGTGGACAACGCCGGCCAGCTGGAGGCGAGCGTCACCTACGACGACGGCAAGACGGATGCCCCCACCTTCAAGAACACTTACGACGCAACCGGCTCCGTGGAGCTGACGGCGACCAAGGTCGTTGCGGTCGCGCCGGGCTTCACGCACGACACTAAGCTGAAGGGCGGCGAGTACACGTTCGAGCTGAAGGACGCCGACGGCAAGGTGCTCGACACCGCGAAGAACGAGGCCGATGGCACGGTGAAGTTCACGCGCAAGTTCACGCTCTCCAACCTGGGCGGCGCTGCGAGCAAGGACTTCACCTACACCATCGCGGAGAAGCCGGGCACGGAGCCGGGCATGGTCTACGACACCCATGCGCTCATCTACAAGGTGACGGTCGCGGACGATGGCATCGGCTCGCTGACGGCCACACCGCAGGTAACGAGTGGAGACAAGACCTTCACGAACACGTACCACCCGAAGGAGACCTCGGTAACGCTCAAGGCGACGAAGCACTTCACGGGTGGCGAGCTCGCAGGGGGCGACTTCACGTTCCAGCTGCTCGACAAGGATGGCAACGTGATCCAGACCGTCCAGAATGACAAGGACGGCAAGGTCGCCTTCCAGGCAATCAGCTACGACACGCCGGGCGATCACGACTACACCATCAAGGAGGTTGCCGGCAACGACCCGACCGTCGTGTACGACACGAAGGACGTGAAGGTCCACATCAAGGTCTCCGATGAGAAGGGCGAGCTAAAGGCGACCGCCACCTACGACGGCGAGGCCGACGTTCCGACCTTCACCAACTCGAAGCCGACGACGGACGTTACCGTCGAGGCGACGAAGATCCTCACGGGCAAGGACCTGACGGCCGACGCGTTCACCTTCGGCCTGTACGACCAGGCCGGCAACGAGGTCGCCAAGGGCACCAACGACCGGGGCGGCAAGGTCGAGCTGGCCGTCAAGAACCTGAACCTGGGCGAGTACGACTACACGCTCAAGGAGGAGAAAGCCGGCCAGACCGTCGACGGCGTGGCCTACGACGCCAAGGAAGTCAAGGTCCACGTCAAGGTAGAGCAGAACCAGGGCGACAACAACAAGACGAAGGTGACCGTCACCTATGACGGTGCCGCTACGGCTCCCACCTTCAACAACACCTACGACGCAAAGGGTTCCGTAACCCTGACGGCGACCAAGACCATCAAGGTTGCGGACGGCTTCGACCACACGACGAAGCCCGCGGACGGCGAGTTCACCTTCGACCTGAAGGACGCTGCCGGCAACGTGCTCGACACCGCGAAGAACGATGCAAACGGCAAGGTCAGCTTCACGCGCGAGTTCCAGCTCTCCGACTTGGGCGGCGCCGCGAGCAAGGACTTCACCTACACCATCGTGGAGCAGCCGGGCGCGGAGCCGGGCATGGTCTATGACAGCCATCCCCTCACCTATACGGTGACGGTCACGGACGGCGGGAACGGAGCACTGAATGCGAAGGCGATCGTGACGAGCGCATCCGGCTCGGATACCTTCACCAACACCTACCAGCCGGCCGCGACCGGCCTGGCCCTCGGTGCGCAGAAGAGCTATGTGAAGAAGGACGACAACACGCCGATCGTCCCCAAGTGCGGCGAGTTCACCTTCGATGTGTACGAGGGCAACCTGACGGCTGAGCAGCTTGCCAGCGCCAAGCCCGTCCGGACCGCGACCAACGGCGCGGACGGAAGTGTTAACTTCGACGCCTTCTCCTACGCGAAGCCGGGCACGCACGAGTACACCATCGTGGAGCGGAAGGGTGATCTGGCCTACGTGACCTACGACGCCGCGGTGCACCATGCCGTGGTGACGGTTGCGGACAATGCCGGCACGCTGCAGGCGAGCGTCGCCTACGACGGCACGAATGTCACGAAGCCCAGCTTCACCAACACCTACGAGGCACAGGCGACGGACTCCGGCGCGATCGCCCTCACCAAGAGCGTTGACGTGCACGACGGCAGCTATCAGCTAAAGGCGGGAGACTTCGCCTTCGAGCTGGTGGGGTCTGACGGCTCGGTGATCCAGACCCAGAAGAACGATGCGCACGGCAAGGTTGCCTTCGACAAGCTGACCTTCGACCATGCGGGCACCTTTACCTACACGGTCCGCGAGGTGCAGCCGACGGGGGACGCGCCGGGCGTGCCGGGCGTGACCTACACCGGCAAGACGTACACCCTGACCTACGTGGTGAAGGACAACAACGACGGCAAGCTGGCGGTAGAGAGCTCCACGGCGAAGCCGAGCAAGGGCACCGAGAACGGCGTCACCCCCAACACCATGACGTTTGCGAACAGCTACCAGCCGGGCGCGACCTCCTACCAGATCTCCGGCATCAAGGTGCTTGAGAATACCGATTTGGCCACCATGCGGACGCCCGCCGATGGCGAGTTCACGTTCGCGCTGATTGACTCGGCCACCGGGCGGGAGATTGACCGGACCACGAACGCGGGTATCGCGTTTACCTTCAAGGCCATCTCGTACACCGCAACTGGTTCGCATGCGTACCAGGTGAAGGAGGTTGCGGGCCAAGATGGCACCATCACTTACAGCGATGCGGTGCTGGACGTAACGGTGAACGTGACCGATGACGGCAGCGGCCAGCTGACCGCGACGGCGAACAAGACGGCTGCGGATCTGACCTTCACCAACACCTACACGCCGACGGCAACGACGGCGACGATTACCGGAACGAAGGCTCTGACCGGCCGCGACCTGGCCGAGGGTGAGTTCTTCTTCGACCTGAAGGACGCCGACGGTAACGTGGTGCAGACGGTGCAGAACGGCGCCGACGGCACGTTCGGCTTCGCGCCGCTGCAGCTGGACAAGGTGGGGACGTACGTCTACACCGTGTCCGAGTGGGCAGGGGCGACGGCGAACGGCGTCACCTACGACACGACGGTCTTTACCGCGACGGTGACGGTGACGGAGAATGCGGAGACGCACGCGCTGGAGGCGCAGGTTGCCTACAGCAAGGGCGGCAAGGCTGCGGATGCGGTGGCGTTCAGCAACAGTTACGCGCCGGCCGCGACTGAGGTGAAGCTGGGGGCCTCCAAGGTGCTGAGCGGCGAGGACCTGAAGGAAGGGCAGTTCTCCTTCCAGCTGAAGGATGCCGACGGTAAGGTGCTGCAGACCGCAAAGAACGCGGCGGACGGCACGGTGGGCTTCGAGGCGATCTCGTACGACAAGCCCGGAACGTACGCCTACAGCATCTCCGAGGTGGACGACGGTCAGAAGAACGTGACGTACGACGCGGCCGAGCACCGGGTAACGGTGACGGTGACGGACGACGGTGCGGGCCATCTGGTGGCGACGGTAACCTATGACGGCGCCGTGGCGCCGGTGTTCAAGAACACGTACACGCCGCCGACCACCCCGCCGACGGAGCCGCCCACCAATCCGCCGAGCAAGTCACCGGTGCCGAAGGAGGAGAAGCCGGGTCTGCCGTATACGGGCGATACCAGCTTGTCGCCGATGGCCCTGGGTGGCATCGCGGGCGGCGCGGTGGTGCTAATCGCCGCAGGCGTTATCCTGCGGCGCCGGAACCGGTAGCTACGGCGGCCGAGAAGGGCTTTGATTGAGGGCGGGTGGTCGCAGGGCGCGGCCGCTCGCCCTTTTTGGTGAAAGGCTATGTTAACCCGCCGTTTGCACGTCCGGCTCCGGATGGAACTAGTACTCCGGCTCCATCATCTTCTTCCAGGTCTTCCTGTAGCGCCCGTCCTCGAGCTGCTCGCGCATGAGCGGTGTCCTGTTCCCGTCGCGCCTACCTCCAAGGCATCCGCTTCCTCATCGCCCTGCTCCACACGCTCTAGAAGCCCGGAAAAGCTGCACGAAGCAGCCATCTGGACCCGGAAAAGCTGCAAATCTAGGCCAAATACACCCGGAAAAGCTGCAAACCGCAGGTGAAGGAGTTACATTCCGTGCGGGTTATATGCAGGTATGCCTGCGCACGCTATCATGTATGGGTTAGACCGCAACTATGTACCCCATACGCGAAGGGATGCGCATGTATCTGAAGATCGACATGTTCTAGCTGGGCTTACCCCCGCAGTGGCGCCGCGCGCCCCATCAACTCTGCCGATTTTCACCTTCACGCACATAAAGGAGTCCCGCCATGCGCGACAAGCTCGAAAAGATTATTAAGGCCTACGAGGAGCTCGAGAAGAAGCTCTCCGACCCGGCCGTCGCCTCCGACATCAAGGAGTTCACGCGTCTCAACAAGGAGTACGCACACCAGTCCGACCTCATCGCCGCCTCGCGCGAGTACATCGGCGCGCTCGATGACATCGAGGCCGCCAAGGAGATGCTCCGCGACACCAGCGATGCGGACGAGAAGGAGATGCTCCAGATGGACATCTCCGAGAACGAGGAAAAGCTCCCACAGCTCGAGGAAGACATCAAGTACATGCTCATCCCGAGCGACCCCAACGACGACAAGAACACCATCGTCGAGATCCGCTCCGCCGCCGGTGGCGACGAGGCCGCCATCTTTGCCGGCGATCTGTACAAGATGTACCAGCGCTTCTGCGAGTCGCGTGGTTGGAAGACCACGGTGCTCGATTCCAGCCCCAGCGAGGCTGGCGGCTTTAAGTCCATCGAGTTCAAGGTCGAGGGCGACCGCGTCTACTCCGTCATGAAGTTCGAGTCCGGCGTGCACCGCGTCCAGCGCGTTCCCAAGACCGAGTCCCAGGGCCGTATCCAAACCTCCACGGCAACCGTCGCCGTACTTCCCGAGGCCGAGGAGATCGACGTCCAGATCAACCAGTCCGACCTGCGCATCGATACTTACTGCGCTTCGGGCCCTGGCGGTCAGTGCGTTAACACCACCTACTCCGCCGTGCGTATCACCCACCTGCCCACCAACACCGTGGTGCAGTCGCAGGAACAGCGCTCCCAGATCCAGAACCGCGAGGTCTGCATGCAGATGCTACGCGCCCGCCTCTACGAGATGGAGCTCGAGAAGCAGCAGGCAGAGCTCGGTGCCGAGCGCCAGAGCCAGATCGGCCACGGCAACCGTTCCGAGAAGATCCGCACCTACAACCAGCCCCAGGACCGCGTGACCGACCACCGCATCGGTTTCAACTCCACCTACAACGGCGTCCTTCTGGGCGATCAGCTCGGCACCGTCATCGAGGCGCTCGCCGCCGCCGAGCGAGCCGAGAAGCTGGCGCAGGCCGTGTAGTAGGTTCCGCCGTTCTATCGAACGGCGGACCGGCCGACGCTGCGCGGGCCGCATTTGGACAATCTGACGTTCAACTTCAAGGGCGCGACCAGAAGGTCAGCGCCCTTTCGTTTCACGTCACCTTGTCTCAAATGCGACCCGCTCGCTGTCCGTCCTCTACCTGCGGCGTTGCCTTGCTCCGGATGCGGTATGCTCAACCTGCGGCGCCTTAGAGATAGTCATTGGGGACGTTCTTAAATGACTAGGTTGGGCACATTGCTTTGAGATGTTATTTAATCGGCTTTGATGGCCATTAAGCCGGCCACCTGCTCAAAGAAATTAGCGGCATTCATCTGCTATCGAAAATAATGCTCGAAAAAGCGTCCGAGAAGTCGCGGGGCGATTTTTGATGGGTCGTGCGTCAAGCGATGTGGCAAGTTCTTGGTTAGATATTGGTCAGTTTTGGGTCAACCTTGCCAAAAGCTTGACGAATGCAGATTTAGACGTCGACGAATGAACATTTCAGGCAGGTTCCAAGCAAAATTCTGGGCTGATTCTCGATAATCGCCTTCAATCGTCCCTTGCCAAGCGCTGGCCTCGCGTACAATCTGCTCCGACATTCGTGCGCCGCCCGGCGCTTAAGAGGGGAGGACCCCATGGCAAACGAGATCTGGACCATCAAGCGTTGTCTCGAGTGGACCAAGGAGTACCTGGCCGAGCGCGGCGAGGAGCACCCCCGTCTTTCTGCCGAGTGGCTGCTCTGCGCTGCCACGGGTTTGGCACGCATCGACTTATATATGCACATGGACGAGACGCTTAACGCGGCCCAGCTCGAGACCATGCACGCGGCCGTTGTTCGTCGCGCTAAAGGTGAACCGCTGCAGTACATCACCGGTAGCACGCAGTTTCGCATGATCGACGTCGCGTGCGCCCCCGGTGTGCTCATCCCGCGCCCCGAGACCGAGATGCTCGTCGAAGAAGTTCTGAACTATCTGGATGCCGAGGTGCTAAGCCCCGAGGCCGCTGCCCGCCAGCGCGTGGAGCTGCCTTGGAACGATGAGGTCGAGCAGGCTCGCAAGGCCGAGGCCGCGCTGGCAGACGAACGGGCGACCGCCGAGCGCCGTGCCGCCAACCTGACGGCCGCCGATGAGGCTGCGCTGGGTAGCGACGTGCTCGGCAGCCGTGCCTATGCCGAGGAGCTGGCCGACCGCGAGGCCGAGGAAGCCGCCGCGCAGGCAGCAGAAGCCGAAGTCGCGGAAGCCGCCGAGTCCGAGCTCGACGAATACGGCATCGCCATCGAAGGCGCCGACCACGAGGCGTCTCTGACGGAGGATGCCGCCGCGCCCGCTCCGGTCGAGCCCCGCACTGCCCGCGTTCTCGAGGTCGGCTGCGGCACGGGCTGCATCTCGCTCTCCCTTGCCTGGGAGCGCCGCGGCCACGTTACCTGCACCGCCACCGATATCGAGCCGCGCGCCATCGATCTGGCCACCAAAAACCGCGACGCCCTCGGCCTCACGGCAGATGAGGTTGCCTTTAGCCTCACCAACCTGGTGAGTTCCATTCCCCGCGAAGAGTGGGGCACCTTTGATGTGCTCGTCTCCAACCCGCCTTACATTCCGACCGAAGTCATGCGCTCGTTGCCGCACGAGGTCAAGGACTTTGAGCCCGACCTGGCGCTCGAGGGTGGTGCCGATGGCCTCGATATCTTCCGCCGCCTGCTCAATGCGGCGCCTTACATGCTGCGCGCCGGCGGCCTGTTTGCCTGCGAGCTCTACGAGGGTGCCCTCGATGCCGCGGCCGAGCTCTGCCGCCAGGCGGGCCTTTCGGACGTGCGCATCGTTCGCGACCTCACCGATCGCCCCCGCATCGTCCGAGCCATCGTCACCGAGCCCAAGCAGCGCCAGTAATATTTATTAACTGGTTAACAAAAATTATAAAGTAGTTTATAATTAGGACGGCTGAAAGAGGTCGGCCCATGCAACCTCCTACCTTTCGGGAAATCATTGCCCTACTCAAGCACGATGGATTCGTGAAGGTCGCGCAAGTCGGTGGTCATGCTAAGTATGTTTCTGGCGATCGTGTTGTCCCCGTGAACGGCTCTGGTGGTGATCGACCAAAGAAGGGCACGTGGGCAAGTATTCGTCGCCAAGCTGGATGGTAGTTGGAGGCAAAATGAGGCAGCGATTTACCTATGACTGCGTTCTCATAAAAGAAGACGACGGTTACTGCGCTAGCTTTCCGCAGATTCCCGGCGCCTTTGCCGATGGCGATACGCGCGAAGAAGCGATTGCCCATGCCACCGAGGCGCTGATGGCGTTTTTGGCCGACGACCTCAACAACGGTTTGACTCCGGCAGGGTACGAACGCTCGGCCGAGGTCGTGACCCTTTCAGTCGAAATCGACCACGAGGACGCTCGGGAAGCGGCGTGCCGAACATTTAAAGATGCAGCGCTGGACCTCAAAGTCTCCGCTCCGCGGATTACCGCGCTGGTCAAAGCCGGAAAACTCGATGTTGAACTCGTCGACGGCCGTCGGATGATAACGATAGACAGCATCGAGCGCTACGCCGCCCAAAGACGCCATGCCGGCAGGCCAAAGAAGTTCGTCGCAGTCCAATAACCCCCTCACTTTCACCGACTACTAGAGCCGCTCACCAAACCAACATGCGCTCTGGGCAAATAGGTTGAATGTTTCGTGCGAGAATGCCCCTCAGTAAACAAACTTGCACCAGAGCGTAAGGGGCTGGCATACACATGCAGACGGTCTATCGGGTATACAAGGGAACGCGCGAGCCGCATCGGCTTGCCGTCGAGCGCGCGGCCGAGGTGCTCGGCCGCGGCGGCCTGGTCTTGATCCCGACCGAGACCGTCTACGGTGTCGCCGTGGCAGTCAACGCCTTCTCCGATGCCGTCCCCCAAGATACAAGCGAATCCTTGTTGTGGCCGCGCGATCCGCATGCCACCGTTAACGGCGCCGCGGTCCCTGCGCTTGGTACTGGCTACCGCCGCATCTTTACCCTCAAGCAGCGCAAGCTCACCCAAACGGTCGCCTGGCTGGTCGATGGCGTCGAGGCGCTCGACCGCTATGGCGTGGATATCCCGGAAGATGCCCGCGTACTTGCGCGACGATGCTGGCCGGGAGCCCTGACTATCGTGGTCAAGGCGGCTCCCTGCGTGCCGACCTTTATGCGTGCTGCCGACGACACCGTGGCCCTGCGCGCTTCGGCCTCTCCCGTGGTCCAGGCGCTCATCCGCGCCTGCGGCAGTCCCCTTGCCTGCACGAGCGCCAACACACACGGCGCGCCCTCGCCGGCAAGCTTTGCCGCCGTCGAAGGTCGCATCCTGGAGGGGGTCGATGTTGCCGTCGACGCCGGCGAGACCCCGTGTCGCGACGCCTCGACCATCGTGTCGTTCCAGCACGGCGGGCTCCAGATCCTGCGCCAAGGCGCACTTCCCGCATCAGAGATCGAACGGGTCCTGTCCGACCCGATGCAATAGAAAGGTGTAAGCGATGTCGTTGAATCTGGGCAGCCTGGGCATGGAAGATGCCTCGTTTAACTTTGGCGGTTCCTACATCATGGCGCTCGACTGCGGCACCACCTCGGTACTTGCGACCATCGTCGACGAGTACGGCTGCATCGTCGCGCAGGCACGTCGTAGCGTCAAAACCAGCTTCCCGCGTCCCGGTTGGATAGAGCAAGACCCCATGGAGGTGCTTGCCAGCCAGATCGGCGTGATGATGGAGGTCCAGTTTAAGAGCGGCATCCATTCTGACCGCATCGCCGCCATCGGTATCTCCAACCAGCGCGAGACCACGGTGGTGTGGGACCGCATAAGCGGCCAACCCATCTATAACGCCATCGTGTGGCAATGCCGTCGCACCGCACCTCTGATCGACGAGCTGGTCGAGCGGGGCGCAGAAGAGCTGGTGCGCTCCCGCACGGGACTCACGCTCGATCCGTATTTCTCGGCTTCCAAGGTGCAGTGGATCCTCGACAACGTCGACGGTGCGCGTGAGAGCGCGGCGGCGGGCGACCTCATGTTCGGCACCATCGACACCTGGCTCATCTACAACCTCACCGGCAGTCAGGTCTTTGCCACCGACTACACCAATGCCAGCCGCACGGCGCTCTTTAATATCCATACGCTCGATTGGGACGACGACCTGCTGGCGCTCTTTGACGTTCCACGTTCCATGATGCCCGAGGTTCGTTGGAGCTCGGGCGACTACGGCCGCGTCGCGAGCGACATCATGACCAACATGCCGCCCATCATGGGCGTGGCGGGCGATCAGCAGGCGTCGCTGTTCGGCCACTGCTGCTTCCATCCCGGCCAGACCAAAAACACCTATGGCACGGGTTGCTTTATGCTCATGAACACCGGCGACGAGGTCGTCGAATCCAAGAACGGTCTGGTCTCCACGATCGGTATCGCCGCGGACGGCAAGATCAGCTATGCGCTCGAGGGTTCTATCTTTGCCGCCGGCTCAACCATGAACTGGCTGCGCAACAACATGGGCATCATCTCGAGTGTGAGCGAGTCCGCGCAACTCGCCGCTTCGATCAACGACAACGAGGGCTGCTACTTCGTCCCCGCCTTCGCTGGCCTGGGCGCTCCCTGGTGGGACCCGCGTGCCCGCGGTATCGTGTGCGGCCTGACCGGTGCCTCGAGTCGCGCGACCATTGTGCGTGCGGCCTGCGAGTCCATGGCATATCAGAGCTACGACGTGCTGCGTGCCATGGAGCAGGACGTGGGGCTTTCGATCGAGCGCCTGTCTGTCGATGGCGGTGCCTCGCGCAACGAGTTCATCATGCAATTCCAGGCCGACCTGCTGGATATCCCCGTGCTGCAATGCGAGACGGTGGAGACCACGGCAATCGGTGCCGCGTACTTGGCGGGTCTTGCCGTCGGCTATTGGGAAGACCTGGAAGAACTGGAGCAAAATGCCCAGATCGTTAGGACCTTCCTTCCCCACATGTCCGCCGAGCGCCGCGAGCAAAACCTTGCGGGCTGGCGTGATGCAGTCAGGCGCTCGCTCAGCACCGCACAGTAGGGCTGTGATGGGCTGCTCGATATAACAAACCGCTAAACTAATGCATGGCGTGCGGTGGCAACATTGCTTCGCGCCTTGTCAGCAAGGCCGTTTTGCGGCCGCAACGAAAGGGGCAATCAACCCATGACCGTCACCTACGACGCGTCCCGTGTGACGCTTGTCGACCACCCGCTCGTCCAGCACAAGCTGTCGATCCTGCGCGACAAAAACACCGGCACCAACCAGTTCCGCCAGCTTGTGCGCGAGCTCGCACTTTTTGACGGCTACGAGGCCATGCGCGACCTGCCCATGGAAGACGTCGAAGTCGAGACCCCCATCACTACTGCCACGTTCAAACAGCTCGCCGGCAAGAAACTCGCCATCGTGCCCATCCTGCGTGCGGGCCTTGGCATGGTCGACGGCATCCTCGACCTGGTGCCCTCCGCTCGCGTGGGCCACATCGGCATGGAGCGCGACGAGGTCACCCACGAGCCGCACGAGTATTACTGCAAGATGCCCAAGGATATCGACCAGCGCATCTGCCTGGTCGTCGACCCCATGCTCGCCACGGGCGGTTCGGCCGAGATGGCCATCAGCTACCTGCGCGAGCGCGGTGTCAAGGACATCCGCATGCTGTGCATCGTCGCGGCCCCCGAGGGCCTCAAGTCACTGACTGAGGAGGATCCCGATGTGCATATCTATACTTGCGCCATCGACGACCATCTCAACGAGGCTGCCTACATCGTTCCCGGCCTCGGCGACGCCGGCGACCGCATCTACGGCACGCTGTAATCTCTGGGCCATACCGGCTAACGTCGAAAATACGAAGAAATGGTGCGCGCGGGCGAGCAAAAGACGTCCACGCGCACTCCTGTTAACGGACGTTTTGCCCTGCAGGGTTCGAGAAAAACGTATTACCGTACCTGCGGCATAAAGAAGGTCTTAAGAAAACGAACAGGTGCGTATTAACCGATGCTTTTTCGGTTGTACTTTAGCGATTGGCTCGTACAATAGTCACCAATGTTTGGCGGGAACTGTTCTGTGAGGCGTTAAAAAGGAAAGTGAGGACGCCAGTGTTTCAGATAGCCGATCTGCTCGCTATCGTTGCAGGCGCCATCGCGGGCGCAATCGCCTTCCTTCCCTTTGTCTTTACGCTCAAGCCGGTTCTTGACGATAAGCAGAATGCGGACATGCTCAAGGGTATGGTGAGTCTGGCGGTCTCGGCAATCGCTCTGCTCGTCTTTACCTTGGTTGTGTTTGTGTTGTTCGGAGAGGCATTTCGCATGTTCCTCCTGGGCGAGGCGATCGGCTTCGTGGCCTTTATGGCCGCCTGCGCGGTTCGCGTCGCCAAGGCGCTGCGAGATCCTCATGAGGTCGAAAGGTAAGTCGTGGAAATTTTTGAAAAGCTGCCTGATGAGATTAATCATCTGGTCAGCGAGTTCAGCTCCACCCCTGTCGTGGGCGATCTGAGCTGCGGCATCACGCAGTACTCGTTTTGGCTGATCGTCTCCACGATCGTGCTCCTGATCGTCCTGGCCGTGTTCAAGAAGAAGCAGACTTTGGTTCCCAAGGGCTTCTTCGTCAACGGTTTCGAGTACATCATCGAGTACGTCGAGAACGATATCGGCAAGGGCGTCGTGGGTGAGAACTGGAAGAAGCACTTCCCGTTCCTGTGCTCGCTTTTCCTGTTCATCCTGATCAACAACATGATCGGCCTGATTCCGGGAATGAAGCCCGGCACCGGCGCAATCGGCTCCACCGCCGCGCTCGCCATCTTCGCCTTCGTGTACTTCATCTACTACGGATGCAAGGCTCACGGCGTGATCGGCTACATCAAGAGCCTCGCTCCGCAGGGCGTGAGCTTCCCGATGAACGTGCTCGTGTGGGTTGTCGAGCTCTTCTCGACCTTTCTGCGCCTCATCACGCTCGCCGTCCGTCTGTTCTGCAACATGTTCGCAGGACACGTGGTCATGGGCTCGTTCGCCATCATGGCGAGCATGTTCATGCAGCCGCTGCTTCAGCAGGTTTCCGCGGCCCACGCCGTCGGCGCCCTGCCTTCGCTGGCCTGGCTTGCCATTCTCATCCTGATCTATGCGATCGAGCTTGTGGTCGGCGCCATCCAGGCTTACGTCTTCACGGTCCTTACCGCCGTGTATGTCTCTGAGGCAGAGGAAGTCGCGGAGGAGGAGTAGTCTTCCGTTCGCGCCTTAAAGGTAAGGCAATTCGTTAAACCGCCGGTGCCCGTACCCATGGAGCCCGGCAGTTATAAAAAGGTTATCCTGCGTGAAATAAGACACGCACGACAAAGGAGGAATCGTGGGAGTTATCGGTTACGGTCTCGGTGTTATCGGCGCTGGTCTTGCTATCGGCCTGTCTGCTCTGGGTGCTACGGGTGCTATGGCCCGTCAGCCTGAGGTCCAGGGCCGCGTGTTCACCGTCTTCATCATGGGCTCCGCCTTCGGCGAGGCTCTGGCTCTGATCGGCTTCGTTGTCGCGCTGATCGTTAAATAGCACGGAGCGTCAAGTATGAATCTTTCATCCCAGAAGAGCGCGATCGCACTCTCCGCGTCCGCGGCCGCGCTGCTCATGCCGGTTTCCGCGTTCGCCGAGGACGGCGCCGCCGGTGCGGACATCCTCATCCCTAAGATGGCGGAGTTCATCCCGGCGCTTATCGCCTTCCTGATTATCTGGATCGTGCTGGCCAAGGTCGCCCTGCCGGGCATCATGAAAACCATGGAGGAGCGCGGCAAGAAGATCGAGGAGAGCCTCGACGAGGCCGAGAAGACCAAGCAGGAGGCTATCGCCAAGCGCGCTGAGTCCGACTCGATCGTCACCGACGCCCGTCGTCAGGCTGCCGACATCGTTCTCGAGGCCCGTAAGGACGCCGAGTCCGAGCGCGCCCGTATCATCGAGGCTGCTCACAAGGAGGCCGAGGAGATCATCGCCAAGGCCCATACGACCGTCGAGGACGAGCGCAAGTCCATCTACGCCGGTGCCGCGAGCTCCATCGCCGACCTGTCCGTTGCCGTCGCCACCAAGATCGTGGGCGAGGCACTCGAGGACGAGGCCGGGCAGAAGAAGCTCATCGAGCGCTACATCCAGGAAGCAGGTAGCCTGAATGCCGACTAGCCGCTATCAGGACAAGGTGCTCGAGACCTACGCGCGTTCCCTTTTGGAAGCCGCCAAGGCCGAGAACCATGTGTTCGAGGACCTCGAGATGATCGAGCGCCTGGCTTCCGCCAGCCCCGAGATCATCGCCGTGCTCGACACCATGTCCAAGCGCGACCAGCTCGACCTTCTTCCCAAGGTGGCAGCTGCCTTTAAGTATGTTGCCGAGGAAGACGAGGATGTAGTGGGCGTGACCGTCACCACGGCGATCCCGCTCGACGACGAGCTGCGTCAAACCATCACTAAGAAATGCGAGCAGGACTTCGGCCGCAAGGTATTCCTTATCGAGCGGGTCGACCCGTCTATCGTGGGCGGCCTGGTGCTCGAGGCTCGCGGCGAGCGTCGTGACATTTCCGTCAAGACGCAGCTGCGCATCGCGCAGGAGACCCTCGCAAACTCTGCTAATTCGTACGGAGGTGAAGCCTAATGTCCGAAACCCTCAATGCCCAGGATATCGCCAAGAAACTGCAGGAGCAGCTCACGAACCTCTCCGCGACGGTCGATACGCATGAGGTTTCAACGGTCGACGAGGTAGGCGACGGCATCGCGCGCGTCACCGGCCTCAAGAGCGCCATGGCAGGCGAGCTTCTGGAGTTCAAGAGCTCCGATACTGGTGAGACCGTTTTCGGCCTTGCCCAGAACCTTGACCGTGACGAGGTCGGCGCCGTTCTGTTTGGTGCCGTCGACTCCATCAAGGAAGGCGACGAGTGCCGCACCACTGGCCGCATTATGGATATCCCCGTGAGCCGTGCCATGCTCGGCCGCGTCGTCAATCCGCTCGGCCAGCCCATCGACGGCCTGGGCGACATCGTCGCTACGCACCGTCGCCCCATCGAGTTCAAGGCTCCCGGCGTCATCGATCGTACCCCGGTGTGCGAGCCGGTTCAGACCGGCCTGCTCGCTATCGACTCCATGGTGCCTATTGGCCGCGGTCAGCGTGAGCTCATCATCGGCGACCGTAAGACCGGTAAGACCGCCATCGCCATCGACGCTATCCTCAACCAGCGCGGCAAGGGCATGGTCTGCATCTATGTCGCCATCGGCCAGAAGGCCTCCACGGTTGCCAACATCCGCGAGACCCTCGCTCAGCACGGTGCGCTCGACTACACCATCATCGTTTCGGCCACCGCTGCCGATTCCGCCCCTATGCAGTACATCGCGCCTATGGCCGGTGCCGCTATCGGCGAGTTCTTCATGTACAACGGCGAGGACGGTAAGCCCGCCAGTGAGACCAACCCCGGCGGCCACGTGCTCGTCATCTACGACGACCTGTCCAAACAGGCCGTGGCCTACCGTCAGATGTCGTTGACGCTGCATCGTCCGCCCGGACGCGAGGCCTATCCTGGCGACATCTTCTACCTGCACTCTCGTCTGCTCGAGCGTGCCGTCAAGATGTCCAAGAAGAACGGTTACGGCTCCATGACGGCTCTGCCGATCATCGAGACCCAGGACGGCGACGTCTCGGCCTACATTCCGACCAACGTCATTTCCATTACCGATGGTCAGATCTACCTGCAGTCCGAGCTCTTCTTCCAGGGTCAGCGCCCGGCAGTCGACGTGGGTATCTCCGTGTCCCGCGTCGGTGGCGATGCGCAGACCAAGGCCATGAAGCAGGTCGCCGGCAACCTCCGTCTGGACCTCGCTTCCTATCAGGAGCTCGCTGGCTTTACGCAGTTCGGCTCCGACCTCGACGAGGCTACTCAGAAGCAGCTGACCCACGGTGCTCGCATGACCGAGCTCCTGAAGCAGCCGCGTTACAAGCCGTTTGAGGTTGGCGAGCAGATCGTTACGCTGTTCGCTGGCAACGAGGGCTTCCTGGATGACCTGGAGATCGCCGACGTGCTGCCCTTCCGTGCCGAGCTCATCGAGTACATGGACAATGGCTTTGGTTCGCTGCTCGACAAGGTTCGCGCCAAGAAGATTGACGACGACACCAAGGCTGAGCTCTTGCGCGTCATCGGCGACTTCAAGCAGCAGTTCATGGCCAAGCACCATTCGGATGTTTCTGGATCAGAGGAGAACTAAGCCCCATGGCCAACCTTCGCGACATTAAGAAGCGAATCTCCTCGGTTACCACGACCAAGCAGATCACGCGCACGATGGAGATGGTCTCTACGGCCAAGATTCGTCGTGCCCTCGATCGCTCCAAGCAGGCCGAGCCCTATAAGGAGGCGCTGACCGACGTCATGTTGACGGTCGCCGGCGACGCCTCCTGTTCGGGCACCGATCCCATGCTGCAGAAGCATGAGAGCGTCAAGCATGGCCTGATTGTCGTTATTGCCTCGGACCGCGGCCTTGCCGGCGGTTTCAATACGACGGTGGAGCGCACGGCCGAAAAACTCGCCGCTTCTTGGGCGAACGACGGCATCGAGTGCGAGATCATCGCGTGTGGGCGCAAACCGGCCACGTATTTCCGTGACCGCGCAAACGTCGTCATGCACTTTGAGGGCAACTCCTCTGAGCCCGATTTCAATCAGGCCCGCATGATCTCCTCTCATATCTGCGATGCGTATCGTGCCGGTGATCTTGACCGTGTCGAGCTTGTCTACCACCACGCCAAGAACCGCGTGGATCAGGAGCTTCGCGTCGAGCATCTGTTGCCGCTCGACCCCGAGATGATCGCTATGGCCCACGGTCCGCGTAAGAACGAGACCGACGCCCCTAAGCGCATCTCGTCCACGTTCGAGTTCGTGCCCTCTCCCGAGCATGTTCTCGGCAAGCTTGTGCCGTCTTATATACTGACGGTCATCTACCAGGCCCTGATTGATTCGGCGGCTGCCGAGCAGGGTGCACGCCGCAAGGCCATGCACTCCGCGACGGAAAACGCCACCGCGATCATCTCGACCCTTACCCGCACGTATAGTCGCGTGCGCCAGGCTTCGATCACGACCGAGATTAACGAGATCGTCGGCGGAGCCTCAGCATTGGAGGAACAGTAATGGCTAATAACACCGTACAGCTTGCGGTCGAGGAAGCCACCAAGAAGACGACTGCCGGTGATGGTCGCATCGTGCGAATCATCGGCCCTGTCGTTGACGTCAAGTTTGACGGTGCGGTGCCCCCGATCTACAACGCGCTCACGGTCGAGGCCGAGACCCCGATCGGTCACCTGAGCACGATCCTCGAGGTCGAGAGCCAGCTTCCGGGCGGCGTCGTCCGCACGGTCGCCATGTCCTCGACCGACGGCCTGCAGCGCGGCCTCATCGCCACCGATACCGGTGAGCCCATGAAGATGCCCGTTGGTCCCAAGACGCTCGGCCGCATTTGGAACGTCATGGGCAAGCCCGTCGACGGCAAGCCCATGCCCGAGGTGGAGGAGTTCTACCCCATCCACCATGCAGCGCCCCTTTTCGACGAGCTCACCACCAAGACCGAGATCTTCGAGACCGGCATCAAGGCCGTCGACCTGCTCGAGCCCTACATCCGTGGCGGCAAGACAGGCCTGTTCGGCGGCGCCGGCGTCGGCAAGACCGTTCTGATTCAGGAGCTCATCAACAACCTCGCCCAGGAGCACGGTGGCACCTCGGTGTTCACCGGCGTCGGCGAGCGTACCCGCGAGGGCACCGACCTGTTCCTCGAGATGAGCGAGTCTGGCGTTATCGACAAGACCTGCTTGGTCTATGGTCAGATGAACGAGCCGCCCGGAGCGCGTCTGCGCATCGGTCTGGCCGGCCTTACCACCGCTGAGTACTTCCGCGATCGTGGCCAGGACGTTCTGCTGTTCATCGACAACATCTTCCGCTTCTCCCAGGCAGGTTCCGAGGTTTCCGCACTGCTGGGCCGTATGCCGTCCGCCGTTGGTTACCAGCCCACGCTGGCAACCGAGATGGGCGACCTCCAGGAGCGCATTACCTCGACCAAGACGGGCTCCATTACCTCCGTCCAGGCTGTCTACGTCCCCGCAGACGACCTTACCGACCCGGCGCCTGCCACGACGTTTACGCACCTCGACGCCACCACGGTTCTTTCGCGTAGCATTTCGTCGCTCGGCCTGTTCCCGGCTATCGACCCGCTCGCATCTTCCTCCGACGCTCTCGATCCCTCGATCGTCGGC
This sequence comes from uncultured Collinsella sp., assembly GCA_900549135.1. Lineage (GTDB taxonomy): Bacteria > Actinomycetota > Coriobacteriia > Coriobacteriales > Coriobacteriaceae > Collinsella. The sequence goes on from URNI01000013.1 coordinate 23,792, forward strand.
GAGGAGCACTACCGTGTCGCCGTCAAGGTCCAGGAGCTCCTGCAGGAGTACTCCGACCTTCAGGACATCATCGCCATTCTGGGTATGGACGAGCTGTCCGAGGAGCAGCGCCTTACGGTCAACCGTGCCCGTAAGATTCAGCAGTTCCTCTCGCAGTCCTTCCACGTCGCCGAGAAGTTCACCGGCAACCCCGGTGTCTACGTCCGCGTCGAGGATACCGTCCGCTCTTTCGCCGAGATTGTCGACGGCAAGGCCGATGACCTGCCCGAGCAGGCTTTCCGCTATGCTTCCACGATTGAGGACGTGCGCGAGCGCGCCCGCAAGATGGGGGAGAAGTAGGTTATGCGTATCCGCATCGTGTGCCCCGTGAGCCTCGCCTATGAGGGTGACGCTGCGTTTGTGTCGATTCCGTCTACGGATGGCGAGTTTGGCGTTCTGCCTGCTCACTCCAGCGAGATCTGCACGATCGACCGCGGTTACGTTCGCGTTTCCGATAAGGCCATGGGCACTGTCGACCACACGTTTGCCGTGGCCGGCGGCTATGCCCAGGTTGCGGACGATGTCGTGACCGTTCTCGCCGAGCGCGCTTGCGATTTGGCGACCGTCGATGCCGACAAGCTTAAAGCTGATATTCAAGGTTTTGAAGAGAAGCTGGGTAATTTGTCGGAGGATGATGCACGCCGCGCCTACCTCTATAATGAAATCGCATGGTGTAAGCTCAAGCTTGCCCAATAGTCAAACGATTTAGCGTTCGACCATTTGCGAACACATCATGCCCGGGATGGCCCAGCCACCCCGGGCATGCTTTTTGAAAGGGTAGACCTTGGATATTATCCGCGTTGAGGGTGGCCACGCCATCGGAGGCTCCGTGCCCGTCTCGGGTGCCAAGAACTCCGCGCTCAAACTCATGGCGGCAACGCTTCTGGCGCCGGGCAAGACGACGCTGCAGAACGTGCCCGATATTTCCGATGTTCACGTGATGGGCAAGGTGCTCAAGGGCATGGGCGCTACGATCGATGTTCTCGACGAGCACACGCTCGAGATTGATACCTCTCAGGTCGATTCTTGGGAGGCCCCCTACGAGCTCGTTGCCAAGATGCGTGCTTCCACAGCCGTGATGGGACCCCTGCTGGGTCGCTTCCATCGCGCCAAGATCGCCATGCCGGGCGGCTGCAACCTGGGTGCTCGCAAGATCGATATGCATATCTTGGGTCTCGAGGCTCTGGGCGTCGAGTTCGACACCGCCCACGGCTACATCAACGCAAGTGCTCCCCAGGGCCTGCACGGCACCACCGTCACACTCGAGTTTGCGAGCGTCGGTGCCACAGAAAACCTCATCATGGCTGCCGTGCGCGCGCAGGGCACCACGGTTATCGACAACGCAGCCCGCGAGCCCGAGATCGTCGACCTTGCCAACATGCTCAACGAGATGGGTGCCAAGATCGTCGGCGCGGGCACGCCCGTCGTGACCATCGAGGGCGTAGAGGAGCTGCATCCCGTTACCCATTGCGTGGTGGGCGACCGCATCGAGGCCGGTACCTTTATCGTTGCCGGTGCGTTGATGGCCGACGATCGCGGTGTCGATGTCACGGGCTTTTGCCCCATTCACTTGGGCATGGTGCTCAAGAAGATGGAGCTCATGGGTATCGACTGCGAGCGCGTCGAGGATGGCGTCCATGTGAACCGTGCCAAGCGTATCAAGCCGGTCGACATCCAGACGCTTCCGTTCCCCGGCTTCCCGACGGACATGCAGGCGCAGATTATGGTGCTCTCCGCCCTTGCCGATGGTAGCTCCGTTATCACCGAGAACATCTTCGAGAATCGCTTTATGTTTGCCTCTGAGCTGGTGCGCATGGGTGCCGACATTCGTATCGAGAGTCATCATGCCATGATTCATGGCGTCAAGGGCTTCTCGGGTGCACAGGTTACCTCGCCCGATCTGCGTGGCGGAGCGGCCCTCGTCGTGGCGGGCTTGATCGCCGACGGGACGACCGAGGTTTCGGCCATCCATCACATCAAGCGCGGCTACGAGCAGTTTGTCGAAAAGCTGCAGGCGCTCGGCGCGCATGTCGAGCATGCTACCGTCCCCGATCCCGTCATCTACTAATACAGGTTGCCTATGTTTAATAAAAAGCCCCTCGCGGATACCACCGCCCGAAGACCCTCAACTGGTGCGCAGGCCAAGATCTACAGTCGCGATAACGTGGCTCGCTATTCCGAGCGCGCTCGTCAACGTCGTCGTAGCCACACGATTCGTCACGTCGCGCTCATTGTCGTGCTTGGCGTGCTGCTGAGTGCCACTACCGCTGCCGGCCTGTGGTTTGCCGCCATTATGGGCAAGCTCGGCGATTCTAATGTCATTACCGACAATCTGCGTCGGGTTCTGGTTGACACCGATGAGGCAAAGGATCCGTTCTACGTGCTGCTTCTTGGCACCGACGGCCGTCCGGGCGAGGATACGTATCGTGCCGACTCGATTATCCTGGCACGCATCGACCCCACGCAAAAGCAGGCGACGCTCATTTCCGTTCCGCGCGACACCAAGGTCGAGTACAAGGGCGAGACCATGAAGATCAACGCCTGCCATACCGTTGGCGGCGCCGAGGCCATGGTCGAGGCGGTCAACGAGCTGTGCGGTGTTCAGATTTCCCACTATGCCGAGGTCAGCTTCGACGGTATGCAGGCGCTGATTGATTCGGTTGGCGGTATCGACATTAACGCAACCGATGATGTTGACGACCCCGAGCACCTGGATATTAAGATTACCGCTGGCCAGCAGCATATGGACGGTGCCACCGCCCTTACCTATGCCCGCTGCCGCTACACCTATGCCGACGGCGATTACACGCGCATGCGCCACCAGCGTCAGGTGCTTGGCGCCCTTGCCAACCAGATTCTCAATAACTTCGATGCCACGAAGATCTTTGGCCTGGTTAATTCGCTGTCCGATATGCTCGTAACCGATATGAGCGTTCAGGATATCGTGGCTACGGTCAACGCCATGCGCGGTATGGATGTCGACGGTATCTACTCGGCCAACCTGCCCTCGTACGCCGACGACAGCACCATGATCGACGGTGTGAGCTACGTCTTTGTCTACGAGGACGAGCTCAAGGAAATGATGGGCGGCATGGGCATCAACTCCATCGAGGCACTGCGCGGCAACCGTCTTATGCTGCGCGGCATCGGCCTGACCGACCGTGAGCTGAACATCCTCGGCATCAAGCACGCAGGCGAATAAGCACAGGAGGTGCGCGAAAATGACAACTGTACAGGCAGGACTTACCTATTATAAACAAGTAAACGAGCAGATCCGCGCAGCGCAGGACAGCGAGATCACGGTTGAGAACGTGATCGGCCAGCGCTACATCGGCTGCGGCTCCACCGACCGCAAAATCACCGTGCACGGCACGGCAGGCAACGGCCTCGGCCAGTATCTGAACGGCTCCACCATTGAGGTCTTCGGCAACGCGCAGGAGGCCG
>URNI01000014.1 GCA_900549135.1 uncultured Collinsella sp.
TTCTTTGGCGGCTACTCGGCAAACGCATTACCGACGCTGTTGCCACCCACATACGCCTCGACCAGGGTAAGGTCGGGATTGAACACGACAAACTCGGCATCGCGGCCAGGCATAATGCTACCGCACTTGTCGTCGACATGAGCTAGCAAGCGATGCCGGGGCCGTCACCCAAGCTCTTACAGCTCGGTCACGACAACGCCGTTGTAGACCTCGTCCCAACGGTCCATGACTAGATGGCCGGTCATGGGATCCATGGCATTGAGCTTGCCGCAGGTGTTGGCGGTACGCAGCACCGTCTCGTCGTCGGCGCCGGCAGCAATCGCATGTGCGAAGCCGGCAATGGTCGAATCGCCAGAGCCCGTTGCGTTAACGGCAGGGATATCGGGCGTCTTTGCGCGGAACGCACGGCCATTGTGGAAGCCAACGGAGCCGGCAGCGCCCATGGACACGACGACCCAGGGGATATCGGAGAAGCGGGCATCAGAGGCGAGCGCGGCGCGGAGCTCGTCCACATCGTCGGTGGTAAAGCTCGTGCCCAGAAGGCCGTTGATCTCGGTCAGGTTAGGCTTGACCAACTCGGGCTTAATTTCGGACTTAAGGGCGGCCTCGAGCGAAGCACCCGAGGTATCGAGCAGCACCTTGGCGCCGGCGTTCTCGGCAATGCCCGTGATCTTGGCATAGTAGTCCGCCTCGACACCGCGGGGCAGAGAACCCGAAATGGTGACGACGTCGGCCTTGCCCGCAAGCTCAGTAAACTTGGCGGTAAAGGCATCGAGCTCCTCGGGGGCAATTGTCGGGCCACTCTCGAGCAGCTCAGTCTGGTTGCCGGCGTGGAGGATGTTGAGGCAAATGCGAGTCTCGCCCTTGATGGGCACAAAGTCGTTGTTAATACCGTTGGCGTCCATGAGCTCAGCCATGTAGGCGCCCATGTGGCCGCCGAGCAGACCGGTTGCCACAACGTCGTTGCCCAGCTGACCCAGCACGCGGGCCACGTTGAGGCCCTTGCCGCCAGCGGTCTTTTCGGGCGTCACACGGTTAACGTCGTCGATAATGAGCTCATCGAGCTGATAGCGCGTATCGACAGACGGGTTCATCGTAACGGTGAGGATCATTTTTAGCTCCTTATCTCGCAGGCTCCTCGTGCCTCGCGATACGAGTCGACAAAACGGAATTACAGAATCTCAATCGTGAACGAGCGCACGACGGTCTCCTTGGGCTTGGCGACAAGGCAGCCGCGCTTATGCTCAAGCACGTCGTCCTCATCGGAGCAGGTCGAAAGGCCGCCCCAGGGCTCAACCGCCACAAAATCGCCCTCGGGCTTGCTCCACACAATGAGATATGGGAAGCCCTCAAAGCTCAGGCGGACGCCCTTGTCCTCGCCCTTTTTGGAAAGCGTGACCTGACGGCTCTCGAGCACGTCAAAGATGGTCTCCGCAAAATCGAAGAGCTCATGTGACAGAGGCAGCGTCTTTCCCACCATGGGGTTCTTGGAGCGATTGGTCACGTCAATCAAGCCAGTCGAGGGGACGGCGGTGCAGAGCTCCGCAGCCTCGTCTTTCTCAAAGCGCAACTCGTAGTCCGTATAGGCCTCGCCCTCATCGAGCGGACACCTAAAGCCGGGATGACCGCCAATAAAGAACGGCATGTCCTCGGTGCCCTCGTTGGTGACCTCGTAGGAAACGCGCACGGCAGCGTCCTCGAGCGTATAGCGAGCGACAAGCTTAAACGGGTACGGATAATCGCTCAGCAGCGCGGCGTTATTCTCCGAAGCCAGGCACATCACCAGCTCGTTTTCGCCTTGGCTCAGCAGCTTCCACTCCTGTTTGCGCGCAAACCCGTGGCGAGCGAGCTTTACATGATGCCCGGCAAACGTCATGGCGCTGTTGTCGCGCAAGCCTCCGCAAATCGGGAAGCAAATCGGTGCTTGGCCGGACCACACGGCGGGATCGCCCTGCCACAAGTACTCGCGACCTCCAGCCTCAATCGAGGTAAACGAACCACCAGCCGTGGACACCTTAATAGAAATCGAATCGTTGGAGAGAGCGTATTCCATTGCCCATCCTTTCGAACAACTGCTTTTGCTCGCAAGTACCTGTCTCGGCCCTGACCAAAGGACAAACCCGCACGTTCACCGATGCATCCGGTATCCCAGGCATGCAACGGGGCACCATACAAACATTGATGCAATTACAGCTGAAAGGCCTTCTTATGCGAACCATCATCCTCTATGCCTCGCGCCACCACGGCAATACGAAAAAGCTCGTGGACGCCATCGTCGAGGCGCACCCCGAAATCGATACCCTCGACGTCAAGGCGCTTGGCAAAAACGAGTACCCCGACCTGCACGAATACCATCTGATTGGCGTCGCCACGGGCATCTATTACTCCGAGATCGACAAGGACATGGCACGCGTGCTCACTAACGTGCTGCAGCCGCAGAACAAGGTGTTTGGCCTTATGACCTACGGTGGCAAAAACAAGTGGTACGGCAAGGATATCGATGGCATCTGCCGCATGAGGCAGGCCATCTTTATGGGTGTCTACGGCTGCCCCGGCTTTGATACGTGGGGGCCGTTCAAACTCGCCGGCGGTGTCCAAAAGGGACACCCAACCGCTGAGGAAATTAAGGGCGCCGTCGACTTCTTCGACAAGATCGAAGACGAGTATGGCGACATCATCGTCGAAGAGTACGCCAAGCGCGAGAAGCGCCTAGCATACGAGAAGGAGCATCCTGCAGGAGGCCTGGTGGCCGGCGTTAAGCGCACGGCAAAGAAGATCGCTAACAAGCTGTAACTGTGAAGGTACTTTTGAGCGTTTAACCCATACGGCGGGTCCGAGCAGATTCGGGCCCGCCGTCTTTTTCTATCGTTACTCGGTAAAGGCGTTGCCGACGCTCTGGCCGCCAACATACGTCTCGACGAGGGTGAGCTCATGGTCGAACACGACAAAGTCGGCGTCGCGACCCGGCATGATGCTGCCGCACTTATCCTCGATGTGCGCAGAGCGAGCCGGCACCTCGGTTGCCATACGAATGGCGATATCGGCGCTGGCGATGCCCCAGTCGACAACGTTCTTGACGCCCTGGGCAAGCGTGAGCACAGAGCCGGCAATGCTCTTGCCATCGGCGAGCCAGCACAGGTTGTCCTTCATGATGACGTCCATGCCGCCACTGGTGTAGCTGCCCTCGGGCATGCCGCCGCAGCCAAGGCAGTCGGTGATGAGCACCGTGTGCTGCCAGCCCTTTGCCTGCAGCAGCGCCTTGATGGCAGCAGGGTTTACGTGTTTGCCGTCACAGATGATCTCGGCGTAGGTCTCGGGCGTGGACATAGCGGCGCCCACGACACCGGGCTCACGGTGATGCAGACCGCGCTGGCCGTTATAGGTATGCGTAAAGCAGCTGGCGCCGGCGTTGATGGCGGCGATGCACTCATCGTAGGTGGCGTCGGAGTGGCCAATGCAGGTCACGACGCCCTTTGCGCTCAGAGCCGCGGCGTAGGCGGCGGCGCCGTCGCGCTCGGCCGCCATGGCGCTCTTGACGATGCGACCGCCCGCGGCCTCCTGCCACTGATCAAAGATCTCCTCGGAGGGATCGATAAGATAAGCGGGGTTCTGCGCACCCACGTGCTTCATGGTAAAGAAGGGGCCCTCCAGGTAGATGCCCTGAATGCGTGCACCGCAGAAGTCGGGGCCGCGGCCCTCGTCGGCCTGGGCGATGGCGGCGCAGGCGTCCTTGATCTGCTCGACGCCATCGGTGAACGTCGTGGGCAGCCAGCTGGTGGTGCCGCGACGGGCGAGCTCGGTCGAGCTGATATCGATGCCCTCGGGATCGCCATCGGTAGTCGAGTGGTTGTAGAAGCCGTGGATGTGAGTGTCGACCATGCCCGGTGCGATCCACGACCCCGTGTAGTCCCTGATCTCGCAGGAGGGCTCGTCGGCCTGCCAGGCGCCAAAGACGCCGTCCTCGACCATGAGATAGCCGCCCAGCTGCGGGCCTGCCGGCAAGAAGAACTTGTCGGCCTTAATTGCGTACGTGCTCATATGCACTCCTTGCTTCTAAAGCAGTTGACTGTGGTGATGCTTATACACAGCTCACGTAAAACAAAAAGCGCCCGCCCGCCGTTATGAGCGGACGGGCGCCCTTGCAGGGGGACGCGATTAAGCGGTGAAGGGGTGAATCGTCACGCCCTTAACCACGCGGTTAACCGTGCCGGTGGGGCTCGGCGTATCGGGCGTGTTGCCCACGCGCACGGAGTTGAGCAGGCTGATAGCCTGGGCAAACATTACGAACGGCAGAGCAAGGTAGCCCTCGGGAAGCGCCTCGTAGCCCTTAAAGGTGAAGGACTCACCCTCATAGACGGTGGCACCTTCCTGCTGAACAGCGACGGTGTGCTGAGCGATATCGTCGCCACCGATCTCGTTGAGAATGTCGATGTCATACTGACGGGTGTAAGCGTCGTTGTTGACGAACACGAAGACGAGCGTCTTATCGTCGACGAAGGACTTAGGTCCGTGACGATAGCCCATGGAGGTGTCGTAAGAAGTAGCGACCAGACCGTGAGCAAGCTCGAGGATCTTGAGCTGGCTCTCCTGGGCAAGGCCACCGAAGGAGCCAGAACCCAAGTAGGTCACGCGGTTGAAGTCGCCAGCCAGGTAATCGGCGATCTCAGGCTCACGAGAGATGACCTCCTCGCCCATCTTGGCAATCGTCTCGACCCACTCGGCCTTCTGCTCGTCAGAGGCCGTATCGAAAATAAGGGTAGAGAGCAGGGTCATGCAGGAATAAGAACCGGTCATGGCGAAGCCCTTGTCGTTGGCACGCGGGATGAGCAGCGTCAGCGCATTGGGATCATCGGCGGACTCGACGGCGAGCTTGCCCTCGGGAGCGCAGGTGATGTTGAGGAACTTGACGTTGTGGACGAGCTCCTTGGCAACGGCAACGGCGGCAAGGCTCTCGGGGCTATTGCCAGAGCGGGCAAAGGAAACCACGAGCGTGGGATCCTCGGCGCGCAGGAAGTCACGCGGGGCGCTCACGATGTCGGTCGTGGCGATGGGCTTAAAGTCGTAAAGATCAGTGTTGCCAGCGTGACGCAGGTACGGGGCGCAGGTATCGCCAACGTAGTCGGACGTACCGGCACCGGTAAAGACAACAGACAGACGACCCTCGCCCATAGCGCGAGCCTCGGCCAGGAAGGCCTCGATGGCCTCCTTGTTCTCGCGATAGATGTTGAGCGTATCACGCCAAAGCTCGGGCTGCTGAGCAATCTCGGCCGTGGTGATCTGGGCGCCGAGCTCGGTGAGCTCCTCGACACTCTTCTCGAACATTTCTAATACCTCTCTCTAGAAGTAAACCTCTGACGTGCAATTATACACTTCGGTTGGTTATCTGGTAGTAACCAGTTGACTGCAAAGAATCAACACAACGAAACAGGCGCATCACTAATCGGTGCGCTGGTGATAAACCTTGTACTTAAACTGGTCGGCACGAGCAACCGAGAGCGTATACTCCACGACCTCGTTTGACTCGTTATACGTGGTTCTGATCAAATCGAGCACAGGCGAGCCCTCGACAATTCCCAAAAGGTGGGCATCGGTGGGACGGGCTATGCTCGCATAGAACTCCTCTTCGGCAACACGTATCTTTTGCTGAAAGTCTTGCTCAATCACATCGTAAAGCGGCTTACGCTCCAGCAGCGGTCGCTTTAGGGACAGAAATTGACGAACCGGTAGATAGCTACGTTCGACCATCATGGGCATATTGTCGGCGGAACGAAGGCGCTTGAGCTTAAAGATACGGTCGCCGATGCGACACCCCATATGCTCGGCCAGATTCTTATCGGCCTCCATCTCGCAAAACTCGAGAATCGAGGTCTCTGGATCGCGACCCATCGCCCGCATTTGCTCGGTAAAGCTGTAGGACTGCGTAAGATTGGTTGCCTTTGCCGAACGGTCGGTCACAAAGGTGCCGCGACCGTGCTGCCGAACCACCAGTCCCAAGCGTTCCAGCTCTTGTAGAGCTAGGCGTACTGTGGTGCGCGAGAGACCATAGCGCTCCGAAAGTTCGCGCTCGGAAGGAATCATGTCACCGGCATGATATTCATGGTCAATCTTTTCGGTCAGAATATCGACCAGCTGATCGTAAAGGGGCTGTTTGCGCGCTCCGATCGCCATCCTATCCTCCCTTTTGCTCGAATTCGGCTAACTACCTAGGGTGTTAAGCATTATCGGTCTGCAACACCCGACTCATCAAGAAAACAAAAGCCGCGCGCTCTTTCGAGCACGCGGCTTTTAACATACACATGGCTTAAGGGGTCGGGGTATGAGCCGCGTAGGGACACACCCCTCAAGCTAGAGCCTTACCAGATGCTCGGCCAGAGACCAAGCGGGCCAGCGCCCAGGATGCCAAGGACGAAGAGCAGCAGAATGCCCTTGGTCGGGGTCCAGCTGTGCTTAGCGAACATGTAGTAAAGCAGCAGCGTAAGCATAAGCGGGACGAGCTTCGGGACGATGGTGTTGAGGGTATCGGCAACAGAGAAGTTGACCGGATCCTCGGTGACGGTGCCGTAGGTAACGGACTCCATGCCGTTGCCCAGATCGGTGACGCCGCACTCGACAGCGTTGCCGTCGGCATCGGAAGCGGTGAGGGCGTTGCCGTCCTCATCGGTCATGGCGATGGTACCGGCCTCAGCGGTCTCGGTATCGATACCCTCCATACCGGTGAAGTTCTCGGCCTCCTTCTCGGAGACGATCACGGTAGTAGCGGAGAGGCCACGGGTGGTGCCGTTGGGGATCTGGAGGTTGATCTGGGTGCCACCCATGGTGACGACCAGGCAACCGACGACGAAGACGCCCATGATGGAAGCGGCACGCGTGAAGGCCTGCATGTTGGCGGTCAGAGCGTCAATAGCGCTGGTGCCAAGCTTGTAGGACCAGTTCATGAGCCAGAAGCGCAGAGCGAACTGGACGACGTTGAAGATCACCAGGAAGATGATCGGTGCAGCGGCGTTGCCGTTGATGGCCATGTTAGAAGTGATGCCGGCCGTGATAGGCACAAGCGTCAGCCAGAACAGGGCGTCACCGATACCACCGAGCGGGCCCATTGCGGCGACGCGGACGGCGCGGATCGTGGGGATGTCAACCTTGTTCTGCTCGAGCGAAAGCACGATGCCCATAACAAAGGTGACAAGGAACGGGTGGGTGTTGAAGAACTCCAGGTTGTGGCTCATGGAAGCCGCGAGGTCGTTCTTGTTGGTGTGGATCTTCTCCAGACCGGGGATGATGGAGTAAAGCCAGCCAGCGGCCTGCATGCGCTCGTAGTTGAACGATGCCTGCAGGAAGCAGGAGCGCCAAGCCATCTTGTTGAGGGTCTTCTGGTCGAGCTGCGGAGCAGGAGTGAGATCCTCGTAGTGCTCCGGGATCACATACTCATTAGATGCCATCTTCGAAGTCACCTCCGTCAGAAACAGCTGCACCCTTCAGCTCGGTCTGCTGCTGGAAGTCCCAGAAAGCGATGCCGAAGCCGATGAGAGCGAGGATGAGCAGAGCAGGGGTTGCCAGCGAATCGTTGGCAACGGTGATGAGCGCGAGGCCAAAGCCCATGAGGAAGAAGCCCCACATATCGCGGTTCATCATAACCTTGAGCAGGACGGCGAAGCCGACGAAGCGCATCATGCCGCCTGCAGCGGAGAGACCGGTCTGCAGCCAAGTCGGGATGGCAGAAGCGATGGTCTGACCGATGGTAGCGCCAGCGATGAAGAACAGGGTGACGACGACAGCGAAGATCAGGCCGAGCAGAGCCATGGCGAAGTAGTTCAGGCGCTCGATGCCCTTGGTGTCCGCGTTGTGAGCCATGTTATCGGCCGTGGACATAAGCGGGGACATAAGCGTGAAGACCAGGGTAACGCCAAGCTGGCCAAGCAGAGCGAACGGAATGGCGAGGCCGACTGCCGCGTTGGGCTCGAGGCCCGTGGCGATAGCGAGAATGGCTGCCATGATGCCGCCGATGACGGCGTTAGGCGGCTGAGCGCCTCCGATCGGCATGTTGCCGATCGTCATGAGCTGATAGGTACCACCCACGAGAAGACCGGTGTTGAGGTCGCCAAGGATAAGACCGATGACGGCGCCGGTGACGATGGGCTGATAGAGAGACTCGAGGAAGTCAAACTGGTCGATTGCCGCGATGAACGTGACGACGAAGACCAGAGCGATCTGGATGATCGAGTATTCCATCTTGCTCCTCCTTTCAAAATGTATGTACGCACTTTGGATTTCACGTACAGAACGTCAGGGTTTCACTCCTGACAACGTTGATCACGAGGATTACGAGAAGAGCTTGCTCGTGTCCTCAACAGGCGTGCTCGGAACGCGCCTGATCTCCAACTCCACCCCCAATTCCTGCAGCTCTTTAAACGCAGCGACATCCTCGTCGTTAACTGCGACGGAGGTGGCGACTTGGCGCTTTCCTTCCGACATGTGCATGTTGCCGATGTTTACCTTCTTTATAGGCACACCGCCCTTGACGAGCGTAAGCACGTCTTCCGGTGTTTCGGCCACGATGAAGATCTTCTGGCGCGGGCTCGCCTTGCCAATGACGTCGATGGTCTTCTGCAGAGAGAAGAAACGCGTAGCGACGCCGGCGGGAGCGGCCATCTTCATGAGGTTCTGGCGCATGGTGTTGGACGCCACGTCGTCGTTGGCGACGAGGATGAGGTTGGAGCCCAGGGTGGAGTTCCACTGGGTGGCAACCTGACCATGAACCAGTCGGTTATCGATGCGGGTAAGAAGAATGTTGGGTTCTGCCATGTTGATCAGCTTCCTTTCGTAATTTGCTGACGACAGTTACTTGATCTCCTGAATCGCGTAACGCGAAACATCTACGACGGCTCCGGATCGGACTTTGATCTGGACCTTCTCGCCTTCGATGCCTTTGACGGTTCCGTAGATACCGCCGGCGAAAAGAACCTCTTGACCCGGCTTGAGCTCGGTGTGCAGCTCCTTGAAGTACTTCTGCTTCTTCTTCATGTTGATTTGCGACCAGATGGTGTAAATCAAGCCCATGATGACAAGCAGGCCTAAAAGGGCGACCGAGGAGCTCAGGACGTTGGCTCCGAAATCGGCCATTAGATGCCGTCCTCGTCGCCGAAGATATCCTCTTCCTCGGAGCCGGCAACGGATGCGACCGTCTGGGCGGTGACGCCCGTCTGGCCAACGGTCACGGCCTGCTCGCCAAGCTCGGCGAGCGTGGCATTGCCGCGGAGGAACAGAAGCTCAATAACCATGGGAAGGTTGGTGCCAGTCAGAACCTCGACGTTGTCGACATCCTGGGCAATCATCATCGACTGGTTGAACGGGGTGCCGCCAAGCAGGTCGGTAAAGACGAGCACGCCATCGCACTCCTCGCGCATGGCGGTAATAGCGGCGCGGAGATCCTCACCGTAGGAAGCAGCCTGGTCGCCCTCAAAAGGAACGACGGTAAAAGCGGGCTGGTCGCCGGCAACCATAGCGATAGCGCTAGCTAGGCCGGGTGCGAACTGTCCATGACCGGTAAGAATAAAGCCAACCATTCAAATTTCCCTTCCGAAGGTGTGTACAATCTGAGTCCGATGATTTTCGGAAGCCAGCGGGCGCTCGCCCTTAAAGCTTCTTAGAAAGCGTTCTTTGAAGACCAGTGGTTTCTAAACTGGTAGTAACCACGTGACGTGTTGTTGTCACTATATCACCCCAGAAGAGGTCGCTTTCGTTGATTCATACGGTAAAACGTTTTTGCACCGCTCACGGTGATATTTCGACCGTTTACCGGTCGTTAACACTTCTACCTGCGGTTTTGAAACCGTTTCGAAATGCTTTGGCAAAAGATCGGAACTTTTCCTGTCCCTAAACAACGCAGGGCGGCTAAATATAGCGTGTAGAAAAATTGCAGGTCATTGTGAAGATATGTGAATTGGTCTTTTTGACTTAATACCAGTTAGAACCAGTTTTGAGATTATCGGTGAACGGTAGTTTTCGACCGTTCACCGGTTACTTGCAATCGTTTGCAGTTGTTTTCCCATATGAATCGGGGAAACCCGATGAAGCACTTGTGCGATCACGGGAAGTTTTGACATTTGTCCTCATCCCCCGCGCGCCAAACTCCGGCACTCAAAATGAGCTAATAGCTCACGCTAATCGTTTTCAATCATTATTTACTCTATATTCGTAATTATTTATCGTTTATCGTTAATTCTGATATGATACAAGTATCATCCAAGACATTGGTTGGAGGAGCTATGATCCGCTGGAACGTATCCAAATCGAATGAAGCCATCGACCGTGAACAGGCAATAGCCGATCTGAGGAAGCTCACTCGCATCTGCAAATGGGCCACAATCTGCATTACCACCGCACTCGCTCTGGGACTCCTCGCAGTCATTGCGATTGACCTTCTACTCATATTGCCTGGATTCTCCCAAGGGTCGTGTCTCCAATCCGTAGAACTTCAAGCCGGCGAAGGACCGTGCCTTGCTATCGTCGGTACCAATGCACAGGCCCCACTTATGCTCGTCGCACACGATGGTCACACTGCCATAGGAAGCCTCTTGATGACATGTCTCGCGCTTACCATCGCGCTAAGCGTGCGCAGGCTTTTCTTCAACATTGAAAAGAAAGGCAGGCCCTTTGACCTTGAATGTAACCAGACGCTTCGTCGAGTAGGACATTTATTCCTTATCGGCGGCGTTTCCGTGAGACTTCTTGGTGCCGTAATCACGGGAATGATACTCTCAGGATTTGGCGGCAGCTTTACGGATGCGTTCGTCGGCCAGTTATTCGAGCCCTCCATGCTCTTTGCAGGCCTGATTATTTGCCTGATTGCCAGCATCTTCCGCTACGGGTATATCCTGCAAAAACAAGATGACGAGTTGCTCTAGGGGGAATCCATGATTATTCTGCGGCTTGACCGCATGCTTGCCGAACGCAAGATCTCATCCAAAGAGCTTGCGGAACGCGTGGGCATCTCCCAGGTCAATATGTCGCGCATCAAGACGGGCAAGGTTTCTGCCGTGCGCTTTTCAACTCTTGACGCGATATGCCGGGCACTCGACTGCCAACCGGGCGATGTGCTGGAATATATGCCTGACGATGAAGCCGATAATCTTTTTGGACTTAAAGATTCATAGGCATAATTTAGCCACCAGAGCCTAAACGCAAATAGCCCGCTAGAACAACATCCGTTCTAGCGGGCTATTCAGATATTTCGGCTACGCGCTCGGTGGCTCAGACAAATCTTTACGCAAACAGGCCGTAGATGCTGATATTGGCCTTGGCGTAGAGGCCGTTAGCATACTCGGTCCACTTGGAGCTGGCGCTCGAAGCCTGCGAAGAGTACTGCTGGTAAGCAGTGTAGTAGGCGGTCATGGCCTGCTTATAGGTAGCGCTATCGGCCGTAAAGGCATCGTCAGCGAAGGCCTTGGCATAAGTGCTATCGGCGTCCTTCCAAGTGCCCTTCTCGCTATCCCACTCGTCACCGGCAAGGTTGATGATGTAGTCGGCGTAGTCCTTGCTCGCGGTCTCCTCGTTGCCGTCAGCAGGCTCGGTCGGAGCGGTCGGCATGCTTGCGGAGCTATCGCCCACCTTCTTCTTGTAGAGCTTCTGCAGCGTCGCGGACTGGCGGACGATCTGCTTGGCCTGGTCCTTGGACACGCCGTACTGCGTGGCCATGGTCTTGTAGTCGGAGGTGCCGATGGAATCCTCGGCGTACTGCTTCATTTCCTTGGAAGAGACGGTAATGCCCTCGTCCTCGGCAGCGTCCAGCAGAATCTGGTTGCGCACGTAGGACAGGATAACGTCGGCAGACGGAGCGGTGTAGTTGCCGTCGTCGTCCTTGACGGTGTCGAGACTGTACTGGCTCTCGATGGCCTCACGCGCGGTGATGTCGCTCTTCTTGCCGTTGTAGCTATAGCTTGCCACGGTCGAATCGAGCTGATCCTCGGTCAGGGTCGACGAGCCGACACCCTTGCCGCCAAAGCCGCCATTGCCAATAAAGAAGCCAACCACGGCAGCGATCACGACGGCAACCACAAAGGCGGCAATCATCGTCTTCTTATGCTTGGATGCATGGTCGTCTTCGTCGGAGTCGTCGTCCTCGTCCTGTTCCTCGGGCATGAGGTTCTCGTCAGCGGCATCCGCGGCAATCTGAGCCTCCAGGCGGGCGTCCTCCTCCTCGGCCGTCGTACCGGCAGCAATGTGCTCAGCAGACGTACCGGCGACCAGATCGATCTTCTCGTCCTCGTCACCGTCGGGGCCTTCGCCGCGCTCGATGATCTGGATGCCGTCGATCTCGTCCTTCTCGTCCTTCTTTTGAATCAGACCCATATCAGTTACTCCTTGTTAGGAAACATAGTCCTCAATAGAATACGCCCGACAGAGCGTCGGGCGTATTGATTCTCAGGTTATACGCAAACACTTAAGTACTATTTAGGCGTTTGCAGTGTGCATGCCTTAGGCCAGGTGCGCGATAACGGCATCGGCAAAGGCCTGCGTGCCCACAGCGCCCTCAACGGAGCCGGTCTGGGCACGACGCACGTCACCGGTAACCTGCTCGCCCTCGTCGAGCGTGGCAGATACGGCGACGCGAATGCGATTGGCAGCGTCGTTCTCGCCCAGGTGATCGAGCATCATAGCCGCAGACAGAATCTCGGCCGTGGGGTTAGCGATATCCTGGCCAGCGATATCGGGCGCGGAGCCGTGCGTCGCCTCGAAGATGGCGCAGTCGGCACCGATGTTGGAGCCGGGGGCCATACCCAGGCCACCTACCAGGCCGGCGCACAGGTCGCTGACGATATCGCCGTACAGGTTGGGCAGCACCAGGACATCGAAGTCGTTGGGGTTCTGGACCAGGCCCATGCAGGTGGCGTCGACAATCTTGTCGTTGAACTCGATATCGGGATAGTTGGCGGCCACCTCGCGTGCCACGCGCAGGAACAGGCCGTCGGTCGCCTTCATGATGTTGGCCTTATGCACGGCCGTCACCTTTTTGCGGCCGCAGCGGCGGGCATACTCAAAGGCATACTCCACAATGCGGCGGCTCTTGGCGATGGAGATCGGCTTAATTGAAATGGCGGAATCTGCGGCGAAGGTCTTCTGACCCGAACGCTCGACAAGCTGCGAGAGCTCCTCGACCTCGGCAGCGCCCTCATCGAACTCGATCCCGGCGTAGAGGTCCTCGGTGTTCTCACGCACGATGACCAGGTCGACGTCGCGGAAGCGCGAGCCGTCGCCCGGCTGCGACAGGCAGGGTCGCACGCAGGCGTACAGGTCGAAATGCTTGCGCAGGGCCACGTTGACGCTGCGGAAACCCGTGCCGACCGGCGTGGTGATGGGGCCCTTGATGGCAACCTTGGTCTCGGCGACCGCATCGAGCACGTGCTGGGGCAGCGGCGTGCCAAACTCGTCCATGACGCCGGCACCGGCCTCCTGGACGTTCCAGTTGATCTGGACACCGGCGGCCTCGACCACGCGGCGCATGGCCTGCGTAATCTCGGGACCGATACCGTCACCGGGAATCAGGACTACATCGTGCGCCATAATCTGTTACTCCTCGTCTTCGGCGTCGTCAGATTTTTTAACGCTAGCACGCTTCTTCTTTTTGGAGAGATCCAGGCCAAAACGTTTAACAAGCATTTCGCAAATCTCGCTCGAACGGGCCTTGAGATAGCTGCCCTTGCCGTTCTCGGCATCGAACTTAAGGCGCAGCGCGAGCTTCTCGGCGACCTCGGCGTCAATCTCGCCCTGACCAAACTCGTACAGGCAACCGAGCATGTCGCGATACTCGAGGTCGCCGTGGTAGCACTGGATGGCCTCGTCCAGGATGGACCAAGCCTCGCGCGAACGCTCGACGCTCGTGGCACCCCACACGCACAGCAGGCGGAAGGCGGCATAGCGCAGCGTGGAGGAGATCTCGTCGAACAGTGCAGTCTCGGCGCCCTCAAAGGCATCGCCCAGCTGCTCGGGGCAGGTGGTAGCGAGCGCCGTCAGGGCATCGAGGGCCTCCCAGCGGGTCTGCGCCTCGGGGCGGTCGAGCGCCTCGATCAGCGCGGGCACGCAGGGCACGACGCGCTGCGGATCGCGCTCGGCAAGCAAGTGCAGCACGCGGGCGGCAAACTGGCGGATACGGCGCGTGGGGCAGCCGAGCTCCTTGACCAGGCGGTCGACGGCGTTCTCGTTCTCCTCTGCCAGCTGAAGCTGTGCCAGCTCCTCGTCGGTGAGCTGTTCGTCTTTGTTTTCTGCCATAGTTACCTCTTCTTACTATTTCTTAGCGTGCTTGCCAGCACCCTTGCTGTCATCGGTGACCGAGATGAGCTGTCGGTCGGCAGCGCCATTGCGACGCGCACGGCGGCGTTCCTCGGCATCGCCCGCGTCGGCGGCGGCGCGGTGTGCTTTGTTGACGTTAAAGACCTCGTCGTGCTTGCGCCACGGACCGACGGACTCGCCAAAGCTCATCTTAAGGCCGGCGATAAAGCCGCCGAGCCAGCCGATCGGCGCAAACTGCACCAGCGGGAACAACGAGAACACCCAGGTCAGCAGGACGACTGCCACCGCGCCTGCAAAATTGGCAATCCAGTAATCGCGCTTGGTAATCACGCGCTTTTCGCAGGCCCACTGGCCGCACAAAAAGCCGATGTAAATCGCAAAGAGAAAGAGCACCAGCGCAAGCACCACGAACGTCCAGCTCATGGGCGCTACTCCCCGTGATGGTGGCCACAGCAGCACTCGTGGCCATCATCATGGCCGTGGCCGCCGCAGCACTCGTGATCCTCGCCATGGTGGTGGCCACAACCGCACTCGTGATCGTCGCCGTGCTCGCCGCAACCGCAGCCGTCCTCGTGAGCACCGTGCTCTTCGGGACGATACTGCGACCAGTCCAGACCGGCGGCGATGGCGTCGGCCTCCTCCTTGTAGAGGACCGTGATGGCCTGGGTGCCCAGCTTGGCGCCACCGATGGCGTCGAGCATGTCGTAGAGCGTAAAGGCGACGTCGGCGCCGGGCAGCGCGAGCTCGCGGTCATCGGCGTAGGCGAGCGCCAGGCGCAGGTCCTTGATGAAGTGCTCGACCATAAAGCCGGGCTTGTAGTCGCCGTCGAGCGCCTTGGGCGCCAGGCTCTCCATGGCGCCGGACTTACCGGTGCCGCCCAGGATCATCTGGCGGGTCTTCTCCAGGTCAAGGCCGCTCAGCTCGGCAAATGCCATGGCGTCTGCCATGCCGACCATGCAGGCGCCCAGCGACACCTGGTTGGCGAGCTTGGCAGCCTGGCCCTTGCCGGCGCCGTCGAAGCAGCAGATGGTTGCCGCAAAGGTGGAAAGGATGTCGCGGACCGGGGCAATGTCGTTCTCGGTAGCGCCCACGATAGCCGTGAGCGTGCCGGCGATAGCTCCCGACTCGCCGCCGGTGACGGGGCAGTCAAACGCCATGCGGCCGGAAACCTGGGCGGCCTCGGCAATGTCGCGCGCCAGCTCGGGCGAGCTCGTGGTGAGGTCGATCAGGACCGCGCCGGGCTTAGTGCACGCGAGCAGGCCGTCGCCCGCCAGGTAGAGCTCCTCGACCTCGGAGGGATAGCCCACCATGGTAAAGACAACGTCGGCGTTCGCCGCGGCATCTGCCGGCGTATCAGCCCAGACGGCGCCGCGCTCAACGAGCGCTGCAGCCTTGGACTTGGTGCGGTTGTTGACCGTGACGGGATAGCCAGCATCCAGGATGTGACCGGCGATGGGGGCACCCATGATTCCGGTGCCGATAAATGCGACGGAGAGCTTGTTTGCCATGAAACCTTTCCTTTTGGGTTGGGTGTTGTTACCAGGTTGAATACTCGATGCCAGCGTTTGGGCAGTGAGCCGGGATCGATTACGGCCGCGTTACTTGCCTACTGACCGCGCACGCGACGGGCGATGCGGTCGGAAAGCGACGCCTTGTCGGCGCGGTTCTTACCCCAAAACGCGCAGGCCACCATACCAGGGCCCACGTGCGAGCCAATGGTGGGACCCACGGAGCTGCGAATGATCGTGACGTCGGCGCAACCCTCCTCCTTGCGGATGGCAGCTTCGAGCCAGTCGCCGTCCTTCTCGGCATCGGCCGTCATGATGGCGATGGGCATGGTGCGGTCGGGCACGTAGTTCTCGCGGAACGACTTGAGGATGGACTTGAGTGCCTTCTTGCGGCCGCGGTTGACGCCGATCAGCGACAGCGAGCCGGCAAGGTCGTAGGAGAGCTCGGGCTTGACATCGAGCTTTGCCGTGAGCTGCGCCGCCGCGGGCGGAATGCGGCCGCCAGCAGCCAGTGCGTCGAAGCTCTCGAGGGTAAAGTAGCCGTGCACGTAGGTCTTTGCCTCGTTTGCCCAATCGACCAGCTGCTTGGCGGTCAGTCCCGCCGAACGCTGGCGCACGGCCTCGAGCGCCAAGAGCGCGCCGGTCGCGCAGGGCAGAGCGTTGTCGACCACGTACAGCTCAAAATCGGGATACTCGGCGCGCACGGCGTCCGCCGCCTGGCACGCGGAGTTGTAGCTCGACGACAGCGCCGAGGTAAAGCACAGGTAGACCGTGGGCGCGCCCTCTTTGGCGCACTCGGTAAAAAACTCGATATAGCGACCGAGCGACACAGCCGAGGTGGACACGCGGGCACCGGCGCGCATGCGGTCGTAGAACTCCTTAGGGCTCATGCTCGACCAGATGTCGTCCGTGCGCTCCTCGCCATCGATAATGAAGGGGAAACCCAGGATATCGACATCGAGGTTCGCGGCGACCTCGGGGCTAAAGTCGCAGCAGGTATCGACGACGATGCGGCAACGGTCCGAATGACCGGCGGATGCGGCCTTGTCCATCAAAGCGACTCCTTACGTAAAAAGGCGGCCACCCGCATGGGATGGCCGCCAACCGTTAACTCATGCAAGTTAACGTATTTTACTCGTCAAGTGTTTCGATGCGGGGCTTGATGATGCCATATCCACCATTCTTACGGTGATACACCACATTGATGAGACCGGTCGTCGCGTTCTCGAACACGTAGAAGTCGTGACCCAGCAGATCGGTCTGCACCAGCGCCTGCTCCTCAGTCATCGGGGTGACGTCGATAACCTTCTCGCGGACGAGCAGGTCGTCCTCTTCCTCGGGCAGCAGCAGGTCGGCCAGATCCTCGACGCGCTCGACCGGTGCGACATCCGCTGCGCTGGCACCGCCCTGGCGGTTGTCCACAACCTTGGTCTTGAACTTGCGCAGCTGGCGGGTGACCTTATCGGCGGAGAGGTCGATGGCGGCGTACATATCTGCGCCATGCTCGGCAACGCGAATCACCGAACCGCGGACGCGAACCGTAACCTCGACGATTGCCGGGTTGGGGTTCGAGGGGTTCTTCTCATAGCGAAGTACAACGTCGACTGTCATGGGCTCGATATCGAAAACCTTGAGCGCCTCGCCGATCTTTTCATCCACATGCGCACGCAGAGCATCGGTTACCGTCGTCTTGCGTCCAGAAACCTTGATATCCATACGTGGCTCCAATCTGCCTCGGGGACTTACTGTACTGGCTATGTACCCATTGCCGTGCATTTAATCACGCGGATTCCTAAAGACCCGAATAACGATTGCTTGATACCGCATACCGAAGTCTCGCACTTTTCTGTGGCAAAGTGCGCTATAGGGGGGCCGACGGCTTTGTATTTGGTCCCGAAAATTGGCTTTGACCTGCTGGTTTTATTGGGATGAAAAAGCCGGGCTCCCCCATCGGGGAAGCCCGGCAGTGCGTGTTGAAACCGTGAAGAGGTGTCCTTTCCAACGTATAGGAGACACCACCCCTAGCAATAACTAGCTATTGAGTTTGTTAATGTCGTCGTCGGTGATGGCGCCTTCCTGGCTGGACGATTTGTCCTCGGAGGATGCGGTCTCATTGTTGGAATCGGAGGACTCGCTGCCGGAGGACGTGGTCTCACCGGACTCAGAGTCGCCCGGCTGCACGTTAGCGCCCGAAACCGTCTTAGTGGTGAGGTCGTAGGGCATCGTGCCATACCAGACAGAGTGGACCGCCTCGAGCGTGCCGTCGGCCGTAATACCGTCGAGGGCATCGCTCACGGCACGGCACAGTTCGTCATTGGACGAGAGGCCCACAACACCAAGCGTCGAGGGTGCCTCGAGCGCACCGACATAGGAGACCTCGCTCATCAGGCGTGCAAGGTAGCCGCCGGCCGTGGAGTCGCAGATCACATAGTCGACCTCGCCGGACTCGAGCGCCTCAAAGCACTCGTTGATGTTGGAGTAGGTCTTTTGGTTGGCGGTGATGCTCTGCTTAGCAAGCGCCTCCTGCGAGGCCGAGGACATCTGGACACCCAGAGTAGACGTGTTAAGGGTATCGGTGGAAACGCTTAACGACCCACCATCGCTGGTTTTACCGAACACGGAAGTGGCATCGTACAGGCAGGTGCCGAGCGAGCTAACGTCCCCGTCCGTGGAGTTGATCTTGCCGATAAAGATATCGGCCTTTTTGTCGCCGAGCGCGGAACCTGCCGAGGACGCATCGACAAAGGCGACCTTAAGGCCCATGCGGCTTGCGAGGGCGCGGGCGGCGTCAACCGCATACCCCGTGAGCTCGCCGTCGGCGTCCTGCATGGCCTGCGGCGCATCGGAAGTATCGAGGGCGACCGTCAGGGTTCCGGGAGTGACCAGGGCATCGTCCGACACCGCCGGCGTGACGGTCTCGTACTCGATCTGGTCGATCGTGGGAGTCGTGAACGTAGACAGCGGGTTGAACGCGCATCCGCTCAGGCCCAAAACGGCGATGACCGCTGCGGTCCCAGCACCTAACCGAGCCGCGTGCATCAAGCTGCCCCTCACCATGTCCACTACCCTGCCTTCTGTGTCGTATACAATCCGTGCGTTGCGCGGAATATCAGGTTGTTCCCACCAGCTGACCTGGTATTTGACCCCACACTTGCGCACCGGGGTGTTTGCTCGGGAGGCCGCAGCCACCTTCACGACTGGCCCGCTCGCCCGCGAGGCGGTATTGCCCCAAAGAAAGTAGAACGGACGGTGCGGCTTACATCTAGGACGCGCCATGATCGCGCCGCGCGCACGCGGTCGCTTACGTGGATCCCTTTGACCGCGTCTGTCTTGGACTAGGACGGGCATTTCGTCCGTCCGCAACCACAGCCTGGCAGGAACGTAGCGCATTATAGCTAAGTTCAAGCTAAAGTTTAAGGTTAGGGGCGTCATTCGCATCGCGAGTACAGATTTCGCAGGTCGGAGCGGGCTATTCGTGCCCCCATGAAGCCCGGAGCTCCCCCACGGGGAGCTCCGGGGCACCCGTCTCAGGGTGCCGTGTGCAAAAAACGGCAAATATGAGTACTGTTACCAATTTAGTAGCAGCGTATTACCGCCTCACGAGCCCTTTTTGAGTTCCGCACAGCCTGCTTGGCGCCAAGATATTCCACATTCGTTTATTATCTCTTCGCTGAATCCAGATTTTCGGCCCAAGTTTCTTTGTTTTTGCTGTCACTAATCTAGTAACAGTACTCATATTTGCCGTTTTTTGCACAGAGCATATAAACAGACCCCCTATAAAGCCATAGTTTTACGCTGGCTTGAGCCCAAAGCACGCTCGGAGCGTATTCAGCAGAGCATCTTGCCTCTTTCGACGAGCCTCTACGCGATTCTGATATCGCTTACCCATACGCTGGTGGATGCGCCATGCGAGCGCTTCCATCGCTTCCATGTCGCGGAGCATTTCGTTGTTGACCGTCGCGACCTCGATTCCCATAGTAATCAAGCCCGTGTTGCGCTTTTCATCATGGATACGTCCCCTCCGAGAGGAATGGCCCAGCTCACCGTTGTATTCCAGGTCAAACCGGGCTGTTTCCTGATACGCATCGCAAACTGCATGCGGCATCCCCGAGATTGCCTGCGCGCGGTCATCGAACTCGATCTTGTAGTCGGTCTTAAAGGGACCGCAGGCAAATCCGCCATAGGAAAACGGAAGCGAAAACAGAGCGAGCATGATGCACTCCATGGGCGAGCGCAGGTTTTCTGACAAGTAGGGACACAGACGCTGCAGTTGTTTGGCCGCATTCCCCTTGCATACCGCGAGGTAATCTGCCAGACGATCGGGCGTCAGCACCGGCTCAACCTCAAAGTAGCCCACGTCTGCTGGCTGGTCCTTGTCCTTTGCAAGTTTATTCGTAACGGGCGAGGTGTAGGGAGGCAGATACTTCCCGCGGTCACTCAGTGAAATCTTAGAGCACAGCTCCTGGGCCAGGGCAAATGCCTGGATGCAGCCGACTTCGCGCGCGACGGCTACGCAAAGGGCCTCGGGAGATAGACTGTACACCCCCGGTTCCACCTCTAGAATCGAGCCGGCGGGCAACTCGGAGCATACGGACCAGCTCACGCCAAGAATACGGCGGCGCTGCGCTGCAGACCCTACCAGCAAGCACAAATCCTCTTGCACCTCGCCGCTTGCGGCCCCAATCCGCACCAAATCGGGAAGATAGATGTCCTCGGTCGAGGGCGACGACGTGCGCAGCACACGGCGCTCTTCATCGGGATCGAGGTCCCTCCAGCTGATGTAACCCATTTGTCGGCGCTCGGCGCGCATCATGCGCAGCGCCGAGGCACCGGTCAGGATTACGGAAGCAGCCAGCTGCTCGCTTGCAGGCTTGCCACGCTGCCCGATCTTTATTGCCATCTGAACCACCCCTACCAAACGCGTGCGATAGCGAGGCCATCAACGGCCGTGGCACCGGCGCGCTTGAGTTCCGCCGAAGCCGCTGCCATCGTCGCACCCGTGGTGATAACGTCGTCGATAAGCAGCAGGCGGCGGCCGTGCACGTCCTCAACCGTCTCGTACATACCTCGGGCACGCTCGCGGCGCTCCTCACGACCGAGTTCGCGCTGGTCGCCATGCCCGTACTTGACGAGAGCATCGAGCAGAGGAACACCCGACAGCTCGCAAAATGGGCGCGCAATAGCCTCCATATGATCAAAACCACGCCGCCGAAACGCTGCCGCCGTCGCAGGCACAAACACCACCGCATCCGCACCGGAAAGCACGCCTCCGTAGCGATCGGGAGCTACGACCTGGGCATGCAGGGCGGTGTCGTAGAGCAGCTCCGCCAGATACGGAGCCAGACGTCGCTCGCCCGCATCCTTGTACGCTTTAATGATGCGCGGCAGCGGATGCGCATAGACGGCGCACGCCAGGCAGCGGTCGAGCGCCTCCGCCATTGCCGAAGACGTGCCCTCGACCGAACACTCAGTGCACAGCAAATCCCCAAACGGGGCGCCACATCGGGTGCAGCTATGACGTGGGTCGATGAGCGTGAGCGCGGCCAGGCAGTCTTGGCAAATAAGCGCACCGGCGCGCTCGCAGCCGGTACATCGTGTTGGCGACAATGCCTCGAGCGCCTCGTACGTCGCGCGCTCGGCAAACGGTAGCAATTCGTCCGCAAACGGTAGGGCACCGGCACTCTGCAGACGGCTCAATATGTTCAGATGGCTCTTCAAGACACAACCCTCCCTACGCTCGATCGCAGGGAGGGTTGTTGATTCGGCGCTATGATACCCCGATGCGCTCGGGGCAAGGCAGGTTAAATCCGCTCGCGGGCGTTATTCGCCGGCGGGCGGTTGTGGTGCGGACGAAGACGGGGTCGAGCCCTCGTCACCATCCTGGCGCGGCTTGCGGGAACGACGACGGCGACGGCGCTTTTGACCCTGGTCGGCCGAGCCCTCGCCACCGCGATTCTCGCGCGGCTCGCGCTCGTCGCGAGCTGCGCCATGCGAAGCCTTGGCAGCCGCTCCCCCGCCATCTCCGGGACGACGGCGCGTGACCTTGACCTCGCCATCCGAGACCTGATCGGCCACGGAGGGCACTGAGGGCTTCTGCTGCGCGCCCGAGGAATGGCGACGGCGCGGACGCGGCGCGCGCTCCTCCTCGCCACGTGACTTGCCGCCCTTGTCGGCAGGCGCGTCGGAGGCCGAGGCGCCCTTGGAAGCGGCACCAGCCTCGCGAGCAGCTGCGGCGCGGAAGGCGTCCTCGCGCTCCTCGCTCGACAGATGACGGCGACGACGACGTGTGGGGTTCATGCCACCGCCGCGATTCTGCTGCTGGGGCTGCTGAACCTCGCGCTCGCGAGAGGCGTTCTTGCCCGCGGCTGCAGCCTCGCCGGCATCGGCAGAGCCCGCACGCTTGCGGCGGCGACGGCCATCAGCCGCCCCCTCGGCCTCGAGCGCCTCGGCCTTGCCACGGCCCTTTCCGCGGCCACGACCCTCGCCCTGACCCTGACCGGAGCGAGCATCGGATTCGGCATCGCGGCGACGGCGCTTGGGCATCGACGTACCGGCCAGACGGTCGGCACTCGACAGGCCATCGCCCACGTCGACGCCGTTCTCACGATCGAGCTCCATGAGCGCCAGGCGCATCTCGGGCGACTCGATGCGCTCGAGCACGTCGCGCGTCACGCAATCGGGGCGGCAGTTACAACCCTGCTCGGCTGCCTTCTTTTTGCAGCCCTCCGAGCACGTCATATCGGCCAGGTTGACCTTAAAGACTTTGCCGTTCTCCAGGCGCAGCACCAGCTGCTCACGCGGCGTGTCATATTCCTGGATACGCGCCTTGCCGAGCGGCGTATCGATGAGCGTCTTCTTTTTGGGCGCACGGCTCTTAAAGTCCTTGTACGCCTCGAACTCATAGCGCAGGCAGCACATCAGGCGGCCGCATACGCCGCTGATCTTGGACGAGTTGAGCGGCAGGTCCTGCTCTTTTGCCATGCGAATCGAGACGGGCTCAAACTGTCCGCCAAAGCGCGTGCAGCAGAGTTCCTGTCCGCACTGGGCATAGCCGCCCACCAGGCGGGTCTCGTCGCGCACGCCGATCTGGCGCATGTCGACGCGAATGTGCAGCGTCGAGGACAGATCCTTGACGAGCTGGCGAAAATCGACGCGCTCCTCGGCCGCAAAGTAGAACACGGCCTTCTCGCCGCCAAACAGGTACTCGACGCCCACCGGCTTCATCTCGAGGTCGAGCTCCTTGACCAGGCGGCGGAAGTCGACCATGGCCTCGTCGCCCTGGATGGCCAGGTCGTCGGCAAGCTGGAGGTCGATGTCGCTCGCCACGCGCAGCACGGGCTTGAGCGGCTGACCGATCTCGTCTTGCGGCACCTCAAAGGGATCGGCCGTGACCAGGCCGATCTCGGTTCCGCGCTCGGTGGAGCAAATGGCATAATCGGCCTCGAGGATATCCAGATCCTGCGGATCGAACCACAGGTCGCGCGAGGCATAGGTAAACTTAACGGGTACGACTAACGGCATTTCAGTGCCTTCCTGATATCGAACAGCATGACCTCGATGGCCAGCTGGGGAGTAACGTTTCTGGCGATGTTGCGCTCGGCGGTCGCGACTGCCTCGAGCGCCTGGGTGGCACCCGCAACATTGGTCGCGGCGGCAAGCCGACCGATCGTGTCGCGCACGTCTTCGTTCACCACGTCGGCTGCCTCGTCCTGAAGCGTCAGCAGCACGTCGCGCATGAGCGTCCGCGCGCTCGCCAGCGCTTCCATGATACCCGAACGCTCGCGCGCGTTGAGTTCGCGCTTATTGCGGTCCTCAAGCTGCTTCAATGCTCCACGCGACAGGTAGTCGGCGTTTTGCTCGAGCACCTTTTCCTGTGTGGACTTGACCTCGGCGAGCGGCGCCTTAACGGCGACGATGAGCGACTTGGCGCGGCTGAGCACGTCGGCCTCGTCGGCGGCAATGAGTGAGTCGATGGCGCGGACCATCTGACGGCGGGCGTCCTGGCGCTCGGCGCTCTTGAGGAACTCGATGCCACGCGTGGGGCTTCCCGCCACGGCGACGGCCATGCGGCAACGCGCAGGGTCCTGACCGGTGGCGCGGCTCACGGCCTGCGCGGCGACGGCGGGCGATACCAGCCGAAACGGCACGCACTGGCAGCGGCTCACGATGGTGGGCAACATCACGTCTGCCGAGGTGCCCAGCAGGATGAACATAACGCCCTCGGGCGGCTCCTCGAGTGTCTTGAGCAGCGCGTTGGCGGTGTTGGCGCGCAGTTGCTCGGCACGGTCGATGATGTAGACCTTGGCCTTGGCACGGATGGGCGCCAGAGGCACGTCATCGAGCAGCTCGCGGGTCTGAGCGATGAGGTAGCCCGTGGCGCTCTCGGGCGTGTAATAGTGCACGTCGGGATGCGTATGCCGAGCAACGCGCACGCAACTGTCGCATGCGCCGCAGCCGTCCTGCTCGCACAGGAAGGCCTGGGCGAGCGCCCATGCGGCATCGAGCTTGCCGGCACCGGGAGCGCCCAAAAACAGATAGGCGTGCGATGCGCGACCTCTGGCGACGGCGTTGGTCAAAAAATCGCGCACGCGCTGTTGGGTGTCGAGCTTGGCCAGCAGGCTTGCCTGAGCGGGGGCCATGTTACTCGGCCTCCTGGGCAAGCGCGGCGGCGACGGCATCTTGGGGGACATCGAGGCCATACGCGCGAACCTGCTCGACCGTCTTCGCAAAGACTTCCTCGATGGTCGCGGTAGCGTCGATGAGCTTTACGCGGTTTGGTTCCTCGGCGGCGATGGCGCAAAATCCCTGGTAGACACGCTCTTGGAAGGCCATGCCCTTGGCCTCCATGCGGTCGGCCGCACCGCGATCGGCCATGCGCAGCGCCGCCTGCTCGGGCGTGATGTGATAGACGAGCGTGAGCGCCGGGTGCGTACCCGCGACGGCCAGGTTGTTGGCATCGCGCACTATCTGGCGATCGAGGCCATCGGCAAACGCCTGATAGCAAGTTGTGGAATCGTAGAAGCGGTCGCACAGGACCACCTTGCCGGCAGCAAGGGCAGGCGCGATGACCTCGTGCACCAACTGGGCGCGCGCGGCCTCGTAGAGCAACAACTCGCAGGTGTCGCCCATCGCCGTATTGGCGGGGTCGAGCAGCAGAGCACGGATCTTTTCGCTGATGGCGGTACCGCCCGGCTCGCGCAGGGTCACAACCTGGTAGCCAGCGAGTTCAAGCGCGCGGGCAAGCAGACGCGCCTGCGTGGACTTGCCGGCGCCATCGACGCCCTCGAGCGTGATAAAGCTATGTTGAGCGGGCTCAAAAGCCATGGGCGCAGCCCCTTCCTACAAGGCGCGTAAATGCAGATATATCAACCAAGCCATGATACCCCAGTGCTCGGTGCGTCCCCAATGGCTAAAGGTGCCTTTCCGAAGTTGCGGTGAAATAGGGACTGATTGAAGCTCTGAGACCGCCAAACAGTCCCTATTTCACCGCAACTTATGATGGGGAATTTTGGACGCTGGGTATAATCGTCGTATTGCATTGAAATGTGGCGAAAGGAGTGGCAATGTCTCGGTATTGTGCCTCGTGCGGCAAGCTTCTTGCAGATAATGCCAAGTTCTGCACCTCGTGCGGTGCACCCGTTGAGCAAACAACCGCGAGCGATAGCCAGCCCGCTTTTGAGCAGACCGGCTCCCTTGATACGCCGCAAGCCAAGGCGGACGACCCCCTCGCCTATCGCCCCGACCCCGCCGCAAGCCCCGCGGCCGTCGAGACCACGCAGCGCATACCCGTCGCGAGCGGCTCGCCCCAACAGGAGCCGGCTCCCGCATACACGCCCGCTTCGCCAC
Organism: uncultured Collinsella sp.; assembly: GCA_900549135.1. GTDB lineage: Bacteria > Actinomycetota > Coriobacteriia > Coriobacteriales > Coriobacteriaceae > Collinsella. The sequence continues at coordinate 25,638 of URNI01000014.1, forward strand.
AGACCCCCGCTCCCAAAAAGAGCGGCACCGGGCCGCTTATCGCCGTTATTGTTGTGCTGGTGGCGATCATCATCGCCCTGGTCGTTTTCTTTGTGATCAAGCCTTTCGACAACGCCGCCACGCAGACGACTGCCGAGGTAGCTAAGCTGCACCATGACGTCGACGACGATGACCTAAAGCCTCTCGGCGATCCCAACAGCCTGTACGACGATGATGACGATGACGACGAGGATGGCGGCGAAGCAACGCTCTCCGAGCAGAATCTCTACCGCCGACTGAGCGAATACTACGACTTGCTAGAAGACCTCGACAACTACGTCCGTGGCTGCGCGCAGAACTTCAACGGCAGCTATCTGGAAGAGGATCGAACCACCCGTCAAAATCTCGCCGACGTCGCCGAGCGCACGGAGGACACCATCGAGCAGTATTACGACATCGTCGAGGACCTAGACGTCCCGACGAGCTCCAAGAACTACAGCTCCTGGAAGGACATCGTTGCCCTGTATGACGACCTGGATCACCGCATTGACGCAATCTGTGATGCCTGGGAGATCAGCCTGAAATACGCCAAGCCTGAGGACCACAAGAATGAGATCGTGGCGCCGCTGTCGCGCGACAACGTGGCGGGCACCAATGACAATAAGTACCGCCTAGATTTTGAGGAGCGCTATCCCAGCGCCAAGCCTGTCGAGGTGAACTAGCGCTCTGTCGTTCCCGAGCCGGCAGTAAGGGACGTTCCTAAACTGCCGGCAGAAAAGGAACGTCCCTAACTGCCGGTCAAAAAAACGAGCGAGGATCGTGGGGTCCTCGCTCGTTTTTTAGGCAATGTTTCGACCGCGCCGTTACTTGTCGGAGGCTACTTTCTTGGCAGTCGACTTCTTCGCGGTCGTCTTCTTGGCGGCAGTGGCTTTCTTAGCCGTGGTCTTCTTCGCCGTGCTCGCCTTGGTTGTGGTCTTGCGGCCGCGGGCGGGCTTCTTCTCCTTGGTCGGGCAGTCCATGTTCACGCAGATGCGCCACGGGCCGCGCGCGGTGTTGACCACCACGATGGGAGCGCCGCACTCGGGGCAGGTCTCACCCGTCGCCTCGAGCTTGCCGCGCGCCGGCAGCGGATAGCTCACGCCGCAGTCATCGTAGTTGGTGCAGCGGATAAAGCGCTTGCCGCTCTTTTCGCTCTTGTGCGCGATCAGGTCGCCATGGCGTCCTGCCTCGGCGCACACATTGCACTCGCCCACCTTAAGGTCGGGCTCGTAGTTGGTGGGGCACGTCGGGTTCACGCAGATCTCGAAAGCCTTCTGACGGAACGGCTGACACTTAATGCGTGGCGCGCCGCACTCGGGGCACACGGCTGCCTCGCCCTCGAGCGGGCTCACCTTGACGCCGCTCGGCACCGGATAGGTCACGTCGCAGTCGGGCCAGCCCATGC
>URNI01000015.1 GCA_900549135.1 uncultured Collinsella sp.
GCTCGGCGACCTTCATGGCCGCGAGCTCCTCGCGCGAAAGCGTGGGCTCGGTGGGGGCGGCGTTGCGCTCCTTGTTGCGCTGCTTGCGGTCGCGCTGACGGCTGCGGCGGTCGTTGTTGCGATCGTCCTTGCGGTCGTTGCGCTCGTCGTTGCGCTTGTGCTGACGGCGGCCAGGACGGACACCCGCTTCGGCCTCGGCGCCCCCGTCAGCCGCGGCTGCGGGCGCATCGGTGCCGGACGGGGCCTCGCCCTCTGCCTTGGCATCGGCGTTGGCATGGGCGCCGGGATCGGCGTCGCCCTGCTGCTCGGCAACCTTGGCCCTTGCGGACTTCTTGCGCGTACGCTTGGGCTTCTCAGTTGCCGGCTGATCGGCGCTCTCGGCCTCGGAAGCGGCATCGGCGGTTGCCTCCGAGGACTTATCGTCGACGGACTTGGCCTCGGCGTCGGCCTTGGCCTTCGCCTTCGTCGAGCGCTTTGCCGCGGTGCGACGGCTACGGCCGGGGCGGACATCGGCGGACTCGGCATCGACAGATGCGGGAGCCTCGGTGGACGGAACGTCCTGGACCGGGGCGTCGGCCGTAGCCGTGGGCTCGGCCGTCACCGCTGCGCTCTGAGCAGCAGCTGCTGCGGCAGCGGCTTTCTCGGCCTCAACAAACGCCTTGGGCTTGCGGCCGCGACGATGCGGGCGCAGAGCCGGATCAACGGCGGGAACCTCGCTGGCCCCAGCGGGCACGACGGGCTCAGCGGAGGAAGCGTCCTCCCCTGCCACAGAACGAGCCGGAGCTTCAACGACCTCAGGAGTCGGCTGCTCGACGGGCTGCTGCGACTTGGCTGCCGTACGGCGACGTGTGCGCAGTGCCGGCTTCTCGGCCGACTGCTCGGCAACAGGAGCCTCGGGGACGCCCGGTGCAGCAAGCTCAGTCAATGCCGCAACCTCACGCTCGGCAGCGCGACGGCGGGCACGCACAACCTGGGCCTCGCTGATCTGTGCCAGTGCACGGGCCTGCGCGACCTCATCGGAAATCGGCTCCGAGGAGTCAGCTGCAACGGTGCGCTTGACGCGCGTCGTGCGCGTGGTACGGCGCTTGGGCTTGGTGACCTCCTCGCCGTCAGCAGCAGACTTGGCCGTGCGGCGCGTACGCTTGGGCTTTGCCGGAGCAGCCTCCTCACCAGTTGCAGGCACGGCCTTCTCAGCCGCTGAAGGCGTAGGCGTCGAAGCAGCCTTAGGCGTCTCAGGAGCCGAGGCTTGCGCGGGCGCCGCGACCTGGTCCAACGCAACCGGTGCAGCGGGAGCGGCTTGCGTCGTCGTTATTTCGTTTTCTTGCTGTTGATCAGACACAGTGTTTGCTCAACTTTCTTTTCAAGCCCTGTGATCACATGCTCCCTGCATAAACCTTCAGGGCGGCTAAACAGTCTAGTTCCGTTCAAAACGACGGACATCATTGATCTGTATCGAGATGATTGCGTCATATACGCAGCGTTAGTGTAACACAACCGCCGCCACCTGCAACTTAGTCATTGGGAACGCTCTTAAACGACTAGTCAAAAGGGACACTCTTCCCCTAAGACGCCTTCAAATGGTGCGACTAGGGAGCAAATCCATGGCGTCGGGATTCGCCGCGCCACGAAACGCGTCTATCTACTACGCTTACCCCCAGACCCCTGACCATACCCTGTTTTTTCAAAAACAGCGAGTCCGCTACCTGCGGTTTTAATATCGTACTTTTCGGCATGGTTCGGGATATGCGTCCAAACGTAGGAGATGGACCCAATTCGTGGCGGACGGTATCCCACCACCTCTCCTCGAGACAAAATGATCCGTTTTCCTCCGTCCCCAATTTCCAAAACTATGCCGGATTACGGGGCCCGAATGATGCAAGCCAGCCATACCCTGCATTTTCAAGAAACAATAAGCCGTCTACCTGCAGTTTTAATTTCGCTATTGGCGCCATGGTCACCAGTTGGCGATTTAGCCCCGTAAACCGGCATAGTTGCGTTTTTGTAGCATTTTCCAACACGCCAAAAAGCCCCGCCAAACGCAAAAAGCCCGACCTCCGCATGGAGATCGGGCTTATAGGGCTCAGCAAAGCCGAACCTTCACGGTCAAACGACCCGTAGATTACATCTGCTCGGGAGCGGAGACACCAACGAGGGTGAGCACCAGGGCGAGCGTCACGCGGACGGCGTCGCAAGCGGCCAGACGGGCGCGCGAAAGCTCGGGGTCGACGGGACGGCCCTCGCTCGGCAGAACCTGGCAGGCAGCGTAGAAGCTGTGGAAGTCGCCGGCGAGTTCCTCGGCAAAGTGCGTCAGACGGAACGGGGCGCGGTCGCGAGCGCAGCTGGCGATGAGGTCGGTGAGCTCGTTGAGCTTGCGCGAAAGGGCGAGCTCGGTCGGGTCGGTCAGCAGCGAGTAATCGACGTTCTCACCGATGGCCTTGGCGGCGACGGCCTTCATGCCCATCTCGTCAGCCTGCTCGGGCGTAACGTCAGCGGCACGGCGCAGGATGGAGCACACGCGGGCGTGAGCGTACTGCACGTAGTACACCGGGTTGGAGTTGTCACGCTTCTTGACGGCCTCGATATCGAAGTCGACCATCTGGTTGGAGCTCTTGGAGATGAGCGTGTAACGGGCAGCGTCGGAGCCGACCTCGTCAACAAGCTCCTGCAGGGTCACCATGGTGCCCTTGCGCTTGGACATACGGACGGGCTTGCCGTTGCGCAGCAGGTTGACGAGCTGGCCCAGCAGAACCTCAAACTTGCCGGGGTAACCCAAGGCATCGCAGACGCAGCGGACGCGCTCGATGTAGCCGTGGTGGTCGGCGCCCCAGATGTCGATGACGTGGTCGACGCGCTGGAACTTATCCCAGTGATAGGCAACGTCGGAGGCGAAGTAGGTGTACTCGCCATCGGACTTGATCAGAACGCGGTCCTTGTCATCGCCCAGGTCGGTGGAGCGGAACCACAGGGCGCCGTCCTTGGTGTAGAGATAGCCCATCTTATCGAGCTTCTCAAAAGCGCGGTCGACGGCGGAGGTGCCGGCGGTCTCGCCCTCGGTGTCCTTCACATACAGCGAGCGCTCGGAGAACCAACGATCGAAGTCGCAGTTAACGGCATGGCAAAGGTCGCGCATGTTGTCGACCATCTTTACATAGCCGCGCTCGCGGAAGCTCTCCATACGCTCCTGCGGATCGGCGTTGACCCACTTATCGCCGTCGGTGCGCCAGAACTCGGCGGCCTCGTCGATGATGTAGTCGCCGCCGTAGGAGTCCTTGCCCAGGGTCTCGGCAAAGTTGTCCTGATACGGATGGGTCTCGGGATGCTCGTCGTTCTCGTCGGCAACAAAGGCGTCGCGGTCGGCGATCAGCAGCTTGTGAGCCTCGTCGATATCCACGCCCTGCTTGGCGATGATGTCGGCAAGCTGCATATAGCGCGTGCTGATGGAGTTGCCGAAGGTGTTCATCTGAGAGCCGTGGTCGTTGATGTAGAACTCACGCTGGATGTCGTAACCGGCGTGATCCATAACGCGGCAGAGCGAGTCGCCCAGCGCGGCCCAGCGGCCGTGGCCGATGTGCATGGGGCCGACGGGGTTGGCGGAAACGAACTCGACCTGGGTCTTCAGGCCACCACCGACGTTGGACTTAGCGAAGTCCATACCCTTCTCGCGAGCCTCGCCAAAGATGGCATTCTTGACGGCAACCGAGAGGTAGAAGTTGATGAAGCCGGGGCCTGCGATCTCGACCTTCTCGATCGCGGGGTCCTCGGGCATATGGGCAACGATGGCCTCGGCGATCTTGCGCGGGGCGCAGTGGGCCAGCTTGGCGGACTTCAGGGCCATGGTAGAGGTCCACTCGCCATGAGAAGTGTCAGCCGGTCGCTCGATAGCGCAATCGTCAAGTTCAAATGCGGAAAGGTCGCCGGCCTCCTGGGCCGCAGCAAGCGCAGCGCTTACCAGCTCTTCAATCTTCTCGGGCATAGATCCTCCTTGTGTTAAAGCCCCCGAGCTCTTGGTCACTCGTAGGGCAAAAGCCAGAGTTTGTAGCACTCTATCACAAGCGACGGGCACTGTCGCAGGGTAAAGCTAATAGATATTGCATATGCACAAAAATGACTACAGCTTGTATGGAGTCACTCAAAGATGCCGGTCTGCCTGCAGATTATGCAGGCGTTGAAAATGCATAAAGGTGTGAATGAGCTGCGTCTGTTATCGAATACTCTTACCTATCAGAGTTGTGTGCTTTTCCTGCATAAAGTACGGGTTTGCGCACGTCAGCGTGTTATTCTAGACATACGTAAATTCGTATAAGTTGGAGGTAGCATGTTCTCAATCGGTCAACACGTCATTCATCCGGGTCAGGGAGTCTGCACCGTCGTCGGTTTTAGGGACGACACGCCGCAGCCCATGTTGTTGCTCGAGACCAAGCAGGGACATGCGCAGACGATTCTCATGTACCCCGTGGCGCAGGCCGACCGTCTGCATGCCGCCATCTCCCAGCAAGATGCCGAGCACCTGCTGAGCCACTACGATGAGCTGGAGTGCGACACCTTTACCGAGCGCAATAGCTCGCTCGAGGAGACGCACTTTAAGCAGCAGCTCAAGCTGGGCGCGCCCGAGACGGTCCGCGTGGCAAAAACCATGATGCACCGTATTCGCCAGGCCGAGGAAGCAGATAAAAAGCCCAGCTCTTATTACATGCGCGTGCTCAAGGAAGCCAAGCGCCGCTCCATCGAGGAGTTCGCCGTGGCCCTGGGCGTCACCGAAGAGGCCGCCGAAGCCCGTCTAGCCCAAGCCGCCCTCAACTAACCTGCCAACAAGGGACAGGTTTATTTTGGCAGGTTAGGCCTGGAAGGTGTCGCGATCGGGCGCGAAGGATTGCATGGCCGCGATGGTACGGTCGAAGAGCTCGGGGAGCTCCCAACCCAGCATCTCGGCGCCCTGCGAAATCACGTCGCGCGAGCAGCCGGCGGCAAAGCGTTTGTCCTTGAACTTCTTCTTGAGCGACTTGGTCGTAAAGTCCATAACGCTCTTGCTCGGGCGCATGATGACGGCAGCGCCGATCAGGCCGGTGAGCTCGTCGCAGGCAAACAGGATCTTTTCCATCTGCAGCTCGGGCTTGGGAAGCGAGGTGTTGAAATCGGACGTGTGCGTCTGAATAGCGCGAATGAGTTCGGGGGAGGCACCCTCGCCCTCGAGGATCTCGGCCGCATAGATGGTATGGTTTACGGGGTCGTCCTCATGCTCCTCCCAATCCAGGTCGTGCAGCAGACCGACGATGCCCCAAAACTCCTCGTTCTCGGGGTCGAACTCGCGCGCAAAATAGCGCATGGTGCCCTCGACCGTTTCGCCGTGGGTAATGTGGAACGGGTCCTTGTTGTGCTTGTTGAGCAATTCGAACGCACGGTCGCGGGTGATTCCGGCGGAAAGCGTCTGGGACATGGCAATACCTCCAGGTGAGTCGGTGCTAAGACACGGTGTCACTATCGTATATCGCCGCGGCTCAAGCCGAAAGGCAGAAAAGGCATGCGGAGGAAAAAGCCGGGCGAACGCGTCGCCCGGCAAAACCGCAGATAAAACCTGCCAAAATAAACCTGTCCCTTTTTGGTAGGTTTAGGGGCGAACCTGGCCGGTGCCGCGGAGCTTGTATTTGTAGGTGGTGAGGGCCTCGGCGGCAAAGGGGCCACGGGCGTGGAGTTTTTGGGTCGAGATGCCGATCTCGGCACCCAGGCCAAACTCGCCGCCGTCAGTGAAGCGAGTGCTGGCGTTGGAGTACACGGCCGAGGCATCGACAGCATCGAGGAAGCGCTCGCAAGCATCCGTATCCTCGGCAACGATGGCCTCGGAGTGCATCGTGCCGTAGCGGTTGATGTGTGCGATGGCCTCGTCCTCGTTTGCCACGACCTTCACGCTCATCTCGAGCGCCAGGTACTCGCGACCCCAGTCCTCCTCAGTCGCGGCGACGTAGTCATCGCCCTCCACAAGCCCGGCATCGGCGCATGCGGCGCAGGTTGCCTCGTCGCCGTGAATCAGCACGCCGTGGTCATGCAGCACGGTCACGACCGCGGGCAAAAACGCATCGGCCACAGCACGGTCGACCAGCAGCGACTCGGCGGCATTGCACACGCCTACGCGCTGGGTCTTGGCATTAACGATAATGTTGAGCGCCTTATCAAAGTCGGCGGATTCATGCACGTAGATGTGGCAGTTGCCCGTGCCCGTCTCGATCACCGGCACAAGCGACTCGCGCACGCAGCGCTGGATCAGGCCTGCACCTCCGCGCGGAATGAGTACGTCGACAATACCGCGGAGCTTCATGAGCTCGCCGGTGGCCTCGCGGTCGGTGGACTCGATCATCGACACGGCCTCGCGCGGGAAGCCCTTGGCCTCGAGCGCATCGGCCAGCAGCTCGGCGATCATGGCACACGAGTGATAGGCCAGCGAGCCGCCGCGTAGAATGCAGGCGTTGCCGGTACGGATGCAGATGCCTGCGGCGTCGGCCGTCACGTTGGGGCGCGCCTCGTAGACCATGGCGACCAGGCCCAACGGCACGCTCACGCGGGTCAGGTCCACACCGCTCGCAAGCACGCGGTGGTCGAGCACGCGGCCGACGGGATCGGGCAGCTCGGCGAGCTTCTCCAAACCGGCGGCCATGCCCTCGACGCGCTCAGGCGTCAGCAGCAGACGGTCGAGCAGACCGGCCGAAGTGCCCGCATCGCGCGCGGCGGACATATCGAGCTCGTTGGCGGCGACGATGGAGTCGACACCGTTGCGCAGTGCTGCGGCCATGGCGCGCACGGCCTCCTGGCGCTGCTCATCGCTCGCCGTGGCAAGCGAGGCCGACGCTGCCTTGGCGGCAACGGCAAGATCGTGGACATACGTGGCTATATCGACCGACATGGGCGGCCCTTTCTCCTAGAAGTTTGCAACCATGGTAGCCGATTTGCGCATGGCCTCGCCCGCGGCGGTAGAATTGGTCAACCCGAAACACCGCAACGAACGGAAGACTCACATGGCCCTCATCACTTCGTACCATGTCCCCGGCCTTTACGTCGAGGACCACAGCATCGACGTCCCCCTTGACTGGCGCGGCCTGGAGCCGATGCTCCTGGCCGTCGGCAGTACCATGCGCCGCGGCGCTATGCCGGCACCCATCGCCGGCGCGCCCGAGAGCATCAAGCTCTTCTACCGCGTGGTTTGCGCGCCCGACCGCATCAACGACGATCTGCCACTGCTCCTGTTTTTGCAGGGCGGCCCCGGCGGCGAGAGTCCGCGTCCGCTGTCGCCCACAAGCGACGGCTGGATCGAGGAGGCCGTCAAGCACTTCCGCGTGGTCCTTCCCGACCAGCGCGGCACCGGACGCAGTAGCTGCGTGGACGGACGCACGATCAAGGCACTGGGTGAGCGCGCGACGGCGGCCGGCTCCGATGCCGCACGCTCGCAGGCGGATTTCCTCAAGCGCCACCTCGCCAGCTCCATCGTGCGCGATTTTGAGTACCTGCGCCTGGTGGGCTTTGGCGGCAAGCCCTGGGCCACACTCGGGCAGAGCTACGGCGGCTTTTTGACGTTGAGCTATCTGTCGCTCTTCCCCGAGGGCATAGCGGCAAGCTTTACCTGCGGCGGCATCCCCCACGTGCCGGCGAGCGCAAGCGAGGTCTACGCGCACACCTTCCCGCGCATGGCCGCCAAGACGCAGCAGTATTACGACCGCTACCCCGCTGACGTCGACCGCGTGGCAGCCCTGGCCGATGCGCTCGAGGCCCAGAAGCCCGTGCTGCCCGACGGCTCGCCGATGACGGTCGAGCGCCTACAGCTCATGGGCAGCGACTTTGGCATGAAGCCGAGCTTTGAGCGCATGCATTGGATTATCGATCACGCGTTTGTTACTGGCGACGGTACGCTTAGCTGCGGCTCCTCGGTATCCGACAGCTTTTTGATGCGCGCCTTCGAGCGCACCAGCACGCGTACAAACCCGCTGTACTGGACGCTGCAGGAGTTTATCTACGCCGACGGCGACACCATGCCCATTCGCTGGGCCGCAGCAGAGGAGAAGGCCCATCGTGCCGAGTTCGACACACTCGCGCGCCCGCTCATGTTTACCGGCGAGGCCATGTTCCCGTGGATGTTTGAGCAGATGCCCGAGCTTATGCCGTTTAAGCCCGCCATGGACCTGCTGATGGAAGACACCAGCTGGGACAAGATCTACGACCCGCAGCGCCTAGCCTGCAACGAGGTGCCACTCCAGGCCGCGGTGTATTTCGACGATATGTACGTCGATTCGGGCATGCAGCTCGATACGCTCAGCCGCGTGGGCAACTCGCATGCCTGGGTGACCAACGAGTTCGAGCACGACGGCCTGCACGGCAGCGTGGTGTTCAAGCACCTCTTCGACGAAGCGCTCAACCGCGGAGACCTGCGCCGGATCTTCTAGCTAAGGAGTGTCCCAAAGTGCCGGCACATAAGGAACGTCCCCAAGTGCCGGCACGAGAAAGACAGCGCTGCAGGAAACGATCCGCAGCGCTGTCTTTCTTTATGCAAATACGATCAAGTTATCCCTGTGTATCGCCGGCTTCTCGGCCAGGTTAGCGAGCAGGCGGTTGCTGGCGATCTGGTCCTGGCGGCGGCCGGCTGCAAGCTCCAGCACGTCCGAATCGGCCTCGGCGATACCGCGGGCGACGACCATACCGCTCGAATCGCACACGTCGAGCACATCGCCCTCGGCGAAAGCGCCATCGACCTCGCGAATACCCACCGCAAGCAGGGAAGAGCCACGGCTGACCAGCGCCTTCGCAGCACCGTCATCAACCGTCACCGAGCCGTGGGCCTTGTCGCCCAGCGCGATCCACAGTTTGCGGGGTGCGATGTCCAGGCGCTCCGCCGGCGGATCGAACAGGGTTCCCACGCTCTCGCCGCGGGCGAGACGCACGAGGGCATCGGGCTCCTCGCCCGAGCAAATCACGCTCTGAATGCCCGCCGTCATCAGGATGCGGCTCGCGCGAATCTTGGTGATCATGCCGCCCGTACCCACCGAGGTCGAAGAATCACCCGCCGAGGCAATGATCTTGGCATCGATCTTATGCACGACCGGGACAAACTCGGCCGTCGGATCCTCGTGCGGATTGGCGGTGTAGAGGCCGTCGATGTCGGACAGCGTCACGCACAGGTCGGCGGAAACCAGGCAGCTCACGAGCGCCGCCAGCGTGTCGTTGTCGCCAAACTTGATCTCGTCGACGGTAACGGTGTCGTTCTCGTTGACGACCGGCACCACGCCCAGCTCCACCAGACGCAGCAGGGCGTCGCGCGCGTGCAGGTAGGACGTGCGACGCGCCGTGTCGTGACGCGTGAGCAGCACGAGCGAGGTGAGCAGGTCGCGCGCATGGAACTCCTCGTCGTAGGCCGACGAGATGATGCACTGACCAGCCGAGGCGCAGGCCTGCAGGCTCGGAAGGTCGCCGACCGGCTTGCGGTCGAAGCCCAACACGGGATAGCCACAGGCGATAGCGCCCGAGCTCACCACGACCAGACGCCAGCCGAGCTTGCGCAGCGCTGCGGCTTGATCGGCAAGTCCGCCGATAAAGGCGCGGTTGACCTTGCCATCGGCGCCCACCACCGTGGACGAACCGATCTTTACCACCATCGTTTTATAAGAAGTCGTCATACGTCAAACCAATCAACTGTTCAGCGAACGGGCGAACGGGCAAGCGAGAAAATGATCCGTTATCTTCCGTCGCATGCTGATCATTTTGCCCAGGGGAAAGCCGAGGCCGCGGCCATGTTCTTGCGCACGAGCTCGTCGCGCACCTGAGCCAGGCCCTGCTCCATGCCCACCACATAGGTCTGCGGGTACAGGAAGCGCTTGAAAGCTGCGTCCAGATGATCGAGCGCCCAAACACAGCGCTCGCGCGCGTCCTGGATGCTCTCACGCGGAGCCACTGCGCTGCCATCGCGCACGATCGGCACCAACAGCTCACGATACTCAAGTTCGGACACGTCGGTCACCAGGGCGGCATCATTCACGGCCACGAGGGTATTGCCGCGCGCGGCGCCCTCCCCCACCAGATGGTCCTCGTCGTAGATCATGTCGCAGACCGGGCCGCCAAAGCCGTCGTAATAACGGCGCACGCGCTGCACGCCCGGGATCGTGCGCTTGTAGGGCTGCTCGGAGAGCTTGACCACCGGCGTCCACGGGTCGGCCTCGCTCGCACGGCGGGCGGAAAGCTTGTACACGCCGCCCAGCGCCGGCTGGTCGTAGCAGGTCGCGAGCTTGGTGCCCACGCCAAAGCTATCGATGGGCGCGCCCTGGTCGAGCAGCGACTGAATCGTGTACTCATCCAGATCGTTAGAAACCGAGATCCCCACATAGGGCAGGCCCTCGGCATCGAAACGACCGCGGACATACTTGGAGAGCTTGGCGAGGTCGCCCGAGTCAATGCGAATAGCCGACAGGCGCTCGCCCGCCGCCTCCATCTCCTTGGCAACCGTAATGGCATGCTCGCAGCCCTCGCGCACATCGTAGGTGTCGATGAGCAGCGTGCAGTTCTTGGGGCTCGACTTGGCAAAGGCGCGGAAGGCCTCGAGCTCGGAATCGAAGCTCATCACCCAGCTGTGCGCATGCGTGCCAAAGACGGGAATACCGTAGCGGCGGCCGGCGAGCACATTGGACGTAGAGGAGCAGCCGGCAACGTAGCTCGCGCGCGCAACGGCCAGGCCGCCATCGGGACCCTGGGCTCGGCGCAGGCCAAACTCCGCCACGGGGCGACCGTCGGCGGCGAGCACCACGCGCGCCGTCTTGGTGGCGACAAGCGTCTGGAACCCGACGATGTTGAGCAGCGCCGTCTCGAGCAGCTGGCACTCGAGCGCAGGACCGGTGACGCGCACTATGGGCTCGCGTGGAAAGACGAGCTCGCCCTCGGGGACGGCGTCGATATTTACATGCGCACGAAAATCGCGCAGGTAGTCGAGGAATGCGGACTTGAACATCGCGCCACCGGCCGGGGCCTCAAGCGATGCGAGGTAGTCGATATCCTCGGGCGTAAAGCGCAGATTCTCGACTAGCTCGGGCAGCTCGGCGGTGCCGCACATGACGGCATAGGCGCTGCCAAAGGGATGGTCGCGGTAAAACGCGGTAAAACAACCCTGCTCATTGGCCTTGCCGCTCTCCCACAGGCCCTGGGCCATAGTGAGTTCGTACAGATCGGTGAGCATTGCGATGTCGGTGGGATGAGAGATATCGGTCAAAGCCATGGGGCGACCTTTCGGATGTGTTGTGCAGAGGTTGAGTGTTGGGCGAGGCGGACGTGCGGGCATGGAGCCCGGCGCGAACAGGTTAGTGCAGGCCCATGCTGCCCGTGATCGTGTAAACCATAAAGACGATAAACGCGATGAGGGCGAGCACGATGATGATTTTTTGAGCCGGCGCCATGCCAGGGATCTCGTTCTCGCCCGTAGGTTCCTTGGAGGTAACCATGCGCTGGGCAAAGGTCATCTCGTCACGGCTCGGCTTGGGCTCGACGGACTTGGGACGAGCGGCCTTTTTAGGCTGAGGTTTGGGCGCGGCAGGTGCAGGCTTCGCAGCAGCGGGCTTGGGTGCGGGCGCGGGCTTGCGCTCGGATGCGGCGTTCGAGGCGACCTCCTCGGCCTTCGCACGCTCGGCGCGCAGGGCAGCCAGCTCCTCACGCTCGCGACGGGCCTTTTCCTGCTCCTCGCGGCGGGCCTTCTCGGCGCGGAGCTCTTCCAACTCGGCGCGCTCCTCGTCGGACAATGGTTGGGACACAAGCTCGGCCATGGTATAGCCCTTTCTTTTAAAAAAAGCCGCCGACACAATGTCAGCGGCTTATCAAATCCAAGGGTGGAGACGAAGGGAGTCGAACCCTCGGCCTCTGCCATGCGACGGCAGCGCTCTCCCAACTGAGCTACGTCCCCAGGACAAGTTGATATTTTACCTACGGCTCGCCAACTGTCAACGCCCAATAACCAGTCTTTTTGGGGCGCGGCTATTTTGGCAACTTTTCGAACAGGCGATCCTCTCGATGATTTTTTATCCCCGTCCCAGAAAAATCATCGACGAACGCACTACTTTGCGCTGGTAAGAACACCGGTGGTGTCGAAGGCCGGGGTGAAGCTCTCGTCTACCGCGCCGCCCTCTTGCCAGAACATCGTCGTAAAACCCAGGTCGTCGGCATGGTCGAGCACCTGCTCGTACTCCTCACGCGTCACGGCGCGTGCCAGGTCGCCGCCCTGCTCGCGCATGAGCGCATTGGGCGTGTACTGGTTCATAACCGAGATCGGCACGTCGCCCACCGTCTGCCACACCAGGTCCAGCACGCGACACGAATCGTCTGCATGTCCCGGCAGTACCAGATGGCGCACGATCATGCCGCGCTTCATGAGCCCGTCCTCGTCCACCAGCTCTCCCCCGCGGCGCTCGATCTCGCGCGCCATCTGAGCCAGGCCCGACACGGCCACACGTGGGTAGTCCTTTATATGAGAGAGCGACTGCGCAAGCGCCGCATCGGCATATTTAAAGTCGGTGAGCCACACGTCAACCAGGTCACCCAAGGCAGCCACGGCGCTCGCGCGCTCATAACCGCTCGTGTTGTAGACGATTGGGATGACCAGCCCGCGCGCCCGTGCCGCGGCAATCGCTGCCGGCAGCAGGTGCGCGTAGTGCGTCGCCGTCACCAAATTAATATTGTTGGCACCCTGGTCCTGCAGTTCCAGCATAATCTCGACCAGGCGCTCAGGCGAAATCTCAAGGCCAAAATTGCCGGTCGAGATCTCGTGGTTCTGGCAGTAGATACATTTGAGCGAGCAGCCGCTAAAGAAGATCGTGCCCGAACCGGCCTCGCCCGAGATAGGCGGCTCCTCCCACATATGAAGCGCGGCGCGGGCCACCTTGAGCGTGTCGTTAGAACCGCAGACGCCGTGCGCGCCCTCATCGCGCGCCGCACCGCAACGGCGCGGACACAAATGGCAGGCGGGCGAAAAAAGTTCGGTCAACGACGTCGGCATAAAACCATGCTCCAAAACAACGATTCAGCAGCTCAAACGTAAAGGGATCAACCCCACAGACGGCTCGAGCCCAAGGCGCCGTAATCGTCCGACACGATTTTTGTAATGTCAAGACTGGAATCGATAAAGTGCCGCTTTATGATGTAGATATTCCGCCCCCCGCGGAGCAACTGGGTGAACCGTCGCGTTTATTTAGGGAGCCCACACAGTCGTACCTAGTACAGGTATCCTTCGTTGTTAAGGACGCTGGAACAGTCGATGAGGGCACCCACCTGTTTTAGGTGGGTTCATTTTCGTAACGTGGGGGGTGGTTTTCTTTTGCCGAAAATCGCCATTGCAAATCCCGCCAAGATCCCCAAAAGGCACCAGGCAGAGCCCCACTATCACTCGAATATCTGGTAAGCGCGTGATTATCGCCCCGTGCAATTCCTCACACCCTCCTTGGTCGAGTATCATGGGTCAGCTATACCCTTTGCGGCGTGGCATCATTTGACCTTTTCCTTCGACGCTTGGCGGTTTATCGATTCATGGCTTCCTCCACGAGCTTCATACCGTACCTTTGCGTGGCGGTCGTGGCTTTTATCACGACCTTCCTTGCGGTGCCCCTGGTCAAGCGCCTGGCAATCAAGCTCGACGCTGTCGACTATCCTTCCAAGCGCCGCATCAACACTAAACCCATCCCGCGCATGGGCGGCACGGCGGTCTTTTTGGGCCTCGTCGTCGCATGCATTGTGCAGATCTTTGGCACCTGGTACCTGGGCTGGCCACCCGTTTTGGTGCCTCATCCCCTCTTGCACATCAGCTACCCCATACTTGCGCTTTCTTTTACCGTTATCTTTGCGACCGGCGCTATCGACGACGTCTTCCAGCTCACGCCCAAGCAAAAGCTGGCCGGACAGGTCCTCGCCGCGCTTATCGCCTGCATGGGCGGCCTGCGGATCGGCGTCATCGTCAACCCGTTTGCCCCCGGCGAGATCATGCTCGGATGGCTCGCCTACCCCATTACCGTGATCTATCTGGTGGCATTCACCAACATCATTAACCTCATCGACGGCCTCGACGGCTTGGCCACGGGCATCTGCGGAATCGCATCGTTCACCATGTTTTCGATGGCTGTTCTCTCGGGCCGCATCGACGCCGCCGCGCTCTCCATTGCGCTCTTTGGCGCCTGTCTGGCCTTTTTGCGCTACAACTTCAACCCCGCAAGCATCTTCTTGGGCGACTCGGGGTCGCTGCTTCTGGGCTTTGCGCTGGGCTCCATCTCGCTGCTCAACGTGAGCCGCACCGCCGCACTCACCTCGCTTATCATCCCGCTCATCGTTGCCGGCGTGCCCATCATCGACACGTTTAGCGCCATTGTGCGCCGCAAGCGCGCCCACATTAGCATCGGGCAGGCCGACAAAGGCCACATCCACCACCGCCTGATCCAAGAAGGCTACAACCAAAAACAGGCCGTGCTGCTCATCTATGCCTGGTGCATCATGCTTTCGGCCGGCGCCGCCGCGATTAACCAGGTCGAGGTGCCCATGCGTGTGCTCATCTTTACCGTGCTCGCCATTGGCTCGGCGGCCTTTGCCAAGCATCTACATCTGTTTGAGCCCGTGCTGCGCCACCATTACAACAAGCGCACGCACGAGGACGAGCTCGTCACCCCCGACGACCCCGCCTTTAAGCAGGAGGAGCAGGCAGCCGAGGAGCGCAAAGAAGAGCGCCACCACAAGCTCTAGGGCAAGCTGCCGAGGATGTGCCAAGGCACCGTTGGCCAAGCGCGGCCGCGCCGCGCCCTTCGCACAAGCCAACTCTCTCCCGCCCCTCGCCTACTTACGCCCCGCCCCTCCAATAAACGCGTTATCATCTTGACCCATGAACATACGTTAGGAGCAATCATGCCAAACGAGAACAGCTACGAAGTCGCGCTGCAAAAGAGCAACGCCATTCGCGAGGGCTTGGCCAATACGCCCGAGAAGTTCACCATGCTCACCGGTGATCGCCCCACCGGCCGTCTGCACCTGGGCCACTACTTTGGCACCCTCAAGGGCCGCGTTGAGCTGCAGAACATGGGCGCCAAGACCAACGTGCTCATCGCCGACTACCAGGTCATCACCGACCGCGACACGACCGAGCACATCCAGGACAACGTGTACAACATGGTCATGGACTACCTTGCCTGCGGTATCGACCCCAACAAGACCATGATCTACGCGCACTCCGCCGTGCCCGCCGCCAACCAGCTCATGCTGCCGTTCCTGTCGCTGGTGTCCGAGGCCGAGCTGGCGCGCAACCCCACGGTCAAGGCCGAAATGGAGGCCTCGGGCCACGAGCTCACCGGCCTTCTGCTCACCTACCCGGTGCACCAGGCCTGCGACATCCTGTTCTGCAAGGGCAACGTGGTGCCCGTCGGTCGCGACCAGCTACCGCACATCGAGCTTACCCGCACCATCGCCCGCCGCTTTAACAACCGCTACGGCAAGGTGTTCCCCGAGGTCGATGCGCTGCTGTCCGAGACCCCGCTGCTGCCGGGCCTGGACGGTCGCAAGATGAGCAAGAGCTATGGCAACGCCATCAATATTTCGATGACCGCCGAGGAGACGGCCAAACGCATCAAGAAGAGCCAGACCGACTCCGAGCGCATGATCACATTCGATCCCGAGAACCGCCCCGGCGTGTCTGGCCTGCTTTCGACAGCCGCCATCTGCACCGGTCGCTCCGAGGTCGAGATTGCCGAGGAGATTGGCATGGGCGGCTCCGGCCAGCTCAAGAAGTACGTGACCGAGGCCGTCAACGAGTACTTCGCACCGATCCGCGAGCGTCGCCAGCGCTACGAGAACGATCTGGACTATGTGAAAGACGTGCTGCACGAGGGCAACCGTCGCGCCAACGAGATCGCCGAGCAGACCCTGGCCGAGGTTCGGGACGCCATGGGCATGGTGTACTAGACCGATTTGCTGGCTTGAGCTTTCGATTGCTTTTGGGCGGGCGCTACGGCGTCCGCCTTTTTGGTGCCGGACCGGTTCGGCTCTGTCTATCGCACTCCTCCGACAAACGGGAACGGGCCCGCCGGCAGTCAGTTGCCGGCGGGCCCGTTCCCGAAGTACACCGTTGAATCGCACAGAGGGGAGGAATGCGAATCAAACTCAACAGGGCAGGCTTTTTCATCGCCTATTGCCTGCTCCGTTGTTGAATACAACATAGTTCACCGTGGTTTACTTTGCAGCATCAATATTCGCCGCCATAGCTTCTCCATAAGTTAGCCCCGGTAAACCTGCAACAGAAAACCACCACAAAGGGGACAGGCACCTTTGTGGTGGTTCTGGCCACGGCAGAGCTGTTAGAGTCCGGCAGGCCAACGACAGACGGCCAGGTCGACGTGCATGTCGTCCTTAAACGCCACACCCTCCCCTAGCAAAAGCTCACGTTGAGCATCGGGACCGCCAAAAGCAAAACCCTCGCATATGCGCCCGTCGGCAAACACCACGCGGTGACAGGGAATCTCGCCGGGGCGCGGATTGCTATGCAGGGCATACCCCACATACCGCGCACTTCGTGGTCGACCGGCAAGCAGCGCCACCTGACCATACGTGGCGACCATCCCCTCGGGGATCTGCTCGACCACCTCGTACACCCGTTCAAAAAAGCCCTCAGACGCCATTGCTCGCTCCCTTCTCCGCATTAACAGCATAAAGAAATGATCCCTTGGGGACGGAGGAAAACGGATCATTCGCGGCCTCCGTGCGATCGATGATCCGTTTTCCTCCGTCCCCAAGGGATCATTTGTTGGCAGGACGGTTAGTTAGCGGGCTGGAAGAAGGCTACGGCTACGGCGCCGGGGCCTACGTGGGTGCCGATGGTGGCGCCGATGGTGTGAACGGGCAGTTCGCCCTCGGCATGGCCAGCCCACAGTGCCGCGCTGTCCTCGATATACTTCTTGAGCACCGCATCCGAAAGGCCCGTATAGCCGAGCGCCAGCGGCATGGAAAAGTCGATGCCGCCCGCCTTTTCGACCTTTTGGTTCAGCAGGTTACGACCGTTCTTGGAACCGCGCGCCTTGCCCAGCTGCACGATCAGGCCGTCCTCGACAGCCACCACGGGCTTTACGTTGAGCAGCGTGCCCACGGCGCCGGCCGCAGCAGACAGACGACCGCCGCGCACCAGGTACTCCAGCGTCTCGAGCAAACCGATAACCACCACGCGGTCGCGCACGGCCTCGACCGCCGCCGCGATCTGAGCCGCGCTACGGCCCTCGTCCACCAAGCGCAGCGCATACTCGACCAGGACGCGCTCGCCCAGGGTGACGTTGTTGCTGTCTACCACGAACACGTCGCCGCCCGGCGCCTCGGCAAGTGCGGTACGGGCACTCTGATTGGTGCCCGAAAGCTTAGCGCCCACGGTAATAATCACAGCCTCATCGCCGGCTTTACGAACCTCGGCGATAGCCTGCGAAAACGCGTACGGGTTGACCTGGCCGGTCTTGGGCAGCTCATCGCGCTCCACGAGCATCTCGTAAAAGCGCTGATGATCGATGTCGACGCCATCCATGTACACATCGGTGCCAAAGGTGACGGACAGCGGCAAAACAGCCAGCGCCGGGTGCTCTGCCGGAGACATATCGCTTGCGGAATCGGTAATAATGCGGACGGACATAACGAATCCTTTCTTGCGCGGACCTCGCGCAGGGAATTTTGACAACAACGCCCCGGCACGGTATACGCGCTTAAAACGGGACGATGCAGTTGTTAATGGGTAGCAAATGCCTTGGCGGCCCTACAGCTCGCGCAGGGTGTCGAGAATCGTGCGCAGCGATGCATACATCTGCTCGCGCTGCTCCACACCCATGGCCTTACCGGTGGCGTCGAGCACCTCGCCAATAATGCGATCGGCCTCGTTCATGCTCTCGCCGCCTAACGTGGTCAGACGAACCGGAGCGCGATACTTAACGGCGGCATCGGCCGAATCGTCGACCTCGACGTAGCCGCCCTCCTCCAGATGAGCCAGCGTGCGCGAGACGGCAGCGCGGGTCACGCCTGCCATGCGAGCCAGGTCAGCACCAGTCAGGCCGTCCTTGCTGCGCTCAAGATAGTACAGGCACATAACGTCGGAGCCCTTAAGACCCAGCCTTGCGCCCTCGGATGTCTTAATGCGCTGGATCTCCTTGTAGAGTCCGCTGATCAGTCCGACAAAGTCCTCGAAACGTGTCTCGTCGCTCTGCTGCATGTGAGACAACCGCCTTTCGCTTGCATGATGCTAACGGGTAAACATCTTAGCCGCATGTCCGAACCCCCATACCCAAATATCCCAATTGTTAACCCATCAACATAAAAACCACCACAAAGGGGACAGGCACCTTTGTGGTGGTCTGGGGCATCAATAGGTTCTAGGCGCCGCTACAGTTCCACGCAGGGATTGTCGCGGGTCACAAGCGTCTTAACGACAACCGTCGCTCCCAGATAGCGCTCGAGCAACTCAGCGAGGCGATCGATTGCAGTCTGGCAATCCCCCATCCGCTCGGGTTCCACGCACTCAATCGCCAGGAACGCATCGGCCGAATCGTCGGACAGGGCCGTTCGAACGCCGTCACGCCAGTTCCAGCAGCGACACACGGCGCCTGCATCGTCGATATAGGCGAGCTCGCCGGGCAGCGTCGGGTCATCTGCCTCCTCGCCAAGCGGCAAGAACGCATCGCCACCGTCGGTCACCTTCAAGCGAAGGTCTCCCTCGATCGCATGCAAATCCTCGCCTCCCACGGGCAGCGCGTAGGTCAGCGACACCGTGTTGTAGATGTCCACCGCGGGCGTAATGTGGCCCACCGGCTTGCCCTTGAGCACGCGCTTGAGCAAGTTCTCGATCGAACAACGAGCGCCCTTTTTAGTCTTGAACAGCCGGTACGCGTCACGCCATGCCTTGACCGGCGCGTTCTCGCTGATGGTATCGCTGGTCAGGTGGCGCTCCGCATCGATGTTGGCGCGGTCAAGCAGCGCGGCGATCGCATCCACGTCCTCCTGGGGAATCTGAGCCGCGGGCTTCATGCCCTTTACGACCACGACGCCGACCGCCGCTTGTGGAAACAGCTCCCAAAACGAATTCTCGGCAACAAAGCCCTTCATACGCTCTCCCTTCATTGTGCACGCCCGAGCGAGGGCGTCTAAACAAAAAGCGCTCTCACAACGGCCACCTTCAAAGTCCTACGGTGCCGTCACAAGAGCGCTTACGCTGTCCCCATCCGGAGAAGGGGACGATATGTCAGGCGTATTGTAACCCGAGTCATCCACGCGAGCAAAACCACCACAAAGGTGCCTGTCCCTTTGTGGTGGATATGGACTCACGGCGAAGCTAGTGGCGAAGTCCCAGCAGCCCGCGGACGCGATGACGGGCGTCGGCGGGCACCTGAGCGTGCGGGCCGGCGGCCTTGACGGACTCGGGCAGGTGCGAGTACTTCTTCTCGAAGTTCTCCTCAAACATCACCGCCAGGTTGTGCGCTGCCTCATCGTAGCGAGCGGTGCTCTGCCAGTACTGGCGCGGCACCAGAATGCCGTCGGGCACACCGTGGCACGTGGTGGGAATGTCGACGTTAAAGATGTCGTCGTGCACGAACTCGCTGTCCTCGATGGTACCGTCGAGGGCGCGGGCCACCAGGGAGCGCGTGTAGGCGAGCTCGATGCGATGACCCACGCCATAACCGCCGCCAATCCATCCGGTATTGACCAGATAGACGCGGGTGCGACCGTCGGCGATACGCTCGCCGAGCATCTTAGCGTAGACCATGGGGTCGAGCGGCATAAACGGCTCGCCAAACAGCGAGGAGAACGTGGGCGTAGGCTCGGTGACGCCGACCTCAGTGCCGGGGATCTTGGCGGTGAAGCCCGTCACAAAGTGATACATGGCGGCGTCGGCCGTCAGGCGCGAGATGGGCGGCAGCACGCCAAAGGCATCGCAGGTCAAAAACAGCACGACGCTCGGGATGGTGCCCATGCCCTTGGTCCACGCGTTGGGGATATGCTCGACGGGATAGGCCACGCGCGTGTTGTGCGTGATCGAAATATCATCGTAATTGGGCCTGCGGCCCTCGTCGAGCACCACGTTTTCGCAGATGGCGCCAAAGCGAACGGCATTGAAAATCTCGGGCTCGTGGAACGCATCCAAGCCCTCGCACTTGGCGTAGCAGCCGCCCTCGATGTTGAAGATGCCCATGTCGGACCAGCCGTGCTCGTCATCGCCAATCAGCAGGCGCGTGGGGTTGGCCGAAAGCGTGGTCTTGCCGGTGCCCGACAAGCCAAAGAACACCGCGGTCTCGTGCGTGACGGGATCCATGCTGGCCGAGCAATGCATGGGCAGCACGTCGTCCTCGACGGGCAGCAGGTAATTCATGACGCTGAAGATGGACTTTTTGATCTCGCCGGAGTAGCCGGTGCCCGCGACCAAAATCACGCGCTCCTGGAAGTTGATGACCACGGCGGCGCTGGAGTTGAGGCCCTTGATGGCGGGATCGCACTGGTAGCCGGGAGCGGCGAGCACGCAGAAGTCCGGCTCGCCGGTGCGCGCGATTTCACGAGCGAGCGGGCGGGCGAGCATCTGCTTAATGAAGAGCGCTTGGCTGGCACGCTCGCAGGCGACGAGCAGACGGCGCGTGTGGTTGCGGTCGGCGCCGGCCATGCCACGGGTGACGAACACATCGCGCTCGTTGAGATAGTCGACGATGCCGGCCTTGATGGTCTCGTAGCTCTCAATCGAAAGCGGTCGGTTGACGGCGCCCCAGGCGATCTTGTCGTGGACATCGGGGGTGTCAACGATAAAGCGATCGTTGGGAGAACGACCAGTGCGCTCCCCCGTCTCGATTACCAGCGCGCCGTTGGATGCCATGCGGCCTTCTTCGCGGCGGATGGCGTGCTCGACAAGCTCCGCGGCGGGTAGGTCAACCAGCAGGCGAGGCTGGTTCTCGGCCGGGTCTTCGACCAGCGTAATGCCAAAGTTGGACAGAACTTCTGCAGGGGTAACACCAGGCATGGGGCCTCCTTTAAAAACGCGACACGTAGACGCGGCGCGCACTTTACTCACGTAAAGCCCGTTGTACCCGATATGCAAAAACGTTTTTGCGGCAACGACGAAGCGCCCGCCCAACGGTCAAAAATCGCACGCAAGCGGCCTAGTCATTGGGGACGTTCTTAAACGACTAGCCGTTGGAAACACTCTTGAACAGGCAACAACCAAGGAACGTCCCTAAGTGACGACTACTGAATGGCGCCACCGAAAATATTGAACAACCTGTTCAAAAACACGAATGAACACCACCGCGTCTATACTAGAGCGCAGCAATAGAAAGGACTCCGCTTTGAGCATTACGCCCCTCGATAGCATCCGCCGCGCCATCGCCCGCCGCAATGGCGTCGCCTACCCCGCTGTAGCGAGCAGCGACACCGCAAAGGCCCAGGGCGGACGCATCGAGAACGGCCTCTTCCCCGCCTCGCACACCGCCGAGGAGCTCGCACGCATCCAGGAGCTGAGCCAGCGCAACGCCGGCGGGCCCAATAGCGGCCAAGCCACACGTCGCCGGCACGAGGGCGATCGCGAGCCCGGCCCCATCCACCGCATGGTCAACGCCTGGTGGAACCGCCTGCTCGGCGCTGTCTACGGCGGCGGCTTCTCCACGCAGGAAGCCGAATACGAGGAACACGCCACCCGCCGCGACTACCTCTGGAATACCCTGGGCACCGCCGTGTGGGGCTTCGCGTTTCCGCTGCTCACCATCGTGTCCACGCAGCTTGTGGGCGCCGAAGAAGCCGGCAAGTTCTCCATCGCCTTTGTCACCGGCACGCTCATCATGATCGCGTGCAACTACGGCGTGCGCAATTTCCAAGTCTCGGATATCGACGAAACGACGTCCTTTGCCTCCTACCAGCTCAACCGCTGGCTTTGCGGAGCGCTCGCCCTAGGCTGCGGCCTCATGTACAGCAGCGCCCGCGGCTACGACGCGCATATGGCGACGATCGGCCTGGGCGTCTACCTGTATAAGGTGATCGACGGCGTCGCCGACGTGTACGAGGGCCGCCTGCAGCAGGCCGATAAACTCTACCTGGCCGGCATGAGCCAAACGCTGCGCTCCGTCGGCGTCATCGCGGTCTTTAGCATGGCGCTGTTCCTTACGCGCAGCATGCCCATCGCGGCCATGGCCATGGGTGTCACCGCCATCGCCTCGCTCGTGCTGGTCACCGCGCCGCTCGCCCTGCTCGAGACCGAAAAATCGCGCCGCGTGAGCCTGCGCGAGGTCGGCCACCTGTTTGTCCAGTGCGCTCCGCTCTTTGGTGCACTATTCCTGTTCAACCTTATCGAGAGCATGCCCAAGTTTGTTATGGAAGGCACGCTGGCTTACAAATATCAGCTGTACTTTAATGCCCTGTTCTTTCCGGCGCAGGCTATTTTGTTGAGCATCGGATTTGTCTATAAACCGCAGCTTTTGCGTCTGTCGAGCATTTGGGCGAACCCGCGCAAACGCCGCCGTTTTGACTTGATTATTATCGCCGTTACGGCACTGATCGTGGCCATCACCGGCGTGTGCGCAGCATTTATGGCAGGCCCCGGCATTCCCCTCATGAGCTTTATGTACGGCCTCAACTTTGAGCGCTACCGCACATTGGCGCTGCTGATGGTCGTCGCCGGCGGCGTAACCGCGGCCATCGACTTCATCTACGCCATCATCACGGTGCTGCGCCACGCTGGAGACGTCACCAAGATCTACCTGATCTGCTTTGCCGTGAGCGTGGTGCTCCCGGTGATCCTCATCAACCTACTGGGGCTGATGGGTGCCGTCGTGAGCTACCTGGCTATCATGGCCCTACTGCTAGTGCTGTTGATTATCGAGTACGCCCACATCCGCCAGCGCATAGAACGAGCCCGCAATCCATACGGCGCCTAATTAGCTGTCCCCGGTACCGGAATTTGCGATGGAATCGCCCCGGCTGGGGTCTCGTTGCGGACAATATGCATCACGCAAAACTAAGTGAGTAGACTTTTTTCCGAATCCCCGACCACGCCAACAAAGCACAAGCCTGTGACCTGCGGTTTTATTGAGGCAAATATGTTGGGTGCTCGGCATTACCAAAAAAGTCTACTCACTTAGCCAGCGGGCAGCCAAATGATTTTTAAATCCCCGTCCCAGAAAAACCATTTGGTGGGCAGAAGGGCAAAAGTAGTCAAAAAAGCCCCGTCCCAAATTAGCTACCCTTTGCGCCGTTATTCCCCGGGGCGAATATTCGCGTAGAACTCCGCACCATCATCCAAGCGCAGGATGCCCACGCGGCCGAACTCGGAGCCCGTGGCGGCGGCGCAGTCGATGTCGATGCGGTCGGGCACGCCGGCGGTGTCCTCGCCGCCCAGGCGCACAATCTGCCCGCGGCCCGACTCCTCATCGAGCCCCGCCAGGCCGCCAACCTCGCAATAGCGCCCCAGCGACACCGTGGGCGTGTGGCCGCTCACCACGACCGGGCCCTTGCCCTCGGCGGAAAGCAGCCCCGTCGACGCATCCCAGTAGCCGTGACGAATCCACAGCAAGTCATCGGACGACTGCACCGCAAGCATCTGCTGCAGTAGCTCGCGATCGGCATCCACCGCCCCCGCACCATCGGCACAATCAACCCCATGTTCAAGCAAAAACGCCCGCGCCGCCTCGATCTGGATACCGGCGTGCACCAGCAGATACGAACGCTCGTCAGTCTCGGCCACGGCGTAGAGCGGCAGCGTCGCCATCCAACGCACGAGCTCCTCGTACGCCTCAAATTCCATATCGTTGAGCTGCTGACGGGTAGTCCAACCGCCGTTGATATCCCAGGTCTCGGCATCGAGCGGATCTTGGCCAATGATGGCATCGAGCATGATCTGCTCGTGATTACCCTTGAGCACGCGAGCGTTGGGTAGCGAGCGCACGAGCTTAATAACGCCAACCGGATCGGGCCCGCGATCGATCATGTCGCCCAGCACGTACAGCGTATCGTCGGACGCTAGCGAAATCTTGGACAGGGCCTCGTCAAGCGCACGCACGTGCCCGTGAGCATCGGATGTCACATAGATCGCCATGGAAAGCCTCTCTTTACATTGCGCCGAAGCCCGGAGCCGCAACTAAAACTTCAAGTTGAACTTAAACGTTATCCATTGTACTCCGTTGCAATAAAGCTGGAAAGGGTTGCATACCGTCAACGGTCGCCAGCGCACGCCTGCCAACCCGCGCCGCTCACGCCACGACGTCTGACCCAACGCCCCAACCAACGCCGCCCCCACCTCCGCCTCGTGTCAAAAATGCGCGCGCCCGCAATCCAGGCCCATAAACCCACCATCTTTGGGTACAAATAAACGCAGATAACTGACCGTGCCATGCCAACCACCCAGGAGCGGACACCATCCATGAACCAGATACTTCTCTTTATCGGCCTCGTCATTATTCTGTGCCTGACCATCAAACCCGTCGGCAAAAAGCTCCCCTTCCCCACCCTGCTCATCTTTATCGTGCTCGGCATGCTGCTGGGCGTCAACGGCCCGGCGCGCATCGACTTTAGCGACTACGCGCTCACCGAAACCGTCTGCAGCACGGCGCTGCTGTTCATCATGTTCTACGGCGGCTTTAACACCAACATCGACCGCGCCAAGCCTGTCGCCGCGCCCGCGGTGCTGCTGAGCACCCTCGGCGTCGTCATCACTGCCGGCATTACGGGTGCGTTTGCGCACTTTGTACTGGGCTTCGACTGGATCGGCGGCCTACTGCTGGGCTCGGTCGTGGCATCCACCGATGCGGCGAGCGTCTTTAGCGTGCTGCGCGAGCACAGCCTGTCGCTGAGAGGTGGCACCGACTCACTGCTCGAGGTCGAATCGGGCTCCAACGATCCCGTCGCCTACATGCTCACTGCCGTGCTCGCCACACTCGCGGCCGGCGGCGACATTAACATCCCCGTGCTGCTGGCCAAACAGATCATCCTAGGCGTGGGCCTGGGCCTTGTCATCGGCTGGGCATCGGGCCGCCTGATCGAGCGCGCGCATGCAACAGCCGAGGGCGCGCAGACCATCTTCTTGTTCGCCGTGGCGATCATCGCCTACGCGCTGCCGAGCTATCTGGGCGGCAACGGCTTTTTGGCCGTGTACCTTGCCGGCATCGTGCTGGGCGCGAGCGACATCACCGGCAAAGTCGAGCTGGCGCACTTCTTCGACACCCTCACCGAGATGGCCGAGATGACCATCTTCTTTTTGCTCGGCCTGCTCGTGACGCCCGCCCGCCTGCCGCAAATGCTGCTGCCGGGCCTGGCACTCATGGCGTTTATGCTCTTCGTGAGCCGCCCCATCGCCGTCGGTCTGCTGCTGGCGCCCTTTAAGACAAACCCTCGCCAGGTAGCGCTCGTAAGCTGGGCGGGCCTACGCGGCGCGGCTTCGGTCGTCTTTAGCCTCTTTGCCGTGGTGGCCGGCGTTCCCGGTGGACATGACCTGTTTGACCTGGTGTTTGTGATTGCCGTGTCGAGCATTGTGGTGCAGGGTTCGCTGCTGCCGGCGGTGGCGAAAAAACTCGATATGATCGATGCAGAAGGCGACGTGCGCCGCACGTTTAACGATTACCGCGACGAAGAAGGTATGTCGTTCGTCAAGCTCAAGGTGGGAGCTGGACATCCGTTTGCCGGACGCTCGCTCGCGGATATTGGCAGTGCAACGGACATGCTTGTCGTCCTGGTGCTGCGCGACGGCGCTCATCCGGTGCTGCCCAACGGCGATACCGTGATCGAGGAAGGCGACCTTCTGGTGATGGCCGCACCAACGTTTGAAGAGCGTGCCGAGGTTACGCTACGCGAGGTCACCGTAACGCCCCATGGACGTCTGGCCGGTCAGCGCCTGCGCGACGTGCCGCAGGGCAAGCACCCGTTTATCGTGGTAATGCTCAAGCGCGACGGCCAAACGATCATCCCCGACGGCAACACCCTCATATACGCCGGCGACGAAGCCGTCATCGCCACGCTGGCGTCGTAGCCATCCCCACCCATAAGTTGCGGTGAAATAGGGACTGAATAGGCCTCCTAGCAGCCTAAACAGTCCCTATTTCACCGCAAGTTATTAAGGGGATGGGTTGAAAAACATTTGGATTGACACCGAAATGAAAAAAGCCGGGGAAAACGTCCCCGGCACTTGGAAGCCCTCTCTTTTGAGATGACCGACATCTTTATATCACGAACGCTAGTTAGATGCCATTCATTGAGGGCTTTATCAGGCACGCCATCCCATCCACATGGCGCAAATTGAAAGCCGTCCGATCTCATGCTATAAAGAAGTCGGTACCCTCGAATAGAGGGACCTCCAAGAGCCGGGGGATGTCCCCCGGCATTTTTTATGCGAGTCAAGACTAAACAGTTCTCTAGAAACCACCGGCGCCCTTGCGTCAGCAATTTACGAACCGCTCTACCCAACCTCTCGGCGGCTAAGGACTTTTCGCAGGTAGTTTGACGAACATATGTTTGCTTATTATAATTATACTTGAAAGCACCCCTTATCTCATGGTATAAAGAATATGGTTCCCTCCAAAAGAGGGGCCTCCAAGAGCCGGGGTCTTACCCCCGGCATTTTTTTTGAAAAAATGGAGGCCCACCATGAGCGAACTCTCCGTCTTTGTTGACGAATCTGGCGACCTCGGAGGCGTCTCCAACTACTACCTCGTCACCCTCG
>URNI01000016.1 GCA_900549135.1 uncultured Collinsella sp.
GCCTCGCGGCTCCTGCCTACGCCGATACCGCATCCGACCTTGCCGCTGCTCGTACTAAGCTCGAGCAGATCGGTACCCAAACTCAGCAGATTTACGATGAGCTCGCCACGCAGACGCAGGCGCTCGATCAGACTGCCGGCGAGATCACGCAAAAGCAGCAGGAGATCGCCGATGGTCAGGCCAAGCTCTCGACCTATGTCGCCGGCGAGTACAAAACCGGTGGCCTGAGCCTACTTCAGGTTCTGACGGGCGTCGACGACCTGAGCGATATGCTCAACCGTCTGTTCTACTACGGCAAAGTTTCCGATAAGCAGGCTCAGACCATTCAAGAGGTCAAGGAGCTTAAGCAGCAGCTCACCGATAAGCAGGCCGAGCAGGAAAAGAACGTCGCCGCCACGCAAAAGAAGGTCGACGAGCTTAACGCCCAGCAGGCTGAAGCCCAGAACGTCGTAAACTCCCTGGATTCACAGCTGCAAGCCGAGCTTGCCGCAGAGGCCGAGGCCAACGCCGCGCTGCAGGCCGGCATCAACGCCAGCACCGCCGAGAAGGCCACGGTGAGCAACGAGACTGCCGGTACGACCGAGAAGACCAACAACGGTGGCCAGACCAGCAATAACAACAACCAGGGCGGCAACACTCCGGCTCCTACGCCGGCACCTGCTCCGACGCCGCAGCCCCCCACACCTGCTCCGGCTCCGACGCCTTCTGCTCCGAGCCAGTCCGTCGACGGCGGTTCTGTTGTATCGCGTGCATACAGTAAGCTTGGTTGCGCTTATTCCTGGGGCGGAATTGGCCCGAACAGCTTCGACTGCTCTGGTTTTGTTAGCTATTGCCTCACTGGTCGCTATTGCCGCCTGGGCACCACGGGTACCTTTATGGGCTGGACGCGTGTGTCCGATCCGCAGCCCGGTGACGTTGTGGTCAACTCGTGCCACACCGGCATTTACATCGGTGGTGGTCAGATGATTCATGCTTCCGACTACAACACGGGTGTTATCATCAGCTCCGTTGCCGCGGGCATGAACAATAACTACATCTTCGTGCGCTACTAAGTATTCAGATAAAGCAAACGGATATGGACCTCGTGGCTTTGAGTCATGGGGTCCATTCTTTTACCTTTCGTGCAGGTCGCTATCTAGTTTTGAATACTAGATAGCGACCCAATCGGTCTGCAAGATGGCTATAATTGTTAGGGAACAATTAGAAAGGACCCTCTATGAGCTGGGCACTTATCTCCGATTCAAGCTGCAACCTCCGCGATTGGCAACCGACCGCGCCCCATACCACCTTTTCATTTGCGCCCCTCAAAATTCGAGTGGGGGAGCGTGAATTCGTCGATGACCTTTCGCTTGATGTTCATGAGCTCAACTGCGCTGTTCAGGCGGAGACGAACGCTTCTTCGAGCGCTTGTCCCAGCGTAGGGGAGTGGGCCGAGCTCTTCAAATTGGCAGACAAGACCATCTGCATGCCGATCTCTGAGGGCGTGTCGGGCAGCTACAACGCGGCAGCCACGGCTCGCGATATGGTTCTTGCCGAGGAACCGGACCGACAGATTCATCTAGTCAATTCACGCGCAGCTGGCGGCAAAATGGACCTCATTTTCCTGCTGTTCGACCGCTATCTTGCAAGCAACCCGGATGTCTCATTCGAGGATGCTTGCGCATACTTCGATAGTCTTGAACAGAACAGCAAAATCCTCTTCAGTTTGTGCAATTACGAAAACCTCGCCAAAGCCGGACGTATCCCTAAGGCAGCCGGCGTCATTGCCAACAAGCTCAATATCCGCATTTTGGGCACGGCGAGTGAGGCCGGTAAAATCGAACTCGTGGGACACACGCGAGGCGAAAAGAAGATGCTCAACAAGATTATCGATACCATGGAAGCCGAGGGTTTTGCCGGCGGCGAGGTCATCATCGATCACGTTGAGAACGAAGCTGGAGCACAGGCGCTTACTGACCGCATAGTCGAGCATTGGCCCGACTCCAAGACCATCATTATGCCCTGCAATGGCCTGGATTCCTATTACGCCGAGATGCACGGCCTCATCATCGGCTATGGCATGGGCGTAGCTTCGGGCAAATAAAGTCCAACCAGCAAAATACGGGCGGGACAAAGCGACAGATGGCTCTTTGTCCCGCCCGTTTTATACGTCGGCTAGCTATTAAACCCGTTGAACTTGAGATAGCTCATCAGGTACGCTTTCGAAACAAAGGATGAAACCGCGCTGCGCACAAGCAGCGACTCACGCGTTACCTGATGCGCCGTATCGGGAACCGGCGTCTGCTCGACAGAAAACGCCGAACGAATCGATGCCTCGAGCTGATCGACCACATAGTCGAAGGCCGTCGGGGCATCGTAGCTCAAACGCTGAATGTTAAAGAGCGCCTGCACCGCAGCAATAGGTAGCACCTGCTTAAAGATGCAGATAGCGATCAGGCGGGCAATCTGCTCGCGACCATATTGCTTTTTGACCGGAGCAGGCACCAGGCCAACCTTTACGTAGTTATTGATCATAGATGGCGTAATGATAGGCTGCTCAACGCAAAGGGACAGCGGCTCCATCCACAGCGCAACATACTCAATGACCTGGTCGCGGTAGAGCGTCACATTGGGCAACTGGTCATAGCGCGGCAGACTCAACGTATTGAGTTTGCGTACGATATCGGACTGAATAAATGCATCAGGCAACACAGTGGGCTGAATATCCTCAGGTTTAATGCTGACCGACAAATCAGACATCGGAATAACGCGTTTAACGTGATTCATAAAGGTCCTCCGTTCATATTCTATATTGTATTCTACGTTATCTAGTTTTGCATACCACATAGCCGGCAAGAAAATTGGCGGGACAGTGCACTGATGCATCATCCCGCCATTTAGTTAATTGATAGCAACCTTACATAAGATATATTATCGTACTTATCAACGAAGAAATGCGTATGCGCTGGTTGCCGCTATGGCTCCATCAGAAACGGCGGTCACAACCTGGCGTAAACGCTTGGAACGGATATCGCCAGCGGCAAATAGACCTGGCGTGCGGGTCGCCATAGATTCATCAGTTAGAATGCCGCCATCAGGCGCCAAATCGACGAGATGCTCAACAAGCTCGGTATGGGGTTGCGTGCCGGCAAAGACAAAAATGCCAAACGAGCCAGGCTCAAATGACTCGGAATGAATTTCCCCGGATGCATTGTCCTTAAAGGCGATCGTCGTTGGCATCGCTTCACCAGAAAGTTCAACAATACTAGTTTGGTACCTAATTGTAATATTGTCCTTTTCGAGTACTTTCTGAACAACGCCATCAGGTGCACGGAACTGATCGCGACGCAAGACGATGGTCACACTGCTGGCAATGTCTGACAGGAACAGTGCCTCTTCGCATGCCGAATTGCCACCACCGATTACAAAGACCTGTTTGCCGCGGAAGAACATGCCGTCACATGTTGCGCAATATGAAACGCCACGACCGCGATAGGTATCCTCGCCAGCGAAACCTGCCGGACGCGGCGTGGCACCCATGCAAGCGATAACGCTCGAGGCAAGCGTATCGCCCATATCGTGATGCACCGTAAACAGCGCTGCATCGGCATCGTAATCGATACCCGTAACCATGCTCCATGTAACCTGCGCTCCCAGCCCCTCTGCATGTTGCTGAAAACGCTCGCCGAGTTCGGCGCCACTCAAGAGCGGAATGCCCGGATAGTTCTCGACTTCATTGGTCGTGGCGATCTGTCCACCCGACATGCCCTGCTCAATCACGGTCGTCGTCAGGTTGGCGCGCGCAGCGTAAATGGCGGCAGCATAGCCCGCGGGGCCTCCACCGACAATCGCAACATCAATCGGCTGATCGGTAGTCATGGAATATCCTCTCGTCGATACATTGACGTTCTTTGCGCTCATACCCAAATTTAGACGAACGTGACACTCATGCACTACAATGATTCCTTGCGAAACTAAGATGAAGGGGAGTTATCGATGGATCAAACGCAGACGGGCAATAGCGCTCCCCTGCCCATGCAAGCCACTCCCCAACCGGAGCAAATGACAGTTTTACCTGCACAAAAACCCCTAGTAACCATTGTGCACGCATCAGTTGGATCGGGTCACAAAGCCGCCGCCAACGCGATTGCACAAGCATTTGACCTTATCCGCGGCACCAAGGGAATCCCTGAGGATATTGAGATCGAAGTCCTGGATATCCTAGATTTTGGACGCATTAGGTTCGATGGTAATAAAACAGCAGCGTCGTTTACCGGCGCCACGCGTCCCATTTACGACCTGACCTGGCGATATACGCTTACAGGACATCTGCTCTGGGGCGGCGGCACAGCATGGTCACGAATTATGTTCCCCGCCTTCAACGAATACGTCCGGACCCGCAGGCCCATAGCCGTGGTAGCAACGCACATCACGGCAGCCAATGTTGCCGTGGGCGCTCGCGTAATTACGGGTATCGATTATCCGGTCATCTGCGTACCAACAGACTATGAAGTCGAAGGCTTTTGGCCCCACAAGGACACCGACCTATTCTGCGTAGCCAACGAGTTTATGGCCGAAACGCTGCGCCCGCGCAAGGTTCCCGAGTCAAAGATCCGCATAACGGGCATTCCCATTCGTGCCGGTTTCGATTCAGATTACAAACGCGAAGATGAGCTCAGCAAGTTCAATCTCCCCATAGACAAAACCGTCGTATTAGTGATGGCCGGCGCCAGTTTGCCTCAACCATACGTGCGTTTCCGTGCCGCGATGGACCACACGCTCCCCTTCTTACGCAGCTTTGAGGACATGCACTTTGTCTTTTTACCGGGCAAGGATAAGGAATACGCCACCCGACTCAAAACGCTCTTCGACGCCATGAAGCTCGACAACGTGACGGTACTGGACTACGTAGATGACATGGCGGCCCTCATGCACGGCTGCGACCTGGCAATCCTCAAATCGGGCGGGCTCACCGTCACCGAGTGCCTATGCGCGCATCTGCCGATGATCCTACTGGGCAAATCATACGGTCAGGAAA
The DNA here is from genome assembly GCA_900549135.1 of uncultured Collinsella sp. Classification (GTDB taxonomy): domain Bacteria; phylum Actinomycetota; class Coriobacteriia; order Coriobacteriales; family Coriobacteriaceae; genus Collinsella. Next base: position 5,018 of record URNI01000016.1, read on the forward strand.
AGGCCAACACCACGATGCTCACCGGCACGGGCGCCAGCATGCATGTCACCACCGCACGTGAACTCATCGTAACCCTTCGTCACTTGCACGACCATCCCGAATCACTCAAAGCCCTACTCATCAACGGCGAAGTACTACGCCGCCCCCACGCAGCCGAAGACATAGCCATCGCAACCATGGAGCTAGTAGGCAAGCCCCAAAAGCGCAAACGAGCCTTCTGCCGCTTCTACTGGGGCGGAAAACCCGCGCATATCCGCTAGTCGAATGTCCGCCGCTCTGTCGGAGCCGCCCTTATATCGTTCCACGCGCAGTTTCGCAGCGAGCGAAGCGATGCGAGAATGTTTGAGCATGGAATGATATAGGTAAGCCACGGGCGGGAGGGATACGAGCGCCCTAGGCGACGCCGCTGGAGCCGAAGCCTCCGTTGCCTCGGTCGGTTTCGTCTAGTTCTTCTACTTCTATGAGGTTAACCGTGGGGACTTCTTGGATGACGAGTTGAGCTATGCGGTCGCCTTTGTTGATTTGGATGTTGTTGGTGGGATCCAGGTTAATGAGGATAACCTTGAGTTCTCCTCGGTAGTGGGCGTCGATGAGACCCGGCGTATTGACTATAGACAGGCCCTGCTTGATGGCTAAGCCGCTTCGGGGCTGGACGAAGCCGGCGTAGCCATCGGGCAGGGCGATGGCCAGCCCAGTAGACACCAGACGACGTTCGAAGGGCTTCAGGACGCAGTCCTCGTTGGAGCGCAGATCCAAGCCGGCATCGGTGGGATGGGCGTATTTGGGAAGCTCGACGGTGGGGTCGAGACGCTTTATGTTGACGGTAATGTTGGACATGGAATCACCTTAGCTTGTCGAGCTCTTGCAGAAACTCATCGACGTCTTTGAAATCGCGGTAGACCGAGGCAAAGCGGATGTACGCCACCTTGTCGATCTTGGCCAAGCGCTTGAGCACCATGTCACCCAACTCATGGGACGTGACGGCCGTCAGCGTACGAGAACGCAGCTCGACCTCGATATCGTCGATAATCTCATTGAGCTTCTTAGTGTCGATATCACGCTTGATGGTGGCGCGCATCAAACCGACGAGCAGCTTATTGCGATCGAACCGCTGCTTAGTTCCGTCCGACTTAATGACCTCAATTGGGTCTTCGCATCGCTCGAACGTTGTAAAGCGGTAGTTACACGAGCAACATTCGCGACGGCGCTTAATGGTGTTATTTGACTCCTGCATACGGGAATCAACGACGCGGGTATGTGCCTTGCCGCATTTGGGACAGCGCATGGTACCTCCTCTTAAACGATAACAAGGGTACCATGCGCAGCGCGATAATGATTACGAACGAGCAGGAACCTTAAGATGCGCACCGGCGGCGAGCGAACCATGCTCCAGATGATTGACGTTACGGATCATGTCGGAAGTCTCTTGCGTGGAAAGGCCTTCGATTGGATATTCCTCGGCAAGCGACCAAAGAGAATCACCAGGCTGAACGCGAATGGTCTCGTAGGTAACGTTGGAAACGGACTCGGCATACGCGGCGTGACGAGCGCTAAAGACCGAAGTAGCGAGGACAAAGAAGAGCGTAAGCGCAACGGCAACGGCAACAATCGTCGGAACCTTCAGGGCAACGCGGGCCGGCGCGACCGCAGCCTGCTGATTGCGAGCAGGCTTTACGGTCAAAGGCTGAAAGTCGGAGCGGCCACCCTGAACAACCGTAAAAGTGGGCTCTGCAGGCGTCTCGAGCTTAAGGGCGAGGTTTCCCTGGACCATATTCGTTGCGTTCATCATGTTCTCCTCTCGCGTGTTTTGCTGAGAACAGTTTTATCAAGCCGCGCGGACAAAAATGTCTAGCGCGAGAACGAATGTTCGGTTATTATTATCTTCGAACAGTTGTTCCTGTCAAGCAAAATTCGAACATTTGTTTGACATGGGTAGAGAGGATGCCCTGATGGCTCGCAAAATTACCAAGCGTCAGCAGCAAATTTACGACTTCATCAAGGAATATCAGCAGGAGAAGGGTTATCCGCCCAGCGTGCGCGAGATGGCTTCTGCCGTGGGCCTTTCCTCCCCCAGCACCGTGCACGCCCATCTATCTGCCCTGGAGGCGCGCGGGCTACTCAAGCGAGATGCCACCAAACCGCGCGCCCTGGAACTCTTTAACGAGGACGGTTCCTCTGTCTCAATTTCTAAATCTGACGAGCCCACCGCACCTCGCGGAACGGTCTCACTACCGCTCGTTGGTCGCGTCGCGGCTGGGATTCCCATTCTGGCCGAGCAAAATATCGAAGACACTTTTACTATCCCGACCGAAATCGCCACCGATCAGGGTTCCTTTATTCTTGAGGTACATGGGAGCTCAATGATCAATGTCGGCATCTTCAATGGCGATTACATCATCGTCCGTGAACAAAAGAGTGCCATGAACGGCGAAATTGTCGTGGCCATGATTGATGGTTCAGCGACCGTCAAGACGTTTTACAAGGAGCAGGGACGCGTACGCCTGCAGCCTGAGAATGACACCATGGAGCCTATCTATGCAACGAATCCCGTTATCCTGGGCAAAGTCGTCGGCTTGATGCGCCGGTTCTCGTAATGCAAAAACGCATCACCATCTTTGATACCGTCCGCGGGTTTACGATGATTTCAATGGCAGGTTTTCACACTTGTTACGATCTCGCTTACCTGTACGGTTGGGATATGCCCTGGTTTACCCAGACCGTCTTTCAAGACATCTGGCGTGCCAGCATCAGCTGGGTATTCCTGTTTATCGCGGGTTGGATGTGCACCCTTTCGCGCAACAATATCAAACGTGCCGCCAAATACGCCTTAGCAGCACTCGTCGTCTGGTTGGCAACAACACTTGTCTCAGTTGACGATTCTGTTAATTTTGGCATCATCTACTGCATGGCCGCATGTACCGGCATCGTGGCGTTGACCGATCCCGTCCTTAAGAAGATATCGGCGAGATGGGGCATGTCCCTATGCCTTTTGTTGTTTGCCCTCACCTGGAGCATCCCCAAAACGATCTGCCCTGTCCCCTACCTAGCGTGGCTGGGATTTCCGAGCCCTGGGTTTGTCTCAGGTGATTACTACCCCATCATCCCGTTTTTCTTTATGTATCTTGCAGGATACTTCGCCGCACACATAGCGAAGGGAATCGATAAGACCGTCCCTAGCTGGGCCTACGCCAATTCCATCCCGGCGCTCGCCAGCCTTGGACGTCATGCACTCCCCTTTTATCTGCTGCATCAGCCCATCATTCTGGGCATTTTGGAGCTCTTCTACTCGGTGCGATAACGCTCGAGCCGCGGCGCGATACGGGCCGGCAGCTTCGCCACAATACGAACGCCGTCCTCAAGATATTCCTCGTGCAAAAGGGTTCCCTGCTCATGCACCAGCGTGATGAGGGCGCCCTCGCGATACGGGATATCAGCAGAAAGCAACACATCGGTAGCAGCCGCCTCACGAGCAATACGGTCGACGAGATCGTCGAGTCCCTCGCCCGTCTGGGCCGAGAACAGCACGGCCTCGGGATAGCGACGACGGAAACTCAATCGATCAACGCTATCGAGAAGATCGATTTTATTGAACACCGTAAGCGTCAAACGCTCGCCGGCACCGATCTCGTCAAGAACGCGATCAACTGCCTCGAGCTGGCGCTCGTAGTCCTCGTCAGAGGCATCCACAACTTTAAGGATCAGATCGGCACCAAGAACCTCAGACAGCGTGGACTTAAAGGCATCAACGAGACCATGCGGTAGCTTTTGAATAAAGCCAACGGTATCGGTAATCGTCATGCCGCGACCGCCGGGCAGGCGATACGAACGCGTCGTCGGGTCGAGCGTAGCAAACAGCTTGTCCTGCGAAAGTACCGTAGAGCCGGTCAGGCGATTGAGCAACGTCGATTTACCGGCATTGGTATAACCGGCTAACGCGACGCGAAACGCCGGTGACTCAATGCGGCTCTTGGACTGGACATCGCGACGCTGTTCAACCTGCTTGAGCTCACGACGAAGCGCGGCAATCTTATTGCGAATCAAGCGACGGTCAACCTCGAGCTGGCTTTCACCCTGGCCAAAGCGCGAACCGATGCCGCCGCGCGTCTGCTCCTTGGCAAGATGGCTCCACATGCCACGCAGACGAGGCAACAGATATTGAAGCTGCGCCAGCTGCACCTGTAGGCGTCCCTCACGCGTCTGAGCATGCAGGCCAAAGATATCCAAGATCAGTGCTGTACGATCGATAATCTTTACCGGCTCGCCCACGGCTTTCTCCAAATAGGATTGCTGCGAGGGCGTCAGGTCGTCGTCAAAAATAACGACATCGGCATCCATGCGATGCACCAGGCCGCACAGCTCTTCAACCTTACCGGAACCGATAAACGATTTTGGATACGGCTTAACCAGACGCTGTGACAAACGCGCCACGCACTGGGCGCCAGCCGTATGGGCCAGGCGCTCAAGCTCGTCAAGCGAACGATCGAGCGGCCATGCATTGTCGCGCCACTCAACACCAACTAATATGGCACGCTCGGGCTCGGGTGCCGTGGGAACAAGGGGGAAACGGGCCATTAGGCAGCCTCAATACGATGCAGGATGTCCTCAACGACCTCATCGATCGTAAACTCGTCCATATCAAACCACACGATACGGTCATCGCGCTTAAACCACGAAAGCTGACGCTTGGCATAACGACGCGAACGCATCTTAATGAGCTCGCGAGCCTCATCCATGCTCATCACGCCATTAAAAGCATCGATAATCTCTTTATAGCCAATTGCCTGCATCGACGTCAGGGCATCTCCCAGCCCCTGGTCCATCAGACCGCGAACCTCATCGACAAGACCCTGTTCAAACATCAGATCGACACGTAGGTTAATGCGCTCGTAGAGAACCTCGCGATTACGCGTCAGACCAAACCATAGAGCATGATAATGCTCGCGCGGAACACTAAACTGACTTTTTTGCTGTGCATAGGAGATACCATCATCGTGCATTTCGAGCGCACGAATCACGCGGCGAACATTATGGGGGTGGATGACCGCAGCGGACTCGGGGTCACGCTCGGCAAGCAGGGCATGCAGTTCTTCCTCACCAATACGCTCGGCAAGCTCCTGATAGCCCGCACGGCGATCGTCCTCAAGTTCGCCCGAGGGAAAGTCCATCTCATCGAGGGCGGCCTTGAGATACAGCCCCGTACCTCCGCAAAAAACCGGCAGGCAACCCGAACCAAGGAGACGTTCAACATGCGCGCGAGCGTCAGCCTGATAAAGCGCAGCAGAATATGCCACACCCGGCTCCACAATGTCGACGAGACGCAGCGGCGCCGTACACTCATCGGGCGCCATCTTTGCGGTACCGATGTCCATGCCGCGATAGATTTGCATCGCATCGCACGACAGCACTTCGGACGAAAGACGAGCGGCCAAACGGTCGGCAACATCACTCTTACCAACCGCCGTCGGACCGACGATCGCAACGGCGGAAAGACCTGCCTCGGAAGAAACCATTAGCGCGGCTCGCCCACAACGGAACCGGACAAATACCAGGTCTTGGCAACATCAACGTCAACATCAACGATCTTGCCGACAAGCTGATCGATGCTGTAACCCTCGGGGATAGGCGCATGCACGGTCTGATTCTTGGGACTCTTGCCAAGCAGGACCGTGTCGTTCTTTTTACTCGTTCCCTCAATGAGCGCCGGCACCACAGTATGAAGCTCACCCTGGTTATACTCGTGTGCCGTGGTCTCGATAACCTTAACCAGGCGGTTGAAACGCTCGAGAATAACCTCATGCGGCGTAGGATCGTCAATCTCTGCGGCCGGGGTACCGGCGCGCTTGGAATAGATGAAGGTATAGGCCTGGGCATAGCGGACCGTCTCGGCAAGCGAGAGCGTCTGCTCAAAGTCTTCTTCAGTCTCGCCTGGGAAGCCAACGATAATGTCGGTCGAGAGCGCGATATCGGGCATACGGTTGCGAATGCGATCGACCAGGCCCAAATAGTCCTCACGTGTATAACGGCGATTCATCTCTTTGAGGATCCGCGTCGAACCTGACTGGACGGCCAAGTGCAGCTGCGGCATAACGGCAGGCGTCTCGGCCATGGCGTCGATGGTCTCGGGCAACAGGTCCTTGGGATGCGAAGACGTAAAGAAGATGCGCTCCACACCCGTATCGCCCACGGCACGCAGCAGATCGGCAAAACGCGGCTTGCCAAACAGATCGCGACCATATGAGTTAACGTTTTGGCCCAGCAGCGTAATCTCACGCACGCCCTGGCGCACCAAACCGGTCACCTCGTCGACAATCTCCTCGAAGGGGCGGCTCTTTTCGCGACCGCGCACGTACGGCACGATGCAATAGGTGCAGAAATTATTGCAGCCCGTCATGATGGGCACCCAAGCGTGATACTGGGTCTCTCGATGCCACGGCATGCTCATGGCATCCGTATCCTCATGCTCATTGGTGCGGATATGACGCTTGCCGTCAAGGAACGCCTCGGCAATGAGCTCGGCCACATGTGCGATAGAATGCGTGCCAAAGATGACATTGACGTTATCGACGTTGGTGAGCAGTCCCTCGCCATCACGCTGCGCGATGCAGCCGCCCACGGCAACCACACGCTTGCCCGAAGGCGAAGGCGGCAGGCTTTTGCAGGAATTGCACTGACCGTACAGGCGAGTATCGGCGGCCTCGCGCACGCAGCATGTCATGAAGACAACGATATCGGCATGCTCAAGATCGAGCGCCATGAGGCAACCATACGAATCGAGCAGACCGCTCACGCGCTCAGAGTCGTGCTGATTCATCTGGCAGCCAAAGGTGCGGATAAAGTAGGTTTTACCGGCAAGAATATCGCGTACGGAACGCTGATCCATGTGCATAAGTCCTAACGTTGGGGAGCGAAACGAGGCTAGCAGAAGCTATGCCACAGGCTTAACATCATCCATGACGACGTTATCCATAGCAGCTCGATTGATCTGGTGAACGTAGATAGAAAGGCGGATGGCCGTGCGCGACTCCCCGTTAATGAGAATGTCGGAGAACACGGGCGCGCAGGAAATATCAAAACCGGTTGGGATCAAAAAACCGCGCGCGATGGCAACGGCCTTAATGGCCTGGTTGACAGCACCGGCACCGACACACTGGATGTTGACGGGTACACCATCCTTGACCATGCCGGCGATGGCGCCGGCAACGGACGCGGGCGATGATTTGCTTGATACCTTCAGGCAATCCATGAAGAAACTCCTGCGTTTAAAAGTACGTTTTAACTGCAATAACTGTATCGTACCGAGAGGACTCGGTAAAGGCACTATTCCTCTTTGGCAAGATCGAAGGCCACAGTGATTCGATCACGCGAAACACGAATCTTTGGGTCGCCGCAAAGGTTGAGATAGTACCTGGCGGCAAGGTCATTGAAGTCCCGCTCCACAGCACGCGAAAACTGTGCCATGTCATCCTTGGCAATACGTAGCCCGCGACGATCCTTCGCGAGATCGACAGGAGCCGGCGCATGCGAGGACGAATCACGCTCGCGCAGCAGACGCGCGGTCACACCGCGAACGGGCTTAATCTGTCCTGCCAAAATGCGATGTGCCGTGCGCTCGGACATCTCAAGACCCAAACCCGAACAGATACGGATAAAGTCCTCGGCATCAGAGGCAAGGCCTAAACGGTCGACAACCGGAAGCTCGCTCTCGTCGTCAATGAACAGGAGACGAGACGTATCGAGCCGACTTGTCGCCTGAGCATAAAGGGTCGCGGCAATCTCAGACGGAGAACCAAGATAGACATCACAACCACGCAGTTCCTCGAGCGCAAACTCACAGGCAGCGCGAATAATATTATGCGGGCCGCGAGCACAGACATAACGTCCGTCCTCATCCTTGACGGCCTGGGGCCAGCTGGACTGATCGGCACGCTCGCTGAGGCGGTCGGCTGCAACGCTCACCTTAAAGGCTGAACCAAGATCGACGCCGGACGTGACCACACGGGCCTCGTCGGTGTTCTGCTTGATCGAAAACAATGCCATGCCACGACCGTGAACGCCCCAACGGTCCATCTTCATGCTCTCAAGCTTGGAGGTAACGCGGGCATCGAAGATTCGCTCTTGCATATCCTGCGGAACGCCCGAACCGTTATCCAGAAAGACAAGCGTGCGAACGCCATCTTCCTTGGTCGTAGCGAGATAGACTTTGTCGGCGCCGGCATCGCGAGCATTACGGAGCATTTCGATGACGATATCCTCGACATGCTGAATGTCGTGCTTTGCCTGGCGCCGCTCGGCCTCCGAAACGCGGAGGCGGACATACCCCTCGCCAAGGTTCTCCTCGACGCGAAGGTTGCCCTCCCCCGACATCGACGCGATAAATGAGATGAGCTCGTTCGCGTCGCTCATGTTATTTAGCGATATCGACAGCGCGGCTCTCGCGAATCACGACGACGCGCACCTGACCGGGATACTCCATCTCTTCCTCGATCTGATGGGCGATATCGTGAGCCAGGACCGTGGACTGGGCATCGGAGATCTTGTCAGGCTGAACCATAACGTGGACCTCGCGACCAGCCTGCATGGCATAGGTACGCTCGACGCCGTCATGGGAGTTGGCGATCTCCTCGAGCTTCTCAAGACGCTTGATGTAGTTCTCGGCAGACTCGCGACGGGCGCCGGGGCGAGAAGCAGAGACGGCATCGGCGGCCTGTACCAGGACATCGAGCACCGTGTTGGGGTCGACGTCGGCATGGTGAGCCTCGATAGCGTGGACGATAACGGGCTTCTCGCCATAACGGCGGGCAAGCTCGGCGCCGATGACGGCATGCGGGCCCTCGACGTCATGGTCGATTGCCTTGCCCAGGTCGTGCAGCAGGCCGGCGCGCTTGGCGGTCACAACGTCCAGGCCAAGCTCGGAAGCCATCACGCCGCACAGGTCAGAGACTTCGAGGGAGTGCTGAAGCACGTTCTGACCAAACGAGGTACGGTAGCGCAGGGCACCAAGGGTCTTGACGATCTCGGGATGCAGGTCGTGGATGCCGGTATCGAAGGCAGCCTGCTCGCCAGCCTCGCGCACGCGCTGCTGAACCAGGTCGGCAGCCTTGTGATACATCTCCTCGATGCGGGCGGGGTGAATGCGGCCGTCGGCGATGAGGTTCTCGAGGGCAACACGGGCGGTCTCACGACGGACCGGGTCGAAGCTCGAAAGAACGACAGTCTCGGGCGTGTCGTCGATCACGAGGTTGACGCCGGAAACCTGCTCGAAGGTCCGGATGTTGCGACCCTCGCGACCGATGATACGGCCCTTGAGGTCATCAGAGGGAATGTGCACGGAGGTAACGGTGACCTCGGCTGTGTGGTCGGCAGCGCAGCGCTGAATCGCCAGGGACAGAATCTCCTGGGCGGTCTTGTGGCACTCGGCGCGAACCTGCTGCTCGGACTCGCGAATGATCGTGGCAGCCTCGTGGGTGACCTCGCCGCGAACCTTATCGAGGAGCTCCTTGTGGGCGTCCTCGCGGGTCAGGTCGGCGATACGCTCGAGCTCAGAGGTCTGCTTGGCGCAGAGCTCCTCGAGCTCGCGGGAGCGCTTCTCGACCTGACCGGCCTGGCTGGACAGCTGGTGCTCACGCTTGTCGAGAGCGTCGTTTCGGCGATCAAGGGACTCCTCGCGCTGCATCACACGGTTCTCGAGCGTACGAATCTCGCTCTTACGCTGCTTATCCTCGGCCTCGGCGGCCTGCTTGTTCTTGATGATCTCCTCTTTAGCCTCGAGCAGAGCCTCTTTTTTGAGGGTCTCGGCCTGACGCTTAGCATCACCGATCAGGGACTCAGCCTGTGCGTGTGCCGACTGGATCTTTTCGTCGGCCTCGTGAAGACTACCCTGCTTGGCGGTGCGCATGTAGGCAATGGCGGCGATGGCACCCAAAACGATGCCAACGAGCGCTGCGATGATAGGCATGCTCACTCCTTTTTATGGATTCGTTACACAACAAAGCGAACCGTCCTTACGAACGGCTCGCGACATTTGAGTAATATGGGCGCAGCTTATGCGGGTCGGATACAGATAAACATATAAACAAACTCATCACAGATGAGCACATATCACAAAGCAAATGACAGTGTTTATCGTACGTTGAACCACAACAACTGTCAAATAAATGGCCCCAGCACGGCGGCTAAAACGCGGTGAACGGCAGGGCCACAAAGCGCATACGCCTAAACTGCACATTTCTCGCGTTCGGCATCGAGACGCGCCTTAACAGCATCGGCGGCGATGTGATACGAAAAGCCCTTGCCCATCAAAAAACGAACCAGTTTTTCGAATCCGCGCGTCTCTGGAACACGCCGCTTGGCGAGCAGGGCTGACGCACGCGCCAAATCGTCTTCGACGGCAAAATAATCCTCGGGATAACCGGGAATGTCATCGAGCACGACATGACGGCGCTTGAGCTCGGTCTCGATTTTGCGCTGTCCCCAACCGCGCCGCTTGCGCTCCTCGATAAAGTACGAGCAAAAGCGGTTCTCGTCTAAAAAGTGATACTCGGTGGCGCGCTCGACGGCGAAATCGATCGCGGGCTGGTGAAAGCCGTAGCGAGCCAGCTTGTCACGGACCTCACCCGTCGCATGGTCGCGGCGCGATAGCATCTCGGTCACCATGGTAAGTGCACATTTACGCTCGATGAGCTGCACCGCCTCACGAAAGTTGTCCCAATCACAGGGAAGATCGGGGCGGTTTTTGACATACAGCCGCGCGACCCGCACGGGAATCCAAATGGACCGCTCAAAACCGCCCTCAAGCTCACAATAGATATGTGCGCAAGGCTTTTTGGACGCATACCCGCTCGAGAACGAGGAAGCCGCCTTCTTATCGGGAAAGACGGCCGTGGCCTCGATCACCGTATACGACATGAGCGTAACCGCTACTCGTCGTCATCATCGAGCATGGCGGAACCATCGATGGCGTAAAGCTCGTCAAACTCCTCAGGCGCAGGCTGATCGGTCAGCTCGACCTCGGACGGAGCATCGTCATCAAACTCAAGTCCGCAGGCAAGGCGGACCTTATGCTCAATCTCGTCAGCGCAATCGGGGTGTTCGCGCAGGAACGCCTTGGCGGCCTCGCGACCGTTGCCGAGCTTGTCCTCGCCATAGGCGAACCAGGAGCCCATCTTCTTGCAGATGCCGCACTCGACAGCCATGTCCAGAATCGAGCCCTCCTTAGAGATGCCCGTACCGTACATGATGTCGAACTCAGCAGAACGGAACGGAGCTGCCACCTTGTTCTTAACGACCTTGGCGCGCACGCGGTTACCGATAACCTCGTCCTTAAGCTTAATGCTGTCGATACGGCGAATGTCGATACGTACCGAAGAGAAGAACTTAAGGGCGCGGCCGCCCGTCGTAGTCTCGGGATTGCCGAACATGACGCCGATCTTCTCACGCAGCTGGTTAATGAAAATGCACGTCGTGTTGGACTTGGACAGCGAGCCGGCGAGCTTGCGGAGCGCCTGGCTCATCAGGCGAGCCTGAAGACCGACCGTAGTGTCGCCGATTTCTCCCTCGATCTCGGCACGCGGGGTCAGCGCGGCGACGGAGTCGACGACGATGGCATCGATGGCGCCGGAACGCACGAGCATGTCAACAATCTCGAGCGCCTGCTCACCCGTATCGGGCTGGGAAATGAGCACCTCGTCGATATCCACGCCGATGCGCGCGGCATACGTGGGATCGAGCGCGTGCTCGGCATCGATAAATGCCACAACGCCACCCATTGCCTGGGCCTCGGCCAGGATCTCGAGCGAAAGCGTCGTCTTACCGGAGGACTCAGGACCGTAAATCTCGACGATACGGCCGCGCGGCACGCCGCCGATACCCAGCGCGGCATCGAGGGCCAGGGCGCCCGTGGGAATGGCCTCGACCTCGAGCTCGGGACCACCATCGCCGTACCTCATGATGGAACCCTGGCCGAATTTCTTCTCGATCTCGGCCTTGGTGGTGGCGATCATCTCATCGCGCTCTTTACCCGTAGTGCGAGCATGAACGGTACGTACGGGACCTGAATTCTTGGCCATGAATAGCCCTCCTCTTAACAACCTGCATCGATAATAAACGAACGGCTGTTCGTGGTCAACCGTTCAGGCCAATCATATGCAGGCAGTCTTTCCAAAACCCAACCAAACGCCGACCAAACACTGACCAAATGCTTGACCACAAAGGGCCAAATATGAACAAGGCAGGCAAAAATACATCTACAACCAGCACAAACGCCAAATGAGCCTAAGGTCCCTATCTCCACAATTAAGGGGCTCGGAGGCCCCTTAAAACACGTCTATTCCATAGAGTTGAGCACAAGGGCAATGCGACCCAATGCCTCCGTGACCGCATGGGCACGAACACACGAACGGTCAGCCTCATAGTGGCAGCGCACAGAGTCCACGACCGGCACGCCCCCATCGGCGGAACGATGCGCCCAGCCAATATAGAAAGTGCCCGCCGGATCGTCCTCAGTGCCACCGCCGGGCCCGGCATAACCCGTTGCGCTCACTGCAAAATCGCTCTGGTACAGCTCCAGCGAACCCACCGCCATCTCGCGCGCGGTCTGATGCGACACCGCGGTATAGCGGTCGAGCGTCTCCTGCTCAACACCAAGAACGCGATGCTTGATCTCATCGCAGTAGGTCACCGCACCGCCACGCAGCACCGCCGAGGCGCCCGGGATATCGGCAATCGTCGAGGCGATCATACCCGCCGTCAGCGACTCAGCCGTCGAAACCGTCACGCCCCGAGCGCTCGCGCGCTCGACAATATCACGCGCCAGCTCCTCGTTATGTGCGGAAATCTGCTCAAAAGAGTCCGTCATACCCACCAGGACCTAGACCGAAAAGACGATCTTGCGGCAGTTCCAGAAGTACTGGGCGCCCGAGATAACGGTCAGGACAACGGCAACGGCGTACAGGAAGCGCGACACCGAGTAGATGCCGAGCGTCAGCGCCACCGGACCAAGGTGCAAGCCGGCCATAGCAAAAACGCACAGGTAACCGCAAATGGAGACCATCGTGGTTGCCGTCTTGTACTTGCCGAGCTTATCGGCCGCAACGACCACACCGGCCGCACTCGCAACCATGCGAAGGGCGCTCACCAGCAGCTCACGGAACAGGATAATGAACACGGACCACACGGTCACCGCGCCAAAATCCAAGAACAGCAGCAGGGCCGAAAACACGAGCAGCTTATCGGCGATGGGGTCCAAGAATTTACCGAAGTCGGTGATCTCGTTGCGCGAACGCGCCAGATAACCGTCGACCTTATCGGTGCACGACAGGATCACATACAGAATGAAGGCAGCGGCGGCGAGCGGGCCGTCGAAGGTGCTCCAATCCGTACCGGCAACACTCGTGTGAGAAAGCGCCGACACGATCATGAACACCGGGATAAAGACGATGCGAACGCACGTCACGATGTTGGCGGGCGTCCAGACACTCGTCAGTTCCTTATTGCTCTCGTTAGCCACGACGCTCTCCTACTCCACAACATGACCGATAAGCTCGTAGCAGAAGCTATCGGTAAACTCGACGGTCAGAATATCGCCCACGGACGCCTCGCTGGCGTCCAGATGCACCGCGCCATCGGAATCGGGCGCCTGGAACCAGGCATGGCCGATCAGCTCGGCGCCATCCTCGGTCTCTTCGATACCGTCGACGATTACCTGGGCGCGCTCGCCCACATGTGCGGCGGTGGCGGCAAAACCGAGCGACTCGGCCAGGTCCATGGCCTCCTGGGCGCGCTCGAGCTTGACCTCTTCGTCGACCTGGCCCTCCATCTTAGCGGCCAGGCTGCCCTCCTCCTGCGAGTAGGCAAAGACACTCGTGTAGTCAAAGCCGACGGTGTCCATAAAGTCGATAAGATCGCGGAACTCGTCGTCGGTCTCGGTCGGGAAGCCGACCATGGCCGTGGAACGAATCACGATGCCGGGGATGCGCTCGCGAAGGTCGCGGAACAGATCCTCGAGCTCCTGGCGCGAACCGGAGCGACGCATGGCCTTGAGAATGCGCGCGTCGCAGTGCTGCACGGGGATATCGATATAGGGCAGCACCTCGGGCGTATCGCGAATCGTCTCGATGAGTTCGTCAGCCATGCCCTCGGGCTGCAGATAGAGCACGCGGACCCAGACGTTGTGCGGGCGCACGGCCTCGGCGACGGCACGCAGCAGCTGCGCCAGATTGCGCGGCGAGCCATCGGCGACGTCCTCGTCGGCAAAGTCGGTACCCCAGATGCCCGTGTCCTGGCCGATCAGCACGATCTCGCGCACACCGCCGGCAACCAGGTCGCGCACCTCGGAGATGATGCTCTCGGCATTGCGCGAATGATAGCGGCCGCGGATGTAGGGAATCATGCAGAAGCTGCAGAAGCGGTTGCAGCCATCGGAAATCTTGACGTAGGCGACAGCACCCTCGACGGTACGTTTGACCTGCGGGATATAGGCTGCAATCTCACGCTCGACACCCAGCACGCCATCGATGACCGCCACGATGCCGTCTTCCTCGTCGGCCTTCACAAAGGCAGCGACCTCGGGCAGCTCGTCAGGCAGGTCATCGCCATAGCGCGACGGCACGCAGCCGCACATGACGATGGGGCAAGAACGAACGCCGTCCTGAACCTCGTTGGCGAGCTCGAGCGTGGTCTCGATGCTCTCGGACGTTGCGGAGGCGAGGAACGAGCAAGTATTGACGATGGCGATATCGGCATCCTGCGGGTCGAATGCCTCCTCGTAGCCCGCGGCGGTCAAAAGAGAACGCATGCGGTCGGTGTCAACCTCGTTCTTAGCGCACCCGAGGGTGATGTAGAGCACGGAGCCCAACGGTGTATCCATGTTGGAGAGCAGTCCTTTCGATTGATATTAGCGGTAGTTGGTGAACTGCAGCGGCTGGCCGTAGTCCTGGTCGCGCAGGAACTGGATCACGGTCTGCAACGCGTCCTTCGAAACAGAGGAAACACGCAGCTTGTCGGCCTCGATGGTCACCTTGACCTTGAGCTTTTGATCCTTGATGTCCTTGTTGATCTTCTTGGCGGTCGCCTGGTCGATACCCTCGACGATATGGCCGAGCACGCGCACGGTGCCGCCCGATGCCGCCTGCGGAACATCCCACGAGACAGCCTTGAGGTCGATGCCGCGCTTGATGAGCTTGGAGCTCAGCACGTCGACAATCTGTTTGGAGACAAAGTCGGCCGGGGCGTTGATCGTAAAGAGCTTGTCGCCCTTCGAAAGCCCGATCGTGGCACCGGAATCCTTAAGGTCATAGCGCTGGGAAATCTCGCGCGTGGCCTGCTGGAAGGCGTTGTCGACCTCTTGCATGTTGACCTCGGACACGACGTCGAAGCTGGAATCTTTAGCCATGATGTTTCCTTTCGCGTACGAGCGGCCTAGTAGCTATCGTACGAATTGTCGGTAGAATCGGTGGGTGTCTGACCGTCAGTTGCGGTATCGGCGCCATCCGTGGACTGGGCATCGGTACCGTCGGTGGTATCGGTACCATCGGTGGTGTCGGTACCATCAGAACTTTCACCATTCTCGGAATCAGACGTCTCCTTCTTGGGAACGGTGATCGTCACACGCGCCACGCCCGAGGTCTTAGTATCGTAACGAACCTTTTCACCGTTCTTGGTAACGGTGACATCGGAAGGCTTGGACGTGGTGATCTCGATCGAGGACTCGGGCGTGTACTCCTGCTCAAAGGGGCCAGTCGCCTGGGCGCCATAGACCGACTTTCCGTCGACCTTGACCTCAATCCACGCGGTCTTTCCCTTGGCAACGGAGACCTTGACCTTCGTGACCTCATTCTCTTCCTTCTTGGCCGTCGTCTTGGTGGCGTCCGAATCAGTCGACCCATCCGTCGCCTCATCGGTGTCTTCGTCCTCGTCGACCGTTTCGGACTTCTTAGAAGACTTCTTGGTCGTCGTCTTGGTAGCAGCGGGCGTCTCGGGCGTGGTCTCGGGCGTCGAAGATGCGCAGCCGCGCAGAAGCACCACGATGAGCACAATCAGCAGCAACACCACGGCACCGATGCCGGCGTAGACGATACGCGGATCGAGCCCGTTGTTTTGAGGAGTACGGGATCCGCCGCGTCCACGACCGGAACTGCTGCGGCCGCCTCCCTGAGGCATACGGCCGCGATTGCTATCGGAACGGCCGCGATAGCCGCCCTGGCCCTGAAGGCTGCGCTGACCCGAGCGGGGCGCAAGCTCACCGCGGCCTTGATAGCCACGCTGGCCCGAACGCGAAGCCGAAGAGCGCTGGCCATACGGCTGTGATTGAGAGCGAAGACGCGGCGTTACCTGCGTGGTATCGGCATCCGCATAGCCACCGCGAGAGCGTCCCGTAGAGGCACCACGGTAACCGCGATCGGAATAGCCGCCGTCGCCGTAGCCGGCACGAGGGTCACGCGCCACGCCGCGGGCAGCGGGAAGCGCACGGTCCTCAGGCATCGGCGTACTGCGGAACCGGTCACGCTGTGAGCGAATCTCCTCGCCCGAACCCGTCTCGGTAATATAACCGGCCTGCTGAGGACGCTGTCCATAGCGGGTCGAACGACCGCCCTGAACCATCAGGAAGCGCCCGTTATCGACCGAGGAGCGCGAATTGACGTAGCCAGCGGCGTCCTGAAAACGACCGCCCTGCTGGGACGTCTCGCGTTCGTATGCCATCAGGTCGTCAAAGTAGGCATTGACGACCTCGCGCGGATTGAGGCCCAAAAAGCGAGCATAGCTCGAAATCATGCCCTGCGCATAGCCGCGCGGCGGCATCGAAGCAAAGTTACCGGTCTCGAAAAACTCGATGATCTGCGGCCTGATTTTGATGGTGTTGGCGACCTGCTGAATGGAAAGGCCCATTCGGCGACGCTGCTCGAGCAGCATGTCACCAAAGCGTGCAGCCATCAGAATCCTCCAAACTCACGATCTTCACGTGCCATCTCGGCGTCGACAGATTCCAGCGCGGCAAGCCCCTCCTCGTCCAACAGGACCTCGCGCGGCTTGGAACCGTCGGGCGGGCCGACGACACCCTTTTCTTCCAGCATGTCCATAATACGCCCGGCACGCGCATAGCCAACCTTCAGGCGGCGTTGCAGGCCAGATGTGGAGCCAAGCTGCGAATCCACCACAATATGGGCGGCTTCCCAGATGAGCGGATCATCGTCTTGCGGCTCGGCGACTCCGGTACGGACAATGCCGCCGCCACCCGCCATGGACATGGAAGCGGGCGCCACGGCAGACAGGATCTCCTCGTGGTAGTCGGGCTCGCTCTGCGACTTGACGAACTCGACAATCTCGTTGATTTCGTCATCCGAGACAAAGCAGCCCTGGATACGGCGGGGCTTGCCCCAGTCGACCTTGGAGAACAGCATGTCGCCCAAACCGGTGAGCTTTTCGGCACCCATCTGGTCGATGATGACGCGCGAGTCGATGCCCGTGGCGACGTTAAAGGCGATGCGGTTGGTAATGTTGGCCTTGATAAGGCCCGTCACCACATTGGAACTGGGGCGCTGCGTGGCCACGATAAGATGAATACCGGCGGCACGGCCCAGCTGGGCGATACGCACGATCGAGGCCTCGACATCCTTACCGGCGACCATCATCAGGTCCGAGAGCTCGTCAATGATGATGACCAAGTAGGGCATCTTTAGCGGCGGGTTGTCGTAATGCTCAAACTCGCCGGCGGCCTGCTTTTCGTTATAGGTCGAAATCTTACGAACGTTAAGGCGCTCGAAGACCTTCAGGCGACGCTCCATCTCGGACACGGCCCATTGCAGAGCGCTCGCGGCCTGCTTGGGCTCGGTCACCACGGGCACATAGAGATGCGGCAGACCGTTATAGCCCGCAAGCTCGACGCGCTTGGGGTCGACCATGATCAGGCGAACGTCCTCGGGAAGCGCGCGCATGAGCAAGGTCGTGATGATGGAGTTAATCATGACCGACTTACCGGAACCAGTGGTACCGGCGATCAGCAGGTGGGGCATCTTGGCAAGGTCGGCGACGACCGGCGTGCCCTCGGCATCGCGCCCGATTGCGAGCTCGAGCGGACCGCCCTTCACATAGGGCAGCACGTCGCCCAGGTTGACGTTTTGGCGCTTGCGGTTGGGAATCTCGATGCCCACGAGCGAGGTGCCGGGGATCGGGGCAAAGATACGCACCGACTGGGCAGCGAGCGAAAGCGCGATATCGTCCTCAAGGCTCGAAATCTTGCTCACGCGCTCGCCCTCGCCAGGTTGCAGCTTAAAGGTCGTCACCGTGGGGCCGGCGATCCAGCCGACCACGCGGGCACTGCGGCCAAACTCAAGCAAGGTGGATTGCAGTGACTCAGCGGTCTGCTCCAGCTCCTTGTCCGAAGACGCGGCGGACGCCGACTGCGGGTTGGCGTGCAGGATCTCGAGCGGCGGAAGCTTGAGGCCGTCCTCTTCTTCGCCCTCGTTATCTGCGGCGCCGCCGTCCGCTCCCTCATCGCTAGCCGCAGCCGATTCGACAGCACTCGAGGCAGACGCATCGGCAACCTTGGGATGCTTCAAGAAGTCGGGGATCTGAGGTGCTGCTGAAACAGGATTCACGGCAAACGGCGGCTCGGACTCGTCGATCTTATCGGGGTCGTCTTCCATCGAAAGCTGACCGGTTACCTGGTCGCGCTTTGCATGGCGGCGCGGCAGCAAAGTTGTCTTTGCGGTCTCAATCGGAGCCTCGTCATCCTCGTCATCGCCCTCGGTGAGCTCAATCTCGCTATCGGACCAAGACGGGTCGGGCTCGCTTGTATTGAGCTTAGGCGCAGCCTTGCCCTTCTTGGCATGGCGGCGCGGCAGCAGCGTCGTCTTAGCGCGCTCAGCCTCAACCGACTCGGACACGTCGACAAACGGATTCTCGTCCTCGTCGTCATCGTCCAAAACCGGGTCCACATCGTTGCCCATGACCGTGGTCACGGCAGCATCGGAGCCCTTTTGACGAAGAATGCTCAGGTGCGGACGGGCAACGCCGGGCACCGACAGGGCTTCGTCGTCACCCCACGGGCTGGCGTTGACATCGGCACGACGGCGCTCGGCAAAATCGGCCGCACGGTCGCGAGCAGAGCGCAGCACGCCACCCACCGAAAAGCCGATGATGACCAAGCCCACGACGACAAGGCCCAACAGGACTACCATCGCGATAGGCTTACCCAGGGCATTCTGCAGCGCACTCGCAATAAACGCACCGATGTAGCCACCCGAGGCGGACAAATTATGCGGCGTAAACATAAGGTCACACGAGACACTCGTACCCGGCACCATCAGCGAAAGAATGGAGACGACGGCGATAAAGACCACGGCGCCGCCCGCAACAGAGCGCACGTTAAGCGGCGAGTCCTCGCCTAAAAAGAGCGTGGCGGCAAACAGCAAAATGACGATCGGCAGCACGTAGGCGCCCAGACCAAAGCCCAGGTGGTAGAAACCGGCAACCGCAGCCGTAACGGGTGCGGTCGCCGGCGAAATCACGGCAATGAAGGACGCAATCGCCAAAACGGCGATGACCACGCCGGCGATATCGCGGTTGGCCGAGGGCTCGACCAAGGGCTCAAAATCGTCGAAGTCGGCCTCGTGGCCCTTATTGGCACGCAGATGGGAACCGGCACCCTTAGCAGATGCCGGTTGGTTATTGGCCTTATTGCCTTTGGCGTTTTGTGCAGATCCGCGCGCCAAACTAAACCTCCATGACGACCGGGATGATCATCGGACGGGTGCGCGTACGGCTCCAGATAAAGTTAGAGAGCGAATCGCGCACGGCCTTGCGAATGGCATCGGAACCGCTGCTCGTAAAGCTGAACTTGCCTTTCTCGATCGTCTTCATGATGGACGCGGAGGCATCCTCGGAGAACTGGTCGTCGATGGCAAACGAGACGCCGCGGCCCGAGAACTCGATGGCCTCAATCTTCTTGTGCTTGAGCGAGACGATGGCAACAGCGGTAACCATACCGTCGTTGGCGAGCTTCTGACGATCGCGCAGGACGATGGGGTCGGTATCGCCGATACGCAGGCCGTCGACGTAGACGACGCCAGACTCGACGGGCGTACCGCGTTTGACGATACCGCCGCGCATCTCGAGCGTGTCGCCGTTATCGAGGATAAAGATATGATCGTCCTTGATACCCATCTTGCGAGCCAGCTGGGCATGGGCGCGCAAATGCACGGCCTCGCCGTGAACCGGCATAAAGTACGTGGGCTTGGCCATGGCCATCAGGAGCTTGAGCTCCTCCTGGCTACCGTGGCCCGAGACGTGGACAAGAGCGCGGTTCTTATCCCACACGTCGCAACCGAGCTTGGCCAGGCTGTTGACGACCTGCTGGACGGCCTTCTCGTTGCCGGGAACAGGAGTTGCCGAGAGGATAACGGTATCGCCCTCGTGGATAGAGAGCGTCTTGTGCTCTCCGTTGGCCATGCGGGACAAGGCCGACAGCGGCTCGCCCTGCGAACCGGTGCACATGACGACGATCTTGTCGTCGGGCAGGTTATCGATATCGAAGGCATCGATGATATCGGCATCGTCGATGTTGAGGTAGCCCAGCTCACGCGCCACGCGGGTGTTCGTGAGCATGGAGCGACCGGTCACAACGACCTTACGGCCGCACTTGCGGGCGGCATCGCAGATCTGCTGCAAACGATGGATGTGGCTCGAGAACGACGCGACGAACACGCGACCCGGGGCGTTCTTGATGGCGTGCAGCAGGTTGGGTCCAACCTCGGCCTCGGACTTGGTAAAGCCGGGAACCGTGGCATTGGTGGAGTCGGACAGCAGCAGGTCGATGCCCTGCTTGGCAAAGCGGCTGATGGCGGCATAGTCGGGCGTGACGCCGTCGATGGGCGTCTGGTCGAGCTTAAAGTCGCCGGTGTGCATAACGGTGCCCTGATTGGTGCGGATGAACACGCCCAGAGCGCCGGGGATGGAGTGCGTCATCGAGAAGAAGTCGAGCGAGATGCCGCCGAGGTTGACATGGCTGCCGCCCTTGACCTCGCGGAACTTGGGTGCGCGGATGCGGAACTCAGAAAGCTTGCCCTCGATAAAGCCAAGCGTCAGCTTGCTCGAGAAGATGGGCACCTTATTGTTGAGGTCCTGCAGCAGATACGGAAGCGAACCGGTGTGGTCCTCGTGGCCGTGGGTGACGACGATACCGCGGAGCTTTTCCTCGTTCTCCAAAACATAGGTGTAGTCGGGAAGCACCAGGTCGATACCGGGCTGGGAGTCATCCGGGAACATGAGGCCGGCGTCGACGAGCACCATGTCGTCGCCGCACTCGAAGACCGTCATGTTCTTGCCGATGCCGTCAAGGCCGCCGAGCGGGATGATCTTCAAGGGAGATGATTTTTTAGCTGCCATAGGTTAGTGTTGTTTCCTTTCTTCGAAACGGGTCTGAAACAACCGACGGGGCGCTTCTGGCAAACCGACCGCCGGGAACGTACAAACATGCATCACAGATTCGACGCAGTAACCACAGTATGATACCCATTTGCACAACAACAGACCACCCATGCATCAAAGCCCCATCTGAACTGGTCCATCCCGCAGGTTTCCCGTGGGGCGGGCACTGATGAAGTTTCCTGCTCTACAGTCCTGCTCACGACGGAGGCC
>URNI01000017.1 GCA_900549135.1 uncultured Collinsella sp.
AATTACGGACGGGGCGCAACAGGCCACACGGCGTTATACAAATATGTAAAATCCAGCAACAACAGGTACCAGGCCCGTTCATTTCTGTCGGTTCGCCCTCAATCTCAAAACCATTCGTTAGAACGAATAGTTTTAATTACAATTGCTATATATAAAACTATTCGTTCTAACGAAGGGTTTCGCGATGCTTATTACCAAGGAAGCCGCCGAGCTGCTCGGCATCACCCCGCGCAGGGTGCAGGAGCTCATTAAGAACGGCGCGCTGACCGCCCGCAAGGCTTCTGGTGTATGGCTCATCGACAAAGACAGCGTCGACACGCGACTCCGCTCCGTGACCAAAACGGGGGGA
The DNA here is from genome assembly GCA_900549135.1 of uncultured Collinsella sp. Classification (GTDB taxonomy): domain Bacteria; phylum Actinomycetota; class Coriobacteriia; order Coriobacteriales; family Coriobacteriaceae; genus Collinsella. Next base: position 350 of record URNI01000017.1, read on the forward strand.
CGTCCCCGCCGCGGCCACGGTAAGAGCGAGATCGCGTTCACCCTCATGAACCGCACGTACGAAGTCGCTCAGCTGGTCTACAGCACATCGCGAAAAGACTTTACCCACATCGGTGCCGACATCGATTACGCCCACGCCCCTATTGGAGTATTTGGCCCTAATAGCCCCATATCGCTCGACTCCTTCCGCATCTGGTGGCGCGGCCGCGGTATCCCGCTCGCACGCATTGGGCTAGCCTCCCTGCTTGCAGAAGCCGCAGTCGATGTTCCCGATGAACTCGTCCAGCGAAATCTCGGCCTCTCCCTATCCGACCAGTATTGGATTAGACCCCAAGATTCCGGTCTCGCCTGGGAGGATATCAGCTTCTTCAATAACACCTTTGATGACGTCTCGCTGTCCATTGCGCCCTTTGCCCCAGAGGGAAAAGCGGCTGCCGCAAAGCCCGATTACACCTCGGACGGCAATCTTCAAAAGTACTGGACGTGCGAGGGCGAGCGTCGAATTCTGCATAAGGCAGGAGCGCACCTGAACCAGGAACCTTATAACGAGCTGGTGGCGACCGCGCTCCACCGTCGCATCCTAAACGCCTGCGATTATGTGCCTTACTCGCTCGAGGGCACGGGCACTTCCGCCCTGAGCATATGCGATGTCTTCTTAACTGATGAAGAAGAGTATGTCCCCGCGTTCTATGTAAACCAGCACGCAAACGCAGATGAACGACTAACCGACTACGAGCGATACGTAGCAAACTGCGAGGAACTCGGGGTGACAGGCGTCAAGGATGCCCTTGACCGCATGATCGTGTGTGACGACATCATCGCCAACTACGATCGTCATTGGCGCAACTTCGGCCTCGTGCGAAACGTCAACTCACTGGTCTGCAGACCAGCCCCCATCTTCGATTCGGGGTCATCGCTCTGGTGCAACATCTCTCTTGAGGAGCTTCGGGCAGGAGAGCACAGTTTTACCAGCGCGCAGTTTCATTCAAGCCCCGCCAAACAAATGTTGCTCGTCGAGGACATGGGCTGGTTTGACGGCGACAAACTCGAGAGTTTCGTTGACGAGGCAATCGAAATCCTATCCAAAAACGACGCTCTTACAGCGAGACTGCCTTATCTAAAAGAGGCGCTAACATGGCGCCTCGAAAGAATGATCGACATCGCTGAATGGAGTTAGCGAGACAGCATCGCCCCGCCAACTCCCCTACCTCCCGCGCAGAGCTTTGAGCTTGGCCAGGGCATCGGGGCTCAGGCGGCTGCCCAGGGTCATCTTGATCTGCGGAGCTTTCTCTGCCTCGTGAACGTCGTTATCGATCTGTTTGATCTCGTCCACCAGCATGCGGCTCGATATGCGCGTGACACCCTTGCCCATGACGACGGCCTGAATCGTGCCGTCGCTCGATACCACGGAGCACGCGCGGCCTTCTTCGCGCGCCTCGATGCAGAGCTTCTGCACCACGGTATCGGCCGATACGCCCGTCGGCGAAAACTCGATGCGCACGCCGCGGGCCGGCAGGTTGGGGCGCTCGTTGGAGATATTGCCCGCGCCGTCGAACACGATCACGGCCTCGTAGCGGCCCTGGGCAAACGCCGCAACATCGTTGATGAGCGCGGTGCGCGCCATATCGTGAACGTCGCTGGAATACGGATCGTCGGAATGGTCGTAGACGAGCTTTTCGTAGCGCGGCGTGCAGTGAATCACGTTGTAGCCGTCGACCACCAGCAGCTCGGGCTTATTGGAATGCACTGTCGAGACCGGGTCGGCAATAGCCTGCGCAAACGCATTGCCGCCCACGCCGTAGGTCGCGGCCGAAACAATCGGCTTGGCCGAGCCCTCGCCAAAGCGCTTGGCCTTGGACTTGGCGCGGTTCTTCTTGGACATGCGCTACTCCTCCCCCATGAGCTCGCCGGCATTGCGGCGCAGCCACTCAAAGCACAGCGCCGTGGTCGCCTGGGCAACATTGAGGCTCTCGGTCATGCCGCGCTGGGGAAGCTTGGTCAAAAAGTCGCATTTCTCGAGCACCAAGCGCGAGATGCCGTCGCCCTCGGAGCCCATGACGAGTGCCACGCGCCCCTCGAAGGGAGCGTCCCAGCAGCTGCCCTCGGCGTGCTCGGAAGCACCGCCCACCCAAAAGCCAGCGGCCTTGAGGTCATCGAGCGCACGGGCGATATTGGGAACCTGCGCGATAGGCAGGTGCATGACGGCGCCGGCAGAGGTCTTGTAGCTGCCGACGGTCACACCGGCGGCGCGCTTGTTGGCAATGATGACGCCCGCCGCGCCCACGACCTCGGCGGAGCGCACGATGGCACCAAAGTTGCCGTCGTCGGTCACATGGTCGAGCACGATGACGAGCGCCGGACCGTCGCCCGCGCGGTCGAGGATATCGGCAACGCCAGCGTAAGGGAAGTTACCAACCTCGAGCGCAATGCCCTGGTGAGCGCCATGGCTCGACAGTGCATCGAGCTGCGCGCGCGGCACATACTTAATGCGGACACCCGCGGCGTTGAGGTCGTCGACCAGACGCGACAAAGCGGCATCGCGCTCCCCGCCCTCGGCAATGAGCGCGCAATTGATGGGAAAACCAGTGCGTAGCGCCTCGGCGGCAGCACGACGACCTTCGATAAACTCGCCCTTGGGGACCTGAACGTTGTCGCGGTTGCGATCTCGCTGAGGACGTGCAGCCTGGGCTTGGGAGCGCTCGCGCTGGCCCTTGGGAGCGGCAGCGCGGTCGTTGCGGCGACCCGGACGCGAGCCAGAAGCAGCCTGCTTGCCTCCACGCGGTGCACGCTTGCGATTGTCGGCCATAAAGCGACCTCCTAAATACAACTATCAAACGAAACAAAATAAACGACCGCCCATGAATATTAATTCGGGCGGTCGGTACGGGTTTTCCAAGTGCCCGAGATTGCCGTGAAAGAGGAGCGACGCGTACTTGAGTACGCGAGCGACGGTTTGAACGGCAAGGTCGGGCGCTTGGGAAACCCGCGGGGATTAGAGAGATTTGATACGAGTGCCAGCGGCAGTATCCTCGATCGTCAGCCCCAGGTCCTTGAGCTGGTCGCGGATGGCGTCAGCCAGATCCCAGTTCTTAGCGGCGCGGGCCTCGGCGCGGGCCTCGAGAATCTTGGCAGCGGCCTCGTCCACGTCGTCACCCGTGTAGGCAACCAAACCGGCGGCAACGCCCAGCAGACCCAGCGGCAGCTCGACCTTGGGCTCGGGAAGCTCGACGCCAAGCGTATCGAGCAGCTCGGCCAGCGTGTCAGCGGCGGCAAGCGCGGCGGCCTTGTCGGCAGCATCGCCCGCCTGCTCCAGGTACTGGTTGCACTCGGTCACAAAGCCAAAGACGGCACCCATGGCACCAGCGGTGTTAAAGTCGTCGTCCATGCACTCCTTAAAGGTGACACGAGTCTCGGCGGCCTTGGCGGCAAACGCCTCGGCGGCAGCCGCATCGGCATCGGCCGTCGCATGGTTCGCGGCCCAGCGCAGGTTCTCGACCGTACCGGCGATACGCGTGAGCGAGTTCTCGGCACCCTCCAGGCGCTCCCAAGAAAAATCGAGCGGCGAGCGATAGCTCGTCTGCAGCATCAGCAGACGCAGAGCGGCAGCGGAGTGTTGCTCGAGGACCTCGGCCAGCGTAAAGAAGTTGCCGAGCGACTTGGACATCTTCTCGCCGTCTACCAGCAGCATGCCCGTGTGCATCCAAGTGTTGGAGAAGCCCTGGTGCCAGGCGCAGGTGGCCTGGGCGCACTCGTTCTCGTGATGCGGGAAGGCAAGGTCGGAGCCGCCGCCGTGGATATCGATCGGGGTACCCAGGTAGCGATGCACCATGGCGGCGCACTCGGTGTGCCAACCGGGACGGCCCTCGCCCCAGGGGCTCGGCCAGCTGGGCTCGCCGGGCTTGGCGGCCTTCCACAGGGCAAAGTCGAGCGGGTCGTTCTTGTCCTCGTTCTCCTCGATGCGCGCACCCACCATCAGGTCGTCGATGTTGCGGCCCGAGACCTGACCATAGTTGGGATCGCTGCGCACGGCAAAGTACACATCGCCGTTATCGGCTGCGTAAGCGTGGCCCTGCTCGATAAGCGTCTTGATCATGGCGATCATGGGGCCGATCTCCTTGGTGGCGCGGGGGCGCACATCGGGATCGAGCACGTTGGCGGCGCGCATGACGCCAATGAACTTATCCGAGAACTCCGTTGCGACCTCGGCAGCCGTACGGCCCTGCTCGTTGGCGCGCTTGATGATCTTGTCATCGACATCGGTGAGGTTCTGGGCGAACGTGACCTCGTAGCCGCTCGCGATGAGCCAGCGACGAATCACGTCAAAGCTGATGAACGTGCGGGCATTGCCGATGTGGATGTTGTCGTAGACCGTGGGGCCGCACACGTACATGCGGACCTTGCCGGACTCGATGGGCTGGAACTCTTCCTTTTTATGGGTAGCGCTGTTGTAGATACGCATTCGTTACTCCTTAACGATTTTCTGTAGCAGGCAGACGGCCCAGGCGCCGATTCCCTCGCCCTGGCCTTCCCAACCGAGCTTTTCGGTCGTAGTGGCGGCGACGCCCACGTTTTCGACATCGACGCCCAAGGCATGGGCGAGGTTGGCGCGCATGGCATCGCGGTGCGGGGTGATCTTAGGCTGCTGGCAGGCAATGGTGCAATCGGCATCGACAAACTCAAAGCCCAACTCGCGCGCATAGTCCATCACGCGAGCGAGCAGCACCATCGAGTCGGCACCCTCATAGGCGGGGTCGGTATCGGGGAATAGCTTGCCGATGTCTCCCCCGCGGCAGGCGCCCAGAATGGCGTCGGCCAAGGCGTGCGCGAGCACATCGGCATCCGAGTGGCCCAGCAGGCCGCGCTCGTAGGGAATGTCGACACCGCCGATGATACATCGACGCCCCTCCACCAGACGGTGAACGTCGTAGCCATGGCCAATGCGCAGGTTACTGAACATGGGGAAGGTCCTCTCCCTCGGCCATGCGGCCAAGCAGAATCGCGGTTACGGGACGCAGGTCCTCGGGCACCGTCACCTTAAGGTTATCGCGCGGGCTCTGGACACAGCGGACGCGCCCGCCCATGCGCTCGACCAGCGACGAATCATCGGTGCCGATAAAGCCCTCGGCAATGGCTGCAGCGTGGGCGCGCTTCATAGCATCGACGCTAAAGATCTGCGGCGTCTGCGCAGCCCAGTAGAGCTCACGCGGCGGCGTCTCGACGATGTTGTCGCCATCGACGATCTTGAGCGTGTCGATCGCGGGCTGGCCGCACACGACACCGTCGAGCGAGCGGTCGCTCACGAGCACGTCGATAGCGTGGTCGATGGCCTCGGTCGTAATGAGCGGACGAGCGCCATCGTGGATGGCAACGTATTCAAAGCCCGCCGGAGCCGCATGCACGCCGGCACGGGTGGAATCCTGACGGGTATCGCCGGCATCGGCAATGCTGATGGGCGTGTCATAGTCAAACGGGTCGATGGCCAGGCGGCGCATCTCGGCACGACGCTCGGCAGGGCAAACCACGACGATGTGGCCGACCTTATCGCTCCGATCGAACGCGCGAATGGACCAGCTCATAAGCGGACGGCCCGCTACATTGACGAGCTGCTTGCCACCGGGGTTACCAAAGCGCTGGCCGCTGCCACCGGCAACGACCACGGCGCATACGGGCGCCATTATGCGTTCCCCTGTTTGGTGCCCTTCATGCGGTACAGGGAGTCCGCAAGAATGGCAGGGTTGTTAACGCCAAAGTCGCCCAGGCGCTCCGGATCCTCGCTGATGTCGTCCATGAGCTCCTGCAACGAGCCATACTCGTCGACGATCTTCTCGGCCACGCCGTCGCGCACAACGGACACGCGCGAAAGTGTGCGCAGGCCCAGCGGTGTCATGACGGAGTCCTCGTCCAGGTCGTCATAGCCCAGAACTGCCGCCACGTGCTGCGGGTCGGACAGGTCCTTAGGCGTCATGCGAGCGAGCTCTGCACGAATCTTCTCGGCGTTTGCCTCGGAGGAATCGCTCGCGTAGTCGCGGATCATCAGGTCGTACTCGGTATCCATGCTAGAGCCCGCGAGCTGTTCGAGCTGCATCTGCACGAGCTTGCCCTGGTTGCCCAGCTTGACGATGCAATCCTTAAGCTCAGTCTTTGCCTGCTGCATGATCTCGAAACTCGAGAAAATGCCGGTGATGTCGGCAAGCGTGACGTAGTCGTCGAGCTCAAGGGCCGTCAGGCGCAGCAAGGAGCGGTCGAGCGACTGACGAGTAGTCTGAAGCGTGGCGACGAGCTGGTTGACCGAGCTCATGATGGTGGTGACGGGCTGGATCTCGTAGCTCTTGCCGTGAACGTACACGTTAACGACGGCACGACGGGCCGAGACCGAGATCACGATGGCATCGGTGAGCACCGACATGCGAGCGGCGGTGCGGTGACGCATGCCCGTCTCGCTCGTGGCAAGCGAGGGATCGGGATTGAGGTGGAAGTTGGCGCGCAGGATCTGGGTGAGGTCGCCGTCGATGACGATAGCACCGTCCATCTTGGAGAGCTCGAACAGACGGTTCGAGGTGAACGAAATGTTGAGCGGGAAGCCGTCGTTACCGGCAGCGAGCACGTTTTCGGTGTCGCCGACGCAGATAAGGGCGCCCAGGTGACCGGCGATGATCATGTCGAGGGCGGTGCGGATCGGCTGACCAGGTGCCGTCAGGCGGATGGCCTGTTCCATACGCTTTTGCAGCTCGTTCTTATCCAAGGCATCGCTCCCATCGTATACGCTCCATAAACGCTAAATAGTTTCTCACGGTTTGTCCCTGCGGCGCTTGCGAAATCCGATGCTTACAGAATGAGCGAACACAGCTGAGAGCCCAACCCAAATCAGCTGTTCATGTGGTAGCATCGGGATTCGCATAAATGAGGGAGTAGTCGCGTGATCGGGTTCGCCTCCGGTGGCGCGGCAAGTCAACACACTGGCCGATGCGGCCTGGCTTGCCTTAATGAACGAGACTCGTGGCTGTGCGCGCAACGCGTACGCCACGGGTCTTTTTTGTTACTCCCCCAAGAGGTACACGCGGGCCCGCCCGCAGAGAGGGAGCCAGACTATGGGACTCGCAGAGCTTGTGTTGCTCGCTATCGGCCTTTCTATGGACGCTTTTGCCGTATCCATCTGCAAGGGCCTTGGCATGAAAAGGATCAACCTTAAGGTCGCCGTGATACTCGGCCTGTTCTTTGGCGGTTTCCAGGCCGGCATGCCCGTAATTGGGTGGGCCCTTGGTAGCCAGTTCATGGGCATCATCAGCCCCATCGACCACTGGATCGCCTTTATCCTGCTCGCCTTTATCGGCGGCAAGATGCTGTGGGAAGCCTTTACTGAGGACGAGAACGAAGGCGACGGCAAGGATGCCGAAAAGATCGACCTGGGCGAATATCTAATCCTTGCCATCGCCACCTCGATTGACGCGCTTGCCGTGGGCATCTCGTTTGCCGCGCTTTCCGTCGACATCGTTCCCGCCGTGTCGCTCATTGGCATCACGACCTTTGTCTTCTCCGTTGCCGGCGTAGCGATCGGCCACACCTTTGGCGCGCGCTACGAAAAGCCCGCCACCATCGTGGGTGGCGTCGTGCTCGTCCTCATCGGCCTCAAGATTTTGCTGGAGCATCTGGGGATTTTGGCGCTGTAAAACACCCTTCAAAACTAAACGTCCGGATGAGGCCTCATGCAGAGTTTTGCATGAGGCCTTTTCATGCAGACTTTTGCATGTCATACTATGATGCAAAAGTCTGCACGTTAGGAGATCGCCGTGGATACCCTTCCCATCACCACACCGCGCCAAGCTGGCATCTACGTGCGCCAGGCACGCGAGGCTCAGGGTCTCACCCGTGCCGCCCTCGCTAATAAGGCCGGTGTTTCGGAGCGCCTGCTCGCATCGCTCGAGCTGGGAGATGCCACGGGCATTCGGCTCGACAAGCTGTTGACCGTCTTTAACGCACTCGGCATAGGTCTCTTTGCGCAAAGCGATAACGACTCCATCGCATCGCCCTCCGAACATCCGATGACGATAGCGGACCTCCCTATCGCGAACTCGAATGCCCTGCCAAAGCCAAGCGTAGGCAGACGACCCGCTCGACAAGGAACGCCAGCTTTCTATGGTGCCTTGCTGGCCCAAATCGCAGCCGAGCAAGGCCTTTCCGGCACTTCAGACCTCTCCTTTGGCTGTAAGGTTGTGAAATAAATGGCAGAAATGGAGCTTGCGACCCTCATTTGTGGCGAAATCGCCGGCACTCTCCGGCAAGACGAGCATGGACTCTGCAGCTTTGTATACGCCCCAACCTATCGCGGAGCACCGCTATCGTTAACAATGCCGCTTTCCAATCGCACATATGGCCATAACATCGTCCGTCCGTTCCTATTTGGCCTTTTGCCCGACAGCCAAGAGCAGCGTCGCGCTATTGCCGCCGAGCATGACGTTGCATCCAACAACCCCGTCGCCCTCTTGTGCCATATCGGTCTTGACTGCGCGGGGGCCGTTCAGTTTTGTCGAGCCGATCAATTAGATGCCGCCCACGGCAGGGTCTCAGCATACCGCCCGCTTACCAATTCTCAAATCGCTCACAAGCTCAAAGCAATTCGCGATGACGAAAGAGAGACATGGATGGGCTCCAACGAAAGCTGGTCCCTGGGCGGCAACCAAGGCAAATTTGCACTAGCTTGGCATGATGGACAATGGTGCGAATGTCTAGGGTCATCCCCCACTACCCATATCTTCAAAAATGGTGTCGTTGGGTTCAAACATCAGGCCTTAAACGAATTCGTCTGCATGAAAACAGCTCGGCGTGTTGGCATTCCAACTGCCAACGTCTCCTATTGCACATTTGAAGACGAAGCTGCGCTCGTCGTTGAACGGTACGACAGAATGGTCAATAGCAGCGGAAATATCGAAAGGCTGCATCAGGAGGACTTTTGCCAGGCACTCGGTGTATTGCCAACCCAGAAATACACCGCCGACGGAGGACCAACTACACGAGACATCCAAGAACGACTGATTAACACAGTCCCCCACCACATGAATCTTGTGCTTTTTACCTATATGTTGTTCTATAACGCCATTATCGGAGCGCCTGACGCACACGCTAAAAACTACTCGCTCATCCTAGGCAAAGGCACAAACGCGGCGCTCGCACCCATGTACGATGTCGCATCGGGCTTAGCATACGAACGTATGCGGCGAAAAGCGCGCCTTGCCATGAGCGTTGGCGGCGAAAATCGTGTGGGGCGCATCGGTCCAGGCGCTATCCGCCGATACCACGGTATGGGAGACCCCGCGCTAGAGGCGACGCTCACCGATGCCGGGCTATCCGAGAAGTTTTGCTTTGCAACCATGATGGACCTCGCCTACGAGGTGCCCATTTGCATGGAAGAGGTCATGGACGAATACGCCGACCTGCCCGGCATGGCGGACCTGCGCGAGCATATGCTCGGCCCCGTCCGCGAAAACTGCCAGCGCACCCTCGACCTCATCAGGGCAGAAATGGACTAGGTGGCCGTAATTTCGCAATTATCAAACAAAAGAGGGGGGGCACCCGTCGCAAAAGCTCAGATGCCCCCTCTCGTAATGTCATTTGCAATCCGCTAGCACGTGACTCGAACTGCTGCTAGCGCGACCTTTACGCAGCAAGGCGCTTGAGGACGTCGATGAGCAGCTCGTAGAAGCGCTCGGCAGAAGCGAGCTCCATGCTCTCGTCCGGGGTGTGGACATCGGAGAGCGTCGGGCCCACGGCGATGGCGTCCAGGCCGTGCAGGGCCTCGGCAAACAGGCCGCACTCAAGGCCGGCGTGAATGGACTCGATGCGCAGCTCGGAACCAAAGAGCTCGCGATAGCTCTCGACGAAGACGTCGCGGACCGGCGAATGCTCGGCATAGCTCCAGCCGGGATACTCAAACTCAAACTTGGCGTCAAAGCCCAGGACATCGGCCAGCGTCTGCAGGCGGTCCTTGAACTCGTTCTGCAGCGAGGTGATCGAGGAGCGCGGGGACAGCATGATCTTGACCTCGTCGTCAGAAGTGGCAACCACACCGATGTTGGAGGAAACCTCGACGGAGCCGTCGGTGGCGACGTTGCGGCGAATCACGCCGTTAGGGGCAAGGCGCAGGGCGCGGATGAGGGCAAGCGCGGACTTCTGGTCCATGGCCTCAACCTCGGCGTCGTCGGCAATCTCGACGGTGCAAGTAAAGCCGGGGTCGAAGACCTCGAGCTCGGCAGTGACGTCGGCGATGATGCCCTTTGCGATCTGGGCCGCGGCCTCGGCGGCAGCGTGGTCGGCGTAAACCAGCTCGGCCTTGCACTCACGGTTGATGGCGTTGTCCTTGGTGCCGCCGTTAAAGCTAACGATAGCGGGCTCGCCGGCAACCATCAGGCGGTCGATGATGCGGGCCATGATGAGGTTGCCGTTGCCGCGCTCCAGGTTGATATCGCTGCCGGAGTGGCCGCCCAGCAGGCCGGAGATGTCGAGCGTGAGGGTGCTACCGGTCTTGTGCTCGCGCGCGATCGGGCAGGTGTAGGTAACGACGACACCGCCGGCGCAGCTGACGGTAGCAACGCCCTCTTCCTCGGAGTCGAGGTTAATCATGGTGCGGGCGCTAATCTGGGACTTGTCGAGCGTCTCGGCGCCGACCAGGCCAGTCTCCTCGTCGGTGGTGAATACGCACTCGAGGGCGGGGTGAACGATCGAATCGTCATCGAGAACAGTGAGCATCAGAGCGACGGCAATACCGTTGTCGGCGCCCAGAGTGGTGCCGTTAGCGGTGAGGACGCCGTCCTTGACGACCAGGTCGATACCATCGGTCGTAAAGTCGTGCTCAACGGAGCCCAACTTGTCGCACACCATATCGATGTGGCCCTGCAGCATCACGGTCGGGGCATTCTCGGCACCGGCAGATGCGGGCTTGCGAATGATGACGTTGTAGACCTCGTCCTGGTACACATCGAGACCGCGCTCCTTGGCAAACGCAACCAGGAAATCGCTGATGCCCTTCTCGTTGCCAGACCCACGGGGGATCGCGCTGACCTCCTCAAAGAAATGGAACAGCTGGGCGGGCTCGTAGCCGGTAATCTTGTAGTCCATGGTGCCTCCTTGGCGCAACTGGTTAGACAGTAAGACATGCGACTTGTATATTCCCAGACTTTGCGTGCATAAACCAGTCGAAAACGCCGAGCGCCCTCGCATCATCGGCTAACGGTGGACCGCATAGCGTAACGGTCACAACTTCGCAGCTCTACAAATCGAGGCGCCCTTGCCAGAGCGCCTCGATTGCGCGTATCAAATTGTCGCCACGCCCTACAGCGCGCCGGAACCGGCTTGCATCATGCCGCCGGGGCCCGAGGTCACGCCGCCGCTCACGGGCGCGGCGTTGCCGGTGTGCGGTACCGCCGGGGCGGTATCGCCACCAAGCGTGCCCGCCGGACGCGGTGCCGGGATCTCGCCCGTGCCGCGGCTAAAGACAAACTTGCCATCGGCCACGTCGCACAGGACGGTATCGCCCTCGCCCCACTCGCCAGCCAGCAGTTCCTCGGACAGCGGATCCTCGATGAGCTTTTGGATGGCACGACGCAGCGGACGCGCGCCGTTGGTGAGGTCGGTACCCTCCGCCACAATCTTGTCGTAGGCCGCATCGGTAAGCTTGATGTTCATGCCGTTTGCGATCAGGCGCTGGCGCAGATCGTCCACCAGCAGGTGCGCAATCTTGGTCAGGTTCTCGCCCGAGAGCTTCTGGAACACCACGATGTCGTCGATACGGTTGAGCAGCTCGGGGCGGAACAGGCGCTTGAGCTCGCCCATCGCGCGGCCGCGGATCTCACTCGAGGTGAGGCCCTGCTCGCCGGTGGTGCCAAAGCCAACGCTCGCATCCTGCGCGATCTCGCGGGCGCCCACGTTTGACGTCATGATGATCACCGTATTGCGGAAGTCGACCGTCTTGCCCTGGCTATCGGTCAGACGGCCCTCCTCCAACACCTGCAGCAGGATATTGAAGATGTCGGGGTGCGCCTTCTCGATCTCGTCGAACAGCACGACCGAGTACGGGTGACGGCGAACAGCCTTGGTGAGCTGGCCGCCCTCGTCGTGGCCCACATAGCCCGGGGGGCTACCGATGAGCTTGGAGACCTCGAACTCACTGCCAAACTCCGACATATCGAAGCTGATGAGCGCGTCCTTGCTGCCAAAGAGATACTCGGCGAGCGTCTTGGCGAGCTCGGTTTTGCCCGTGCCGGTGGGGCCCAGGAAGATAAAGCTGCCGCCGGGGCGACGCGGGTCCTTGAGCGGCGAGCGGCTGCGGCGCACGGCCTTGGCAACGGCCTCGACGGCCTCGTCCTGACCGATGATGCGCGTCTTGAGCACGCTTTCGGCCTGCAGCAGGCGGCGGCTCTCGCTCTCGGTGAGCGAGGACACCGGCACGCCCGAGGTCACGGACACGATGTCGGCAATCTGGGAGACATCGATGGTGAGCGGGCTGGCGTCGAGCTCGGCCGTCCAGGCAGCCTTGGCCTCGGCGAGCTCAATCTCGGCAGCCTTTTGCTGCTCGGTGATCTCGGCGGCCTTGTTCATGTCGTCGCTCTCGGTGGCCTCCTGCGCGGCGGCCTTAAGCTCCTCCACGCGATGCTCGGCCTCGCGCACCGGCTCGGGCGCGCGGTTGGCGGCGATGCGGGCGCGGGCGCCGGCCTCGTCAATGAGGTCGATGGCCTTATCGGGCAGGAAGCGATCCTGGATGTAGCGGTCGGAGAGGTTCGCGGCGGCCTCGATAGCACCCTGCGTATAGCGCACATGGTGGTGCTCCTCGTAGCGCGGCTTGAGCGCGGTCAGGATCTTGACCGTGTCCTCGACGCTCGGCTCCTCGACATCGATGGTCTGGAAGCGACGCTCGAAGGCCGGGTCCTTGGTGAGGTACTTGCGGAATTCCTCGGCCGTGGTGGCGCCGATAATCTGGAAGGCACCGCGCGCGAGCACGGGCTTGAGCATGGAGCTCGCGTCGATGGAGCCCTCGGCAGAGCCGGCACCGATGATGGTGTGCATCTCGTCAATAAACAGGATGACGTCATCGGCTTCGGTGGCCTCCTGGATCACGTTCTTGAGGCGCTCCTCAAACTCGCCGCGATACTTGGCACCCGCCACGAGGCCCGGCAGGTCGAGCGTCCAGATATTCTGGTTCATGAGGTTCTCGGGCACGTTGCCGGCTGCAATCTGCTGAGCCAGGCCCTCGACGATAGCCGTCTTGCCCACGCCGGGGTCGCCCAGAATGAGCGGGTTGTTCTTGGTGCGGCGCGAAAGAATTTCCATCATACGCTGGACTTCCTTTTCGCGACCGATTACGGGGTCGAGCTCACCGTCGCGCGCCTTCTGTGTGAGGTTGGTCGCGAACTGCTTAAGCGTATCGGTGCCACTCCCCTTTTGCTGAGAGGCATCCGAGCCGCTAAAGAACGGCAGGCCCGCACCGGGACGACCAGCACCGGTGCCGGCGAGCGGACGCTTCTTGTCCTGGTCCTTGGCGGTGAGTTTCTCGATAGCCTTTTTGATGGAGGCGGACGACACACCCAGGCGCATGAGGATGTCCATGGCCATGCCGTTGCCCTCTTCGACGATGCCGATCAGCAAGTGCTCGGTCGACACGTAGGTCTGGTTGTTCTCACGCGCCACACGGAATGAACGCTCCATCACACTAATGACGAGAGGCGTAAAGGCGAGCTTGGCCGCCTCGGTCTCCTCACTGGGCTCGGGAACCGTGGTCTGGACCTCTTTGAGAGTATCCATGATGTCATCGTAGGAGATGTCGAGCGAACGCAGTGCCTCGGCGGCAATGCCCTCGTCCTCCTTGGCAAGCGCGAGCAGCAAGTGCTCGGTGCCCACCTTATTTGAATGAAGATCGAGCGCCTCCTGCTTGGCCATAGACATGACCTTACGCGCGCGATCGGTAAATCTATCTAACATGCTCGTTTCCTTACATGAGTTCATCGAAATCAAAACGCCCGCCCGTCGGCGGCGCTTTTGTCTCTTTACCCACAGGTTGTCTATGTTAACAGCTGGAGGAATATCTATAAACCCGGCTCACATGAATGCAGGTTATGACCGCATCGCGGGACTCACCGCGCGATGCGCGACGGGCGCCCCGCAAGAGAAACCCTAGGCGTCTTTCACCACGTCGGGACTCGTCGCACGCGATGCGCGATAGGCATCGGCCTCCTTGGAGACGCGTTCGAGCAGCTCGGATGTATCGACGCCCTCGACTTGCGCGACCGTTTCCACCGTCTGCATGGCGACCGCCCTCAGGTACGCGCACGCGCTGTCCCCCAGCTGCTCGAGGTCTATCTCCTCGCCGCCCTCCCGGGCAAAGCCGACCGCCATCACAAAGCCCATGATGCCCGAGACCAGAAAGCCCACCGCAAAGCTCGAATCTGCCTTGAGCTCTTCTCCGTCGGGGTGGACGATCTCTCTCACGCGGTCGATGATGATCGTATGGATGCCCTGCACGACCTGCTCGGCGGCACCCGCCCTCATGGTGATGACGATGCGCCGCAGCAGACAGCGGACGTCGCGCCGGTCGAACGCCGAAAGGTCGCCCTCGCTCGAAAAATGCCAGAGGGCATCGGTGATGAGCTCGTTATCCTGCAGCAGCTGGGCTATGGCGATGGCGACGAGTTCATCGAAATCGTGAAAATAGTAGTAAAACGTTCCGCGATTGCACTGGGCGGCGCGGGTCACCTCGCCAACCGACAGCTCGAAGATGCTGTTGTTCTCGATGAGCTCCCAAAACGCCTCGATGATACGGGTGCGTGCATCGGGCGCATCGGCGTCCTTACGCGGTCTCGCCATGCGCCTCACCGCACCCCTGCGCCTTGGCGTTCATGATGAGCATCTGAAGACGGTTCTCCACGTTGGCGAAGCTCACGTCGGGATCGTAGTCGAGCGGCAGGAACTGCGCCGTGGGATACTGCTCCTTGAGCGCATGGATGAGCCCGCGCCCCACGACATGGTTGGGCAGACACCCGAACGGCTGCAGGATCACGAAGTTGCGGCAGCCGCGCTTGGCGTGCTCGAGGATCTCCGCCGGAATCAGCACGCCCTCGCCCGCATCGAACGTATGGTGCAGGATCTTATCGCTCGCGCGCACGAGCTCGGGCATGCGCGTCGGCGGCTCGTAGAGCGGGCTCGCCGCGCCCAGGCGGTCGCAACGGTCGTGCGCGAGCTCGAACAGGTTGTCCGCCGTGGCGTACCAGGCCTTTTCGGGCAGCGACAGGTCGACGTGGAACTCGCGCGACTGCGCATGCTTGTAGAAATAGGTCTTGCGGATCACGTCGGTCATGCGCGCCTCGATGACCTCGAGCCCGTTGTCCTCGAGGTAGCGCTCGATCTCGTGGTTGGCGCCGAGATGGAAATTGAGCAGGTACTCGCCCACGATGAGAACGGTCGGATGCGGGTTCGAGCGGTCGTACGGAACGGCGTCCATGATCGCAAGCGCGCGTTTGAAGCCCGTCGCCTGGCCTCTCAGCCCGGAGCGCTCCATGCCCTCGATAACCTCATCGAGCGCGCGGTCGAACGCAGCGTCCGCCGCGCCCTTCTCGAGCTCGTAGGGACGGATGCGCCTAAGCATGGCCTCGAGGGCATCGATCATGGGAAGACCGTAGGCGATCTGGATGCTCGGGCCAAGGCCGAGCTTGAAGCCCGGATGCGCATTGTGGGCATCGACGTCGTCGTTGGTGAGCACCGGGACATAGTCGTATCCCGCGTCGTCGAGCGCGCGGCGCAGCAGGGGCATGTAGTGCGTCAGGCGGCAGTCGCCGATATACTTGCCAGTCACCACGGCGACGTCGTGCGGGTCGTACTTACCGCTCTCGAGTGCCGCGAGCGCCTCGCCGATCACGATTTGCGCGGGGAAGCAGATGTCGTTGTGCACATAGCGTTTGCCCAGGCGGATGGCATCCTCGCGCCCGATATCAAGGGCCTCGGCGCGCACGCCCTGATTGCGCATCGCCGCGGTCATGAGCCTGCAGAACGCATGGGAGGTGTTGGGGACCAGCGCGATCTTGTCGTGCCGGTCGCGCTTGGTGTACTTGACCTTATACGGGTCGTCGAGCGGATGGACCGCGTGCACCCGGGCGCCCTCGGCACGCTCCTCCGCGCGACGACGGTTGACCGACTCGATAAACGAACGCACGCGAATGCCCATGGGACCGGCGACGTCGCTCTCATCGAGCTTGATCATCATCGGAACCTTGGAGCCCATCTCGCCCATCATGCGCGCGATCTCGTCGGTGAGATACGCATCGTGGCCGCAGCCGAAGCTGCCCATCTGCACGAGCTCGAGCTCGGGCGTCGATGCGACGATGACCGCGCACGACAGCATGCGCGCATGGTAGTTGTTCACGATGTCGATGCGGCTGTTGGAAAGATCGACGTTGCAGACCCCCGGCACCGCATCGGGCGTCAGCACGGGGATGCCGCGCTCAGAGAAGAGCTTGGGCAGCCCGTGGTTGACCAGCGGGTCGTTGTGGTACGGGCGCGAAGCGATCACCACCGCGTAGCCGCCGTCCTCGTGCACGTTCTCGAGCACCTGCCTGCCGCGCAGCTGCAGCTGGTTCTCAAACGTCTCCTGCGCGCGGTCCGCCTGCTCGGTCGCCTTGGCAACCAGGTCGGCATCGATATCGAAGGTCTCCTTGCACCACGCCTTGAGCTGGCGGTTTCGGTCGCCCTCGTCGTACCAGTGGAACAGCGGCGTATCGAACGGAACGCCGAAACGCTCCTCCGGGTTATCGGAATTGCGCATCACGTAGGGGTATCCCTTTACGACGGCGCACATCCACTCGCTGGTAGAGGCGGTGTTTTCGGTGGGCACCGTCGTGATGATGGGCATGAAGATGCGGTCGACGCCGGCGTCGACGAGATTGCGGATGTGCCCGTGGACGAGCTTGGCCGGGAAGCACACGGTGTCGGATGTGACGTGCGCCAGACCGCGCTCGTACATCGCCTTGGTGCTGCGTCCCGAGACGCGCACCTTAAAGCCGAGCGTGCTGAAGAACGTCGACCAGAACGGCATGGTGTCCCAGAACTCGAGCACACGGGGAATGCCGATCGTGACATCGCGCCCCCCGCTGACGGGAACCGTGGGGTACGACTCGAACAGCAGCTTCTCGCGGTCGACAAAGAGATTGGGGGCAGCCGCGGTCCGGTCGCGCCCCGTGCCGGGTGCCTGTGCCTCGCAAGCACCCTGCGGACGCAGCTCCTCCGCCGCGGGAACCTCGCGCACGAGCTCATCCCATGAGATGGCGCCGCCGCGCGGGCAGCGATTGCCCGTGACGTAAAGCGAGCCGTCGCCAAATGCCACGACCGCGCGCTGGCAGCGGTTGTTGCACCGACGGCAGGTAACGCCGCCGAACTCGCGATGCTCGAAGCGCTCCACGGCATCGAGCCCGATAAACGACGTGCCGGCGTCGCCCTTGCGGCATTCCTCGCGCGCGAGCAGGGCGATACCGATAGCGCCCATCAGCCCCGGGTGGGGCGCACGCGTGACGGGTTTGCCCAGATACTGCTCGAATGCGCGCAGCACCGCGTCGTTTCGGAACGTGCCGCCCTGGACGACGACTTTGTCGCCCAGACGGTTGAGATTTGAAACGCGAATGACCTTGGTGAACACGTTCTCGATAATCGAACGGCAGAGACCGGCCATGATGTCGCCCGGACCCTTACCGCGCCGCTGCTCGGAAACGACGCTGCTGTTCATGAACACCGTGCAGCGGCTGCCGAGAACGGCGGGGGCTTTGGACGAAAATGCCTCGGTCGCGATATCCTCAACGGCTATTCCGAGGTTTTTGGCAAAACCCTCGAGGAACGAGCCGCAGCCCGCAGAGCACGCCTCGTTGACGACGATATCGGTCAGCACGCCGTGGTTGAGCCAGATGGCCTTCATATCCTGTCCGCCGATGTCGAGCACGAAGGTCGCATCGGGAACGCATGCGCACGCGGCGCGGGCGTGCGCGACCGTCTCGACCGTATGGTAGTCGGCGTGGAACGCGCGCGCGAAAAGCTCCTCGCCGTATCCCGTGGTGCCCACGGCATCGATCGCAAGCGTGACTCCCGCTGTCTCCCAGCGGTTCTTCAAGCTGACAAGACCCTGTTGGGCGACGTCGAGCGGTCTGCCGTTATTAGACGCGTAGAACGAATCGACAAGCTCACCCGCCTCATCGACCAGGGCGAACTTGGTCGTCGTGCTCCCCGAATCGATACCGAGCGCCACACGCACCGTCTCTCCGGGCGCATACGCATCCGGACCCTTTGCCGGCGTCTCTTTGCCATGGCGTGCCGTAAAATCCGCCTGCTCGGCAGGTGTGGCAAAAAAGGGCTGGGCAAGACGTCCCTCCCCGCTTGCGGGCGCGACCGTCTCGAGCTTATCCAGCCGGACAAAAGCGTCGGGAAGGTCGATCGGTTGGGACGATGCGAACATGTCGGTCAGCGACAGGGCGGCACCGCGCGCGACCATGATCTGCGGATCGCGCGGGACGATAACCTGATCGTCCGATAGATTCAGTTGCTCCCGGAACACGCGGACCAGTGTGGGGTTGTAGGCGAGCGTACCGCCCTCGAAGATTACCGGCGGCTCGATGTCGATACCCTGGGCCAGACCGCCGATCGTTTGGCGGGCGACCGCGTGAAGCGCCGAAAGCGCCAGGTCGGTGGTAGGAATGCCCTCGTTGAGCAGCGGCTGGATATCGGTCTTTGCGTACACGCCGCAGCGGCCCGAGACCTCGTGGACGGTCGTTCCCCGGCTTGCGAGCTGCTCGAACTCGCCCGATTCGGTGCCGACCCCCATGAGCTTTGCCATCTCGTCGATAAATGCACCGGTACCGCCTGCGCACGAGCCGTTCATGCGCATGTCGGCAACCTCGATGTCTCCCTTATCGTTGGTGCGGAAGAAGATCATCTTGGCGTCTTGGCCGCCCAGCTCGATGGCGCAGCGCGTCTGCGGATAGAACCTGCTGATCGCGAGCGCGTTGGCGACCACCTCCTGAACGTACGAGGCGCCCAGCGCGGTCGCGATATCGCGCGCACCCGAGCCGGTCACCGCAACGCGCAGTGACTCATGGGGAAAGCGCTCGGCGAGCTCGCCGAGCATGGCGCGCACGCTCGCTGTCTGACACGCCCCGTGGCGGCGATATCCCCACCACGCCTCGGTCATATCCTCGTGCATCGCGTAAACTTTGGTCGTCGTCGACCCTACGTCCAGTCCTACTAGCAACGCCATAATGCTCCGTCTCTCGCATTTTTCCCGCTAGAGATATACCACTCTACGTAATACAACAGACTGTTGTATTTAAACTCCGTATAAAAAGCGGCTGCCGAAACGCTTCAGCAGCCGCCGAATGCACCAACAGATTGTTCTGCGCGCTAGCACGTCGGGCAACGGAGCAGCACGGGCCCTCCGGTCATGCGCACCGCTCACGCCCGCGATGTCGCCGAGCGAGCTATCCACGCTTAGGGCTCCAACCAAGCAAGTCGCCCGCGCTCAGCAGATCCCTAAGCGATCTACTCGCACTCAGGAGCCATAGCCTGCTCCAAGAGCTCGGCATGCTCCTCCTCGAAAACCGTCCCCACAGGGAAGGCGCGACGGAAGACGAAGCGGGAAATCGGACCGGCTACCAAAAGGTTCCACGGCAGCGCCATCACAAAATTATGCGGGATGTTGATCATCCAGATCGCGGGCACGGAATACAGGTTCGCAAGGATGCCGCCGGGCATGTGCGTCAGACCCTCACAGGCACCGTACAGCGACATGATGATGACCATGGGAACGACCATGCAGGAGCTGACGGCGAGCGTCATGGCAAGTGGCGAGCTCTTGCCCGGCGTGACCAAGTACTTAAAGGCGAAACCCTTGGCGAGCGGGCTGGCGACGAACCAGTCGCAGCACATGGCAAAAATGTAGGCAACGGGGAAGCCGAGCCACGCAGTGGCAACGACCTCGCCGTTGATGGCCCCGTGCTGCAGGGCAACGTTGTAGATGCTCATCCAGAGCACCATGCAAAAGCACATGATAAAGGTGAACAGCAGGCTCTCTCGTTTGTTGATAGGCATAAAGGGCAGATTCCTCTCTGTGTTGTACCGCGGCGCCACGCAACAAAAACGGGCGGGCAAGATGGAGCTGTTGGAACTTCATCTCGCCCGCCCGTGGTACGCGCGTCTGCGACTACTTATGTGGTGGAACCAGCCTAGCACGAAACGCATGCGCATCGTAAGCGTTGAGTTTATGAAGATGCAGGGCACCGATAATCCCCCGACCCCATAAGTTGCGGTGGAATACGGACTGTTTTGACCCTTTAAGCAGCAATTCAGTCCCTATTTCACCGCAACTCATTTGGTGCAAAGTAACCTGTCCCCCTTGTACCAATTAGCTGGTGTGGCGCCAGCGAGGGTCGGTGAGCGTACGCGCCACACCCAGTCCAACGGGCAGAAACGCTACGATGAGCACTGCGCGCACAAACCAGCCGAGCATATTGACCGTGTCGAAGGTGCACATGTAATACATCGAGCGATACAGATACAAGCCCGGCACCATAATGACAATCGAAGGCACCGTGAGGGCGATGCGCGGGTAGGTGAGCTTGACTTCGGCCAAGCTTGCCAGCAGACCCGATACCAGCGCGCCGATAAACGCTGCTGCCTCGGGAGGCATTCCCGTGCTGAGGCCCAGGAAGGGAATCATCGTCGGCGCATCGACAAGGGTCAGACGCAGGGTATTGGACACGGCGCCGATCAACCCAGCTGCCGCGGCCATCTTTACCGGGCTGTTGAACATCACCGAGAAGCCGAATACGCCAACGAAGCTCATCACCACGCGCAGGAGCGTAAGGGCAAGCGGCGAAAGGCCCAGTGGGGCAAAGTCGTCCGGCGCCAGGCCAACACACTCGGCAACCATCCAACCTACGAGCGTCGCCATCACAATAATCGATACGGCATATGAAAGGCGCTCGATACCGCTTCGCATGTCGAGCTTGGCGATGTCGAGGCCCGCCGTAATGAGCGGAAAGCCGGGAATCACAAAGAGCATGGCGCCGATATAGCCTTCTTGGTGCGACATTGCCCCCGGTATGACCTGGCCAAGGCCGAGCAATGCCAGCAGATACGAAACGCAAGCGAGCGCAACGCCGGTCGTCAGCGCGCTGAACTGACCAAGGCCTTGCTTGAGAATATGGGAGCGGGCAAAGTTGCCGACACCCGCGCCCACAAACGCGCAGGCCATCTCGATAGGGCCGCCGCCGAGCAAAAAGACGAAGGCGCCGCAAGCACAAGCTGCCGCAAGGCCCTGTTGCCAGGGAGAGTAATCGGGTTTTGAACTCTCAACGGTCTTGAGCATCTCGTGGTATTCGTGCACGGTAAACCGGCGCCCATACGTCTCGATTTCCTTTAAGAAACTCTCCATCATCCAAATGCGATGGGTATTGACGCCCGTTGTGGGCAAGCTGACGACCTCATTAAAGCAGTGACCATCTTCGATGCAGGTGCACTCAAACGACAGAAGACTTAAGTCAACGTGGATGGTGACACCGAGTACGGCGGCAACACGATTCATGGTATCGCGCACGCGCCAGGCACCCGTTCCGCTTGCCAGCATAAGCATGCCGGTGCGGCAGATGATGGATGATTTATCGGTGAGCGGCGCATCGACGGCAAGCTCATCGCCTGCCGTCACGATCTGGTGCCAGTCAGTTTTCATATGGAGCGCGCCGGCACGAACGCCGTGGTGCATGGGGGCTCTCGAAAGCAGCGAGTTAAGGCGCGAAGGCTGTGAGGGCTCCGCCGATTCGCCCTCGTCCTCGTCGGGCTCTTCATCGACCAGATCAAAGGAATCAAGCGGCGCTGGCTCGCGACGGTCGATCAGCTCCTCGTCCTCATCATCAAAGTAATTGAACTGATCGAGCATGTCCTCTTCGATTGAACGCTCGCTCGCGTCGTCCATATAGACGCTCCCTTCCTACCGACTAACCCCCATCCTAGGCAGCAACGGCTAAAGGAAACATAAAAGAGACGGCTGTCATGCGAGCCATGTGCTCAACAGCCGTTGGGCAGTCGTTTAAGAACGTCCCCAATGACTACATCGATGTTCTAAGTGTCAACCAAGTCAACGCCGCAGGTAGAGGACGGACAGCGAGCGACGTCCAGGGCGAACAAGTTGGCATGAAAAAGGCAAGGCATAGACCTTCTGGTCATGCCTTGCCTTTTGAATGACAAATTGTCGCCCTGGGCGGCGCGCAGCGTCAACTGGTTACGCGGGTTGGCAAACCCGCGTAACCCCCTAGTACATCTTTGCGCCGGCGGGGATGGAGGCGTCGAGCTGGATCAGGTTGAGGCGCTCCTCACCATCCTCCTCGTGGATGGCACTGATGAGCATGCCGCAGCTGGGGATGCCCATCATCTTGCGCGGAGGCAGGTTGGTGATGGCGAGCAAGGTCTTGCCGACCAGGTCCTCGGGCTCGTAATAAGCGTGAATACCGGAGAGGATGGTGCGGTCGGTACCGGTACCGTCGTCGAGCGTAAAGTTCAGCAGCTTCTTGGACTTCTTGACGGCCTCGCATGCCTTGACCTTCACAGCGCGGAAATCGCTCTTGGAGAAGGTATCAAAGTCGACGAACTCCTCAAACAGCGGCTCAACGGCGATCTTGGAGTAATCGAGCGTGGGCTTAAGCGACTTAACGAATGGGCTCGCGGCGTTGCCGGCCTCTGCAGCCTTGGCGGCAGCGGCACCGGACTGGAAACCCTTCTCGGGCTTCATGTGCGGGAACAGCAGGACGTCGCGGATAGAAGCCTGGTTAGTAAGCAGCATGACCACGCGGTCGATACCAATGCCAATGCCGCCCGCGGGAGGCATACCGTACTCGAGGGCGCGCACGTAGTCCTCGTCATACTCCATAGCCTCATCGTCGCCGCCGGCCTTCTCGGCCATCTGGGCAGCAAAGCGCTCAGCCTGGTCGACCGGGTCGTTGAGCTCGGAGAACGCGTTGGCGTACTCGTGACCGGCAATAACCAGCTCAAAGCGGTGCGTCAGGCGCGGGTCGTCCTCAAAGCGCTTGGCAAGCGGGCTGACCTCGATGGGGTAATCGCACACGAACGTGGGGTTGACGATGGTGTCCTCGCCCAGCTCATCGTAAATCTCGGCGATGATCTTGCCGGCAGTCCACTCGGGCTTGATCTCCAGGCCCTTCTCGCGCGCGGCGGCAGCAAGCTCCTCGACCGGCGTGTCGATGGTGACCTGCTTGCCGAGCACGTCGGAAACGATGTCGGTCATGGGACGGCTGGCCCACTCACCAGAAAGGTCGATGGCCTGGCCCTGGTACTCGATGACCTCAGGGTTGCCGATGGCCTTGTTAGCCGCCTTAATGACACCCTGGGCGAGCGCCTTCATGCCCTCGAGGTCTGAGAAGGCACGGTAGGCCTCCATCGTGGTGAACTCGGGGTTGTGGGTAAGGTCCATGCCCTCGTTACGGAAGATGCGGCCGATCTCGAACACGCGCTCAAAACCACCGACGATGCAGCGCTTGAGGTGGAGCTCGGTGGCAATACGCAGGTAGCACTCCTGATCGAGCGCGTTGAAGTGAGTGATGAACGGCTTGGCAGTAGCGCCGCCCTGGATGGTCTGCAGGATGGGGGTCTCTACCTCCATGTAGCCGTCGGACTCCATAAAGCGACGGAAGGTAGAGAGAATCTGCGAACGCTTACGGAAGGTCTCGCGAACGTCGTCGTTGGCGATCAGGTCGACATAGCGCTGGCGATAGCGGGTCTCCTTGTCGGAAAGACCGTGGAACTTCTCGGGCAGCGGACGAACGGCCTTGGAAAGCAGGGTCGCGCTCTTAGGGGCAACGGAAAGCTGGCCGCGCTGGGTGCGCACGACCACGCCGGTCACGCCCAGGATGTCGCCCAGGTCGAGGGCCTTGAGCGTATTCCAGGCAGCCTCGTCCATGTCGTTGATGCGGCAGAACAGCTGAATCTCGGCAGTCGCATCGCGCACGACGATGAACATAATCTTGCCCTGACCGCGCTTGGCGACCACGCGGCCGGCAATCTTCACGACGTCCTCGGTGTCCTCGCCATCGGCAAGCTCGGCATACTTAGCCTCGATATCGGCGACGTAGTCCTCAAGCTCAGAGTGCTCGGGATAGGGGTTCTGGCCCGCCTCGAACAGGGCGGCGCGCTTGGCCAGGCGGGTGGCGCGCTCGTCGTTGAGCGTCGATGCCTGATCGGCGGCGTTCTGGTTCTCTGCCATAAGTTAGCTCCTCAAACTAAAACGCTCCCCAGGATTCGGTCCCAGGGAGCGAAAACATACCTTTACGCGGGACCGTGGTCTAGCGTGCGATCTTGGCGATGGTGTAGACGCGAGTCTTGCCGGAAGGCGTAACGACCTCAACGGAGTCGCCCTCGCCGTGACCGATGATGGCGTGACCGACCGGAGACTCGTTGGAAATCTTGTGCTCGAGCGAGTTGGTCTCGGTGGTACCGACGAGCGTGACTTCCATGACCTCGCCGTTGGGATCAATCAGCGAAACGGTGGAACCGATGGAGACGGTCAGATCGCCCGTGGTGGCAGCAACCTGAGCGTTGGCGAGGATGGCCTGGATCTCGGCAATACGAGCGGCGTTCTGGGCCTGCTTGTCCTTAGCGGCGTCGTACTCGGAGTTCTCCGAAAGGTCGCCGAACGCGCGGGCTTCCTTGATGTCCTCGACGATCTCCTTGGCGTAATCGCCCTCACGCCAAGCGAGCTCCTCGACGAGCTTCTGGCGGCCCTCAGCGGTCAGTACGATCTGGCTTGCGTCCATACGGATATCTCCCCAACTCTGATCAAACAATCAACTGTCAACAAAACGAAAAAGACCGGCTAGCCTGCGGGCAAGCCGGTCAGGTGCTCACCCCAAAGGGATGGGACTACTCTGCGTCCGCGTCGCTGTCCTCTGCCTGCTTCTTCTTGGCAGCAGCGAGCTTGGCCTCGAGCTCAGCGATCTCCTTGTCCTCCTCGGACTGCTCGACCACGACCTCCTCGGCCTGCTTGGTCTCGGCCTTATCGTCGCCCTCCATACCCTCACGGATATTCTTGACGGTAGAGCCGAGGGACTTGCCGAGCTTCGGCAGGTTCTTGGGCCCGAAGATAATCAGGACAACGACGAGAATAATGATGAGCTCAGGAGCCCTCAGTCCAAACATGTAGACCTCCACAATACAGCGAGACAAGCTCGAATGAGTATACCGCGGGTATCGCGGTATCACAACAATAGCTAAAAAAAGGGACCGCAAGAAGCGGTCCCTCCTCATGCTCTGGTCGGGTTGACTGGATTTGAACCAGCGACCCCTGCGTCCCGAACGCAGTGCTCTACCAAACTGAGCCACAACCCGTTAGCTCGACTATAGTAACAAAGATTTCCGTCGTGTGCTAGAGAAATTTTTACTTCTTTGGCACTTCGACGCGAACCGTGTTGGGAATGAGCTCCGTCGCGCAGGACCACCAGCCGTTTTGCTGGGCAACTTCCGCAAGATGGACTGCCGTAGCGGCGGTATCGCAGATGGCAAAAGAACAGGCACCCGAACCGCACACGTTCACGGCAACGGTTCCCTCCTGCGCGCTCAGCCAGTCAAGAACCGTCTGGATCTGCGGCTCCATCTGCGCGGATATGACGCCCAGATTGTTATGAACGAGCGCATATGCCGTCTCGGCATCCCCAGCACGCAGGGCCGAAGCGATCGCGCCAGGCTTGTCTGCCGGTACCGGGTTCTCATCAAAACGTCGATAGGCTTCAATTGTTGAAACGCTCGCCTCGCACGGCTTGACCAATACGACAGGCGTCGCCGGAAGCACAGGATACTCAGTGGCCAGCACGTCTCCCCCACCTACGTAGAACGCAGGGCTCGCGTGCAAAAAGAACGGGACGTCAGCGCCAATGCCACGCGCAATCTCGTCCAGCGCAGGATCGGTGCGGTCGATACCCCACAGCTCGACCAAGGCGACAATGACCGCAGCGGCATCCGTCGAGGGACCTCCCAGGCCGGCGCACAGCGGGATACGCTTTTCGATCGTCACGCACACGTTGGCATCGCGACCGTAATGCTCGGCCATAGCGATTGCCGCCCGATAAGCCGTATTTTTTTGCATGGGAAAATCGGATGCCGGAACCGTCTGGACGGTCAG